>JBEAOO010000139.1:0-14304 GCA_041164825.1 Pseudomonadota bacterium | reverse complement strand
GGTAGGGCAAGCTCTTCGGATCGATCAGCACCTTCACGCCGTGGTCCTCAAAGATCACGTCTTCCGGCGCCACATCGTCGGCGTACTCAAGCATGTAGGCCAGGCCCGAGCAGCCGGTGGTTTTGACGCCCAGGCGCACGCCCACGCCACGGCCACGCTTGCCGATATAGCGCGTGACATGGCGGGCCGCCGCTTCGGTGAGGGTCACGGCCATGGCTCAGTGCTCCGCAGCAGCAGCGCCGTGTTTGGCCTTGTAGTCGTTCACAGCGGCCTTGATCGCGTCTTCTGCCAAGATCGAGCAGTGGATCTTGACGGGCGGCAGCGCCAGCTCTTCGGCAATCTGCGTGTTCTTGATGGCCAGCGCTTCGTCGAGCGAGCGGCCCTTGACCCACTCGGTCACCAGCGAGCTCGAGGCGATGGCCGAACCGCAGCCATAGGTCTTGAACTTGGCGTCCTCGATCAGCCCGGTTTGCGGGTTGACCTTGATTTGCAGCTTCATCACATCGCCGCAGGCTGGTGCGCCGACCATCCCAGTGCCGACGTCTTCGTCGCCCTTGTCAAAGCCGCCCACATTGCGCGGGTTTTCGTAGTGCTCAACAACCTTGTCGCTGTATGCCATGGTGAATTCTCCAGAATCTCAAGGGTCGGTGATCAAGCCTGCAGGGGCCTGACAACGCGGTCTTGCATCAGTGTGCAGCCCACTGAATGGTGCTGATGTCGATGCCTTCTTTGTACATGTCCCACAGGGGCGAGAGCTCGCGCAACTTGGCCACGGTGGTCTTGAGCGTGGCGATCACGTAATCGATCTCTTCTTCGGTGGTGTAGCGGCCGATGGTCATGCGCAAGGACGAGTGCGCCAGCTCATCGCTGCGGCCAATGGCGCGCAACACATAGCTGGGCTCCAGGCTGGCCGAGGTGCAGGCCGAGCCCGACGACACTGCGATGCCCTTGATGCCCATGATCAGCGACTCGCCTTCCACGTAGTTGAACGACATGTTCACGTTGTGGGGCACGCGCTGATCGGCGTGGCCATTCAAAAAGGTCTGCTCAATGTCGGACAAGCCGCGGATCAAGCGCTGCTGCAGGCCGCGCACGCGCACCAGCTCAGCCGCCATTTCTTCCCGGGCGATGCGGAAGGCCTCACCCATGCCGACGATCTGGTGCGTGGGCAGCGTGCCCGAGCGCATGCCGCGCTCGTGGCCACCACCGTGCATCTGCGCTTCGAGGCGGATGCGCGGCTTGCGGCGCACATACAGCGCGCCGATGCCCTTGGGGCCGTAGGTCTTGTGCGAGGCCAGGCTCAGCAAATCGACCGGCAGCGTCGCCATGTCAATCGCGACCTTGCCGGTGGCTTGCGCGCCATCCACATGGAAGATGATCCCGCGCTCGCGGCACAAGTTGCCGATGGCGGTGATGTCTTGGATCACGCCGATCTCGTTGTTCACGTACATCACCGACACCAGAATGGTGTCCGGGCGAATCGCCGCGCGCAACTTCTCGATGTCGAGCAAGCCGTCTTCCTCAACATCGAGGTAGGTGGCGTCAAAGCCCTGGCGCTCCAGTTCGCGCACGGTGTCGAGCACGGCTTTGTGCTCGGTCTTGACCGTGATGATGTGCTTGCCGCGGGTTTTGTAGAACTGCGCCGCGCCCTTGATGGCGAGGTTGTTGCTCTCGGTGGCGCCGCTGGTCCAGACGATCTCGCGCGGGTCGGCGTTGATCAGCTCGGCCACTTGAATGCGCGCGTTTTCGACCGCTTCTTCCGCCTCCCAGCCCCAAGCGTGGCTGCGCGACGCGGGGTTGCCGAAGTGCTCGCGCAACCAGGGAATCATCGCGTCAACAACGCGCTGGTCCACCGGGTTGGTGGCGCCATAGTCCATGTAAATCGGAAAGTGCGGGGTCGTGTCCATGGCGGGTCAACAACAAAACTGACGAGTGTGTGGTCAATGGCGCAGCCCAGCCGCGAACCGTTCGCGGGGGCCCGCACCAAGCGTTTTTATTTGGAGAAAGCGTTACCGAGCGCGAACACCGAGTTCGGCGCGGTGATCTTGATGGGCTTGACCACGGGCTGGGTCGAGATGGCGCGCTTGATGGGCGCCTCCTCGATCGACACGCCCTTGGCGAGTTGCTCGTCCACCAATTTGCGCAGCGAGATGGAGTCGAGGTACTCGATCATCTTGGCGTTCAGGCTGCTCCACAGGTCGTGCGTCATGCAGCGGCCGGTGTCGTCGCCCATGCAGTTTTCTTTGCCGGCGCAACCGGTGGCGTCGATGGGTTCGTCCACCGCAACGATGATGTCAGCCACGGTGATTTCGTCGGCCTTGCGGCCGAGTGAGTAACCGCCGCCGGGGCCGCGCGTGCTCTCCACCAACTCGTGGCGGCGCAGCTTGCCAAACAGCTGCTCCAGGTACGAGAGCGAGATTTGCTGCCGGCCGCTGATGGCGGCGAGCGCGACCGGCCCGGTGTGCTCACGCAGAGCCAGGTCGATCATGGCAGTGACGGCGAAACGGCCTTTGGTGGTCAAACGCATAGAAACTCTCCTGTCGCCGGTATCGGCATGAACAAAGCACAGAACCAAACGCCCCTGCTTGTGTTCCGCAGCCTGTCGGCTCAGGGATCACCCGTAACCCGACTGCGTTGCTCAACTATAGCAGAAGCCTACTGTTTCGGTGGGCTATTGCCCGGAAAGTTCCCTGACAGCTTTCATCACGACGCCCCGCCGCTCACCAGCGGCACGATGTTGTCGCTTCCAGCCGCACCAAAGGCTTTTTCCCGCAGCAGGGCGAGTTGGTCGCGCACCCGGGCCGCCTTCTCAAATTCCAGGTTGCGCGCGTGTTCGAGCATTTGCTTCTCAAGCAGCTTGATGCGCTTGCTGAGGTCCTTCTCGGACAACACCTCGTCGTCCGCGCCCAAGGGCGCGAGCTTGGCGTCGTCGCGCCCGGGCTTGTCGGAGTACACACCGTCGATCAGCTCTCGCACCTTCTTGTTGAGCGCCTTCGGCGTGATGCCCATGGCCTCGTTGTGGGCCACCTGCTTGGTGCGGCGGCGGTCGGTTTCGCCGATGGCTTTGCGCATCGATTCGGTGATGCGGTCGCCATACAAAATCGCCCGGCCGTTGAGGTTGCGCGCGGCGCGGCCAATGGTCTGGATCAGGCTGCGCTCGGCGCGCAAAAAGCCCTCTTTGTCGGCGTCCAAAATGGCCACGAGCGAGACCTCGGGAATGTCCAAGCCCTCGCGCAGCAAGTTGATGCCCACCAGCACATCAAACGTGCCCAAACGCAGGTCGCGCAAGATCTCAACCCGTTCCACGGTGTCGATGTCGGAGTGCAGGTAACGCACTTTCACACCGTTTTCGCTCAGGTAATCGGTGAGTTGCTCGGCCATGCGCTTGGTCAGCGTGGTGATCAGCACGCGCTCCGATTTTTCAACCCGAATGCGGATCTCCTGCAGCACATCGTCCACTTGGTTGGAGGCGGGACGCACTTCCACAATCGGATCCACCAAACCCGTGGGCCGCACCACCTGCTCCACCACCTGGCCGGCATGCGCTTGCTCATAAGCCGCGGGCGTGGCCGACACAAACACCACCTGGCGCATCTTGCCCTCGAACTCCTCGAACTTCAGCGGCCGGTTGTCGAGCGCGCTGGGCAGGCGAAAACCGTATTCCACCAGCGTGGTCTTGCGCGCCCGGTCGCCGTTGTACATGCCGCCAAACTGGCCAATCAGCACGTGCGATTCGTCCATGAACATCAGCGCGTCGCGCGGCAAGTAGTCGACCAGCGTGGGCGGCGGGTCGCCCGGCTTGGCGGCCGACAGATGCCGCGTGTAGTTCTCAATGCCCTTGCAGTGGCCGATCTCCTGCATCATCTCCAAGTCAAACCGGGTGCGCTGCTCCAGCCGCTGGGCCTCCACCAATTTTCCGTCCTTGATGAACTGGGCCACGCGCTCGCGCAACTCGTCTTTGATGGTGGCAATGGCGTCCACCACGCGCTCGCGCGGCGTCACATAGTGGCTGCTCGGGTACACAGTGAAGCGCGGGATCTTTTGCCGGATGCGGCCGGTGAGCGGGTCAAAGAGCTGCAGCGTTTCGATCTCGTCGTCAAACAGCTCGATGCGGATCGCCAGCTCAGAGTGCTCGGCCGGAAACACATCGATGGTGTCGCCGCGCACGCGGAAGGCGCCGCGGCTGAAGTCCACGTCGTTGCGCGTGTACTGCATGCGAATCAGCTGCGCGATCACATCGCGCTGGCCCATCTTGTCGCCCACGCGCAGCGTCATCACCATCTGGTGGTAGTCGGCCGGGTTGCCGATGCCGTAGATGGCCGAGACGCTGGCCACGATGATCACGTCGCGCCGCTCCAGCAGGCTTTTGGTGGCGCTCAAGCGCATCTGCTCGATGTGCTCGTTGATGGCGCTGTCCTTCTCGATGAACAGGTCGCGCTGCGGCACGTAGGCTTCGGGCTGGTAGTAGTCGTAGTAGCTGACGAAGTACTCCACCGCGTTCTTCGGAAAGAACTCGCGAAACTCCGCATACAGCTGCGCCGCCAGCGTCTTGTTGGGCGCAAACACGATGGCGGGCCGGCCCATCTGGGCGATCACATTGGCCATCGTGAAGGTCTTGCCCGAGCCGGTCACGCCGAGCAGGGTTTGGTAGGTCAGGCCGTCCTGAATGCCCTCCACCAGCTGGGCAATCGCGGTCGGCTGATCGCCCGCCGGTGGGTAGGGCTGGAACAGCTGAAACGGCGAGTCGGGAAAGCTGACGAACTCACCCTCGGCGGCGGGCGCTGCGCTGTCTGCAGGGACAAGGTCGATCGGTTCGGCCATGACGGATAAAATCCTCGGGTTGTCCTCAGCGCGTCATGCGATGAGCAACCGGAAAGCGTAACCGGATTCCGCTTTCCTTTCCCAACGATCTCTCGCCCCACTGACAAGGACACCCCATGGCTTCCCTTTTCGCCGCCGTCGACATGGCCCCGCGCGACCCCATTTTGGGTCTGAACGAACAATTTGGCGCCGACACCAACCCCGCCAAGGTCAACCTCGGCGTGGGCGTGTACTACGACGAGAACGGCAAGCTGCCGCTGCTGGCCTGCGTGGCCACCGCTGAAAAGCTGATGCTCGAAGCCCCCAAGGCGCGCGGTTACCTGCCCATCGACGGCATTGCCGCCTACGACAAGGCCGTGCAAGGCCTGGTGTTTGGTGCCGACAGCGCGGCCGTTACTGGCGGCCAAGTGGCCACCGTGCAAGCCATTGGCGGCACCGGCGGCCTGAAGATCGGTGCCGACTTTCTGCAGCGCCTGAACCCCAGCGCCCAGGTGCTGATCAGCGACCCGAGCTGGGAAAACCACCGCGCGCTGTTTGAATCCGCTGGCTTTGCCGTGGGCACCTACCCCTACTACGATGCCGAGCGCCGTGGCGTGAACGTGGAAGGCATGCTGGCCACGCTGGGCGCCGCCCCGGCCGGCACCATCGTGCTGCTGCACGCCTGCTGCCACAACCCGACCGGCTACGACATCACGCCCGCCCAATGGGCGCAGGTGATCGAGGTGCTGAAGGCGCGCAACCTGGTGCCCTTCCTCGACATGGCCTACCAAGGCTTCGGCGAAGGCATTGCCGAAGACGGCCAGGTGATCGCCCAGTTCATGGCCTCGGGCCTCGATTTCTTCGTCTCCACCAGCTTCTCCAAGAGCTTTTCGCTCTACGGCGAGCGTGTGGGCGCGCTGAGCGTGTACTGCGAGTCGAAAGAAGAAGCCGGCCGCGTGCTGAGCCAGCTCAAGCGCGTGATCCGCACCAACTACTCCAACCCGCCCACCCACGGTGCGCAGGTGGTGGCCTCGGTGCTGGGCACGCCCGCGCTGCGCGCCATGTGGGAAGAGGAACTGGCCGGCATGCGCGTGCGCATCAAAGCCATGCGCCGCGCCCTGCAAGACAAGCTGCAAGCCGCCGGTGTGACGCAAGACGTGAGCTTCATCACCACGCAAAACGGCATGTTCAGCTATTCGGGCCTGAACAAAGACCAAATGACCCGCCTGCGCAATGAGTTCGGCATCTACGGTGTCGACTCCGGCCGCATCTGCGTGGCCGCCCTCAACCACCACAACATCGATGCCGTGGTGTCGGCCATGGCCACGGTGATGCGCGGCTGATCTCGGCCTGAGCTTGGCCTGAGCTTGGCCTGAGCTTGGCTCGAGCATGGCTCGCTGCGACCAACCCGGCCACGCGCCGGGTTTTTTTGCGCCTGCACCCCGACGGAGCGTGCACAAAACCGATAGAAATTCGGCCTTAAGTCGCGATCGCCGTGCATTCAACGCCGGGAAAGGGTTCCATTCACCCCTCACTTCGGGTTTTCGCGAACCCGTGTCAGCCTCATGATGGGGTGAGACTCCGTAAAATGCTGCATCGCACAACAGGCGCTGAGTCCCCAAGAAAAAGGGGGGCTCCGCGCCACCAGGTTGGCGTGTTCCGGCGCGTTTGCCTGTGCCCTGCTTGTCTCTCTGAGGAAGAACCATGCTTTACCAGCTGTATGAAACCCAACGCGCCCTGTTGAGTCCGTTCGCTGAGTTCGCCAGCGCGTCCTCCAAGCTCTACAGCCACCCGCTGTCCCCCTTCCATCACGTGCCCATGGCCGACCGCGTGTCCGCCGGCCTGGACCTGATGCACCGCCTCTCGAAGGAATACGAAAAGCCCGAGTTCAACATCCGCTCGGTGCAGATTGATGGCATCGATGTGGCCGTGCAAGAGCAGGTGCCCATCACCAAGCCGTTTTGCCGCCTGCTGCGTTTCAAGCGCTTCAGCGACCACCTGCCCACGCTCACCAAGCTCAAAGACCAGCCCACCGTGCTGGTCGTGGCGCCGCTCTCGGGCCATCACTCCACGCTGCTGCGCGACACCGTGAAGGCCCTGCTGCACGACCACAAGGTCTACGTGACCGACTGGACCGATGCACGCATGGTGCCCATGGCTGACGGCGAATTCCACCTGTCCGACTACGTGCACTACGTGCAAGAGTTCATCCGCCACATCGGCCCCGAGGTCAATGTGATCTCGGTCTGCCAGCCGACCGTGCCGGTGTTGGGCGCCATCGCGCTGATGGCCTCCGCGGGCGAAGTGACGCCGCGCACCATGACCATGATGGGCGGCCCCATCGACGCTCGCAAGAGCCCGACGGCCGTCAACAACCTGGCCATGAACAAGACGCACGAGTGGTTCGAGAACAACGTGATTTATCGCGTGCCGGTCAACTTCCCCGGTGCGGGCCGCGCGGTCTACCCGGGCTTTTTGCAGCACACCGGCTTTGTGGCGATGAACCCCGATCGCCACATGAGCTCGCACTACGACTACTTCCTCGACCTGGTGCGTGGTGACGAAGGCAGCATCGATTCGCACCGCCAGTTCTACGACGAGTACAACGCCGTGCTCGACATGCCGGCCGACTACTACCTCGAAACCATCAAGGTGGTGTTCCAGGACTTCGCGCTCGTCAACGGCACCTGGGATGTGTCGGGCCAGCGCGTGCGCCCGCAAGACATCACCACCACCGCGCTGCTGACGGTGGAAGGCGAGTTGGACGACATCTCGGGTGCCGGCCAAACCCGTGCCGCACACGGCCTGTGCACCGGCATCCCGAAGGATCGCCAGTTCCACTACGACGTGGTTGGCGCGGGCCACTACGGCATCTTCTCGGGCCGCCGCTGGCGCGAGATGGCTTACCCGCAGGTGCGCGACTTCATTGCCAAGCACCAACAAGCCCAGGCCCAAGTGAAGCTTGCCGCACCGCGCGCGGCCGCCAAACGCAAGGCTGCCTGAGCGACCAAGCCGGCCACACGGCCCTTTCTCAACGGCGCGCTCCGGCAACGGGGCGCGCCGTTGTCGTTGGAGGGCGGCCCTGCCGCGCCGCCGCGACGTTTTTGTTGCGACACTCTGCACTGTGACTTCCCTGCCGCCCTACCCTGCTCGTGACGCTGCTCCCGACACTGCGCGCCAAGCCGCGCCCCTTGCCGCACCCGACCTGGCCCGAGCGATCAACGCCGCGCTGCCGCAAACCCAGTGCACACGTTGCGGCTACCCGGACTGCGCCGCCTACGCGCAGGCCGTCGCTGCGGGGGACGCCCAGATCAACCAGTGCCCGCCTGGTGGCGAAGAAGGCGTGGCCCGCTTGGCCGCGCTCACCGGCCGGCCGGTGGTGCCGCTCAACCCCGTGCACGGCGTGGCCGGGCCGCGCTTGCTGGCGCGCATCGACGAGGCCTGGTGCATCGGCTGCACGCTCTGCCTGGCCGCCTGCCCCACCGACGCCATCGTCGGCGCCAACAAGCACATGCACACCGTGATCGATGCCGCCTGCACCGGCTGCGAGCTCTGCCTGCCGGTGTGCCCGGTCGATTGCATCGACATGCTGCCCTCCCCCGCGGGCGCGGCCACGGGCTGGGCCGCGTGGTCGCAGCCGCAGGCCGATGAGGCGCGCGAGCGTTACGCGTTTCACCAGTTCCGCCTGGCGCGCGCCCACACCGACAACGAAGACCGCCTGATCCGCAAGGCCGAAACCAAGCTCGCCGACCTGCCTGCGGCCTCGCGCCACGCCGATCCCGAGGTGCTCGCCAACAAGCGCGCGGTGATCGAAGCCGCGCTGGCGCGCGCCCGGGCCAAACGCGCCCCCTGACCCCGCGCGCCTCCACGCGTTCTGCATCGTCCCCCACGAGACAACCATGAAAACCTCGGCCATCGAACCCTTCTTTGCCACCCTGCATGCGGCCAATCCGCACCCGGTGACGGAGCTGGAGTACACCAATGTGTTCGAGCTGCTGGCGGCCGTGCTGCTGTCGGCGCAGGCCACCGACGTGGGCGTCAACAAGGCCACGCGGCACCTGTTTCCGCGCGCCAACTCGCCGCAAAAAATACTCGACCTGGGCCTGCCTGCGCTCACCGACGCCCTCAAAACCATCGGCCTCTACCCCACCAAGGCCAAGAACCTCTACGCCACCTGCCGGATCCTGGTCGAGCAGCACGGCGGCCAGGTGCCGCGCACGCGCGAAGCGATGGAGGCGCTGCCCGGTGTGGGCCGCAAGACCGCCAACGTGGTGCTCAACGTGGCCTTCGGCGAAGCCACCATGGCGGTCGACACCCACATCTTTCGCGTCAGCAACCGCACCGGTTTGGCGCCCGGCAAGAACCCGCTCGAGGTCGAACTCAAGCTGCTCAAGCGCGTGCCCGCCGCTTACCTGCAACACGCCCACCACTGGCTGATCTTGCATGGGCGCTACGTGTGCCAGGCGCGCCAACCGCGCTGCGGCGAGTGCGCGGTCTCGGTCTGGTGCGACAGCGCACCGCTGGCGGCATCCACCGCCCGAGCAAGCGCTTGAGCCGCACCTACAATCTTTCACTCGCTGACCAGCCCACCGCACCACCATGTCGAAAATCGAGGATCTTGCAGAACGGGTCGAACGCCTGCTGCTTCGGCATGAAGAACTGCAGCGCACCAACGCGCTGCTGGAGCAGCAGCTCGCCAGCGTCGGCCACGAACGCGACAGCCTGCGCTCGCGCCTGAGCGCAGCGCGCAACCGCATTGACGCGCTGCTGGAACGCCTGCCCAGCGACGCCCTGCCGCCCCCATCCGCCCCCTCGCCTGAAAGCGCCCCATGAAGCAGATGGAAGTCACCATCCTCGGCCAAAGCTACCTGCTGGGTTGCCCCGAAGGCGGCGAGACCCAATTGCTGCAGGCCGTGGCCGAAGTGGACCGCGAAATGAGCAACATCCGCGACGCAGGCAAGGTGAAGGCGCGCGAGCGCATTGCCGTGCTGGCCGCCTTGAACTTGGCCTATGCCCTGGCCGAACGCCCGGCCAACGCGGTGGCCTCGGCCGCCGCCAACGACGGCGCCAACGTCGACATCGACGCGCTGATACAGCGCCTCGACCAGACCCTCGGCGCCAACGGGCAGCTGCTGTAAACAGCTGTCTGACGCAACGGCGCGGCGGCATGGCAACTGGCCCCTGTTTGCGGGCCAAAACTTCACATTCATCCGCTCGCCAGAGGCATAGAATCTATCTGTCCGCGGCGTTCGCGTGAGTCTTATATTTCCTTGAACCGATGCTCTTATGAGCCTGGGCTTGGAACATCGTGGGGCTGGTGTGATCGTCTCGCGTCAGATGAACCCGAAGCTCCTCTGACCTCGCCCACCTGAATCCCCCTGGGTTCAGGAATGCGGCTCACGGCTCGCCGCGGACACCCCCTCTTTTTTCTCCGCCTCCCACGCTCTCGCGCGTTCTGCGCCTGCATGCCCATGCCCAGCCCCACCCCTGTCGCCGCCCGAGCCGAGGGCCCGCACTACTGGCTGATGAAGAGCGAGCCCGCCGAGTGCAGCATTGATGATTTGGCCGCCGCGCCGCAGCACACCGTGCCCTGGGTCGGCGTGCGCAACCATCAGGCGCGCAACTTCATGCGCGACGCCATGCAGGCGGGCGATGGCGTGCTGTTTTATCACTCGTCCTGCGCCGAACCCGGCATTGCCGGCCTGGCCGAAGTGGCCAGCAGCGCCTACCCCGATGCCACGCAATTCGACCCCAACAGCCCCTACTTCGACGCCAAGGTGAAACCCGGCGAGCCGCGCTGGCTGAACGTGGACGTAACCCTGCGCCGCAAGACGCGCTTGCTGCCGCTGAGCGAGATGCGCGAGCGGCCGGAACTGGCCGGGATGGTGGTGCTGCAGCGCGGCAGCCGCCTGTCGATCACGCCGGTATCGCCCGCACATTGGCAGGCCGTGTTGGCCGCCTTGCAGCACACGCCGGATTGACCGCCCGGCGTCTGGCGCAGCGCCTTCGCCGACGGGCTGGCGCTCGAAGGTAAAGGCCGCTCAGGCCGGGATGTTCGCTTCCCTCTGTTGCCGCGAGCCTCATGCGGAGGCTGGCGCTCCCCGAACCAGTGGTGGCTTGCCACGTGGACGCGTCCCGCGGTGATAACAGGGCGGTGATGGGCCGGCGACCAGCGGGCGGCCTTTGGCGGGGCAGCGAAAAGACGCTCAGCCTCTCAGCCCTCAAAGCGAATGCTGGCCAGCGCCACGTGGTTGCCGCCGCGGCGCTGCGCCTCGGCCAAAGCCACGTCAATGGCCTCCAGCAGCTCTTCGCGGGTCTGCGCCGTGTGCGGAAAACTCGCCACACCCATCGACACCGTGAAGCCCAGATCCTCGCCGTTGAGCACCACGATTTGGGTCGCGCATTGGCGGCGCAGGCCTTCCATGCGCGAGTGGGCGGTGGCCAGGCCCACGCCTGAGAGCAGCACGGCGAAGCGGTCGTCGTCGATGCGGCACGAGGCGTCCATCGCGCGGGTGTTGCCGCGCAGCAAGCGGCCCAGCGCTTCCAGCACGCGGCGGTGCGCTTCTTCACCGCGCGCGGCCACGCCCGGTGTGAGCGCATCCAGTTGCACCGACACCAGCGCAAACTCGCGGTGCTCGCGCGATGACAAATCGATTTCGCGGCGCAGCTGGTCGTCGAAGTGGGCTCGCTGGTAGAGGCCGGTGAGGTTGTCGCGCAGGGCCTCGTCTTGGGTCTCGCGGCGCAGCGCCTCAATGGCTTGCTGCTGCGTCTCCAGCTGCTGCAGGGTTTTGTTGAGTTGTGCCTCGCGCTGGCGCTGCACCGTGAGCTCGCTCCAGATGCTGCACAGGTGCTGCGGCACACCCTCATGGGCACGTGGCAACAGCACGCGGGTGACGCTGAATTCGCGGCGGCGGCGATCGCGCTCAATGCGGTGCTCGCTCACGCTCGGCGTGGTTTGGCCCAAGGCGGTTTGTTCGGCCGCACGCATCGCCGCGGCGGGTTCGGGGTCGAGCAGTTCGGCATCGCTGCGGCCAATCACGCCACCAATGTCGGTGCCAAACAGCGTGGCCAAGCGCTCGTTGACCCACACATACCGGCCACTGACGACGTCCTTGATGCCAAACAGCGCGTCGCTCCGGTTCACCCACTCCAGCAACACGCCGCCCAGCGCCCCTTCGGCCAAACCCAGCCGAGCAGAAAGGTCATGCGACAGCAAGGCCAACTCGGCCGGCGTGGAGGATTTGCGGAGGGTCATTCGCTTTGCGTCGGGTGGGGCGCCTGGGGCGCACTTGGGGGGCACAAACACACGCACCGGCGCTCCCTCCGTCGCGCTCTGTGGCGCGCACGCTTCATCGACCGGCTCGCTGGTGATGATAGCCGCGTCCACGGCTCCCAATTGTGTGCACCCGTGCACCAGCTGGTTTTACTGGCGGCGCCTCTCGGGCCTGCGGCTGGGGCTCAGCGCACCCGCACCCGCACCCTGGACGATCAGCCCCCCCAACCTCGACCCCGCTCCGCCCATCACGACATGATGACTTGCAAGCTGTGCTCGTAGGCCGCGGTCAGACGGTCAAAGATGTCGAGCAACGCATCGCTGGAGCCCGCCAGCAGCGCTTGGCTCTCGGCGTCGTCGCTGCTGCGCAGACCGCGCAACAAACGCAGCCATTCTTCGCCCGCCTCGGCCAAGCCGGCACGAATGTCTTCGCTCGACAGTGGCGCCGAGCCCAGCTCGCGCAAGGCGGCTTCAAAGGCGTCCATCAGCGCCGGCAGGCCCACTCGCCGCTGCGGCTCGTGCAGCAGCGCGGCCAGCAAGGCATCTTTGGCCAAACGCTGCACGCGCATGCGCTGGCGACCGCACAGGTTGATGATGTGCAACGCGCGCCGGGCACCGGCCGCTTCCAGCGCCTCGGTGAGGGCCTCGGCCGCGTCAAGCAAGGCCTCGGCACGCTGGTCCACCGCACCGAGCACCGTCACTCCACGCCGGTTCACCAGCGCGGCTTGCAAATCGGTGCGCAAGCCTTGCCATGCGCGCTGGGCGCGGGCGAGTGCTGCGGTGCTCGCCTCGGGAGCATCTTTGGGCAACAGCGCATCGAGCCGGTCGAGGTTGTCCTGCGCCCGGTCCATGGCCTCGTCCAACAAGGTGCGGGCACGGCGCGCGTCGGCGCCCGCCATGCGCTGCGCCGCCAGCTTCACCAGCCGCTGCGACAGCATGCGCAACTGCCCGGCGCGGTTGATGGCGTCGGCCCACTGCGCGGCCTCAATCACCGAGCGAGACACCTCACCCACGCGCAGCTTGGCATGCATCGAGGCGCCGCGCAGCAAGCGGAACGCCTCGTCCTCGCCCATGCCGCGTGCGCTCATCAGCACGCCCTTGGCTCGGTCCACCCATTTGCGCTCGTCGATCTGCGTCTGCAAGCGCGCCAGGTCGGCGCGCACCGCCCGGTCGTGCGCCCAACGCAGGCGGTCGACGGTGAGCGCCGCGGCCAAGCTTTCAGCGCTGGCCAACACAGCATCGGGCCACCACCCGGTCAGACCCAAGCCCAGCAAGGCAGCGAGCGTGTGGGCATCGGGCGCCGGCCCCACCAGGCTGACCGCGCAGGGCAGCGCCGCGCCAGCCGCCACCGCGGTGGGCACCGCAGCGGCCGCTTGCCACGCCGCGCAAAGCAGCTCGGCCCGCCCCAGAATCACGACCCGATCCGGTGCATCCGCACCAAATTGACGCACAGCCACGGCACTCTCGGGCCACGGGGCGAGCACGGCGCCCAAGCCCAGCCAAGCAGGAGGCAAGGGGGCGTCGGGCTGCGCGGCGAGGTTCTCGGGCAGCGGGTCTGGCAAGGCGTAGACGAGCAAGGACTGGGGCATGCCACCATTTTCACCGTGAAACCCGCCGCCACCTCGTTACCTGTCAACACCCACCCGCGCACCATGGGGACAAACCCGGGCACGGTGTTTGCATGCACAAGGGCTGCACGGTGCAACGACGCACCGCTTTTGTCACCGGACAGCAAACGCAGCAAGACGGCCCCAGCGCGCGGCCGTTGACGGCAGCGCTGCCCTCCGCGAGCCGGCCAGCGTCCGGCGTGACAGCATCATCCCCCACCCAAAACACATCGCCTTGAACGGCCCGCTTGCTTTGCGGGGGCCGGGCGCAGCGTTTTCCGTTCACCCACTTCTGCCTAGCACCCGCACCATGACCAGCTTCAAAACTTTTTTGCGCTCAGGCCACTCGCCCACCCTGTTCGCCGCGTTTTTCTACTTTGCGTTTTCGTGCTGCATCTGGGTGCTCAACGGCGCCATGGCGCCCTTCATCAGCGAGTCCTTCCACCTGGACGCGGCGCAGAAGGGCTTCATGATCTCGGTGCCCATCCTGGCCGGGGCGCTGATGCGTTTTCCGCTGGGCGTGCTGTCGCAGTACATCGGCCGAAAAAGGGCCACCCTGGTCGAGATGGGCATGATTGCCGTGGCCATGCTGTATGGCTATTTCAAGGTCAGCAGCTACGACGA
>JBEAOO010000138.1:0-10500 GCA_041164825.1 Pseudomonadota bacterium | reverse complement strand
GCTGCTGCAGCACCGCGGGCAAGATGCCGCCGGCATCGTCACCATGCAAGGCACCAAGTGCTTCATGCACACGGCGCGCGGCATGGTGCGCGACGTCTTCCGCACCCGCACCATGCGGGCGCTGCCGGGCACGGTGGGCCTGGGCCAGTGCCGCTACCCGACCGCGGGCAACGCCTACAGCGAGGAAGAGGCGCAGCCCTTCTACGTCAACGCGCCCTACGGCATCGTGCTGGTGCACAACGGCAACCTGACCAATGCGCACGACCTGAAAAAAGAGCTGTTCGACATCGACCGCCGGCACATCAACACCGAGAGCGACACCGAGGTCTTGATCAACATCCTGGCCCACGAGATTGAGCAAGCTGCGCGCAACCTGCCGCTGACGCCCGAAGAGGTGTTCAAGGCCGTGAGCGTGGTGCACAAGCGCATCAAGGGCTCGTATGCCGTGGTGGCGCTGATTGCCGGCTACGGTTTGCTGGCGTTCCGCGACCCGTATGGCATTCGCCCGCTCTGCTATGGCGAAGGCGAATCGCCCGAAGGTCGCACCGTGATGGTGGCCAGCGAATCAGTGGCCATTGAGGGCAACGGCCACCGCGTGGTGCGCGATGTGGCGCCCGGCGAAGCCATCTTCATCGACCTCGACGGCAATGTGCACGCCCGCCAATGCGCCGAGAACCCGACCCTGCAGCCCTGCATGTTCGAGTACGTCTACCTGGCCCGCCCGGACTCGGTGATGGACGGCATCTCGGTGTATCAAGCCCGGTTGAACATGGGCGAGACGCTGGCCCAGCGCCTGATCTCCACCATTCGCCCGAGCGACATTGATGTGGTGATCCCGATCCCGGAATCCAGCCGCCCCTCGGCCATGCAACTCGCGCAAAAAATTGGCAAGCCGTATCGCGAAGGCTTCGTGAAGAACCGCTACGTGGGCCGCACCTTCATCATGCCGGGCCAGGGTGCGCGCAAAAAGAGCGTGCGCCAGAAGCTCAACGCCATTGGCGTGGAGTTCAAGGGTCGCAATGTGCTGCTGGTGGACGACTCGATCGTGCGCGGCACCACCTCCAAAGAGATTGTGCAAATGGCGCGCGACGCCGGCGCCAACAAGGTCTACATGGCCTCGGCCGCGCCGCCGGTGCGCTTCCCCAATGTGTACGGCATCGACATGCCGACCAAGGCCGAGCTGATCGCCCACGACCGCACGATTGAAGAAATCCGCGCCTTCATTGGCGCTGATGCCCTGATTTACCAAGACGTCGACGCCATGAAAAAGGTGGTGGGCGCGCTCAACCCCGCCGTGCTGGGCTTCGAGGCCTCGTGCTTTGACGGCCACTACATCACGGGCGACGTGAGCTCAGACGACTTCGACGCCATCGCCGCCCAGCGCAAGACCCAGGGCGAAGAAGAAGAGGGCGGCGACCGCAGCCGCTTGGCGCTGCAAAGCGCTTCTGACCGCCATTGATGCACCGGTGAGGCACCCGTGACCGATCACGGATGCCGCACCGATGTGCATTGATGGGCCCATGGATCGCCCGCCATCCTGACGTTTGTCCCGTTGAACCGAACCTGCCGCCCATGACCCGCCAAGTCCGCACCCGCATCGCCCCGTCGCCTACCGGTTTTCTGCACCTGGGCACGGCCCGCACTGCGCTGTTTTCCTGGGCCTACGCCCGGCATTTTGGCGGTGACTTCATCTTGCGCATCGAAGACACCGACGAGGCCCGCTCCACCCAAGAAGCGGTCGACCAGATCATTGCGGCGCTCGATTGGTTGCAGCTCGGCTACGACGAGGGTCCGTTCTACCAAATGCAGCGCATCGCGCGCTACCGCGAGGTGATCGCTGGCATGCTGGAATCCGGCACGGCCTACCGCTGCTACTGTTCACCCGATGAGCTCGACACCATGCGCGACGCCCAGCGCGAAGCCGGCCTCAAGCCGCGCTACGACGGCCGCTGGCGCCCCGAGGCGGGCAAGACGCTGCCGCCCGTGCCGGCCGGCGTGCGCCCGGTGATCCGCTTCAAAAACGCGCTCGACGGCGACGTGACCTGGGTCGATCTGGTCAAAGGCCCGATCACCATCAGCAACCGCGAGCTCGATGACCTGATCATCGCGCGCCCGAGCCAAGATGCCGCGTCGGACGTGGGCACGCCCACCTACAACTTCTGCGTGGTGGTGGACGACTGGGACATGGGCATCACCCACGTCATCCGTGGCGACGACCACGTCAACAACACCCCGCGCCAGATCAACATCCTGCGCGCGCTGGGCGCCGAACTGCCCGAGTACGGCCACTCGCCGATGATCCTGGGCCCGGACGGCGACAAACTCTCCAAGCGCCACGGTGCAGTCAGCGTCACCCAGTATGAAGAGGCCGGCTACCTGCCCGAGGCCATGATCAACTACCTGGCCCGCTTGGGCTGGAGCCACGGCGACGACGAGCTGTTCAGCCGCGAGCAGCTGGTGCAGTGGTTCGATGGCCACCACCTGGCCAGGAGCCCCGCGCAGTGGGATGCCGCCAAGCTCAATTGGGTCAATGCCCACCACATCAAGCAGATGCCCGATGCCGACTTGGCGGTCCGCATGGTGCCGGTGTTGGCCCGTCGTGGCCTGCCTGAGCAAACGCCCGACCTGCTGGCCGCACTGTGCGCGCTCTACAAAGACCGCTGTGCCACGCTGGTGGAGCTGGCCGATTGGATGTCGATTCACTTTGTGCCGGTGACGCCGTTGCAAGCCGACCTCGACGCCCATGTGACCGAGGCGGTGCGCCCGGCCTTGGTCGCGCTGCGCGACAAGCTGGCCGAGCTGGGCACGTGGGACAAGGCCACCATCGCTGTCGCCATCAAAGAAACCCTGGCCGCCCACGGCCTGAAGATGCCGCAACTGGCCCACGCCGTGCGCGTGCTGGTGTGTGGCCGCCCGCAAACGCCGTCGCTGGACGCGGTGCTCGCTCTCTTTTCTCAAAAAGAAGTGCTCAATCGCTTGCGGAGCGTCTGAAAGTCGTATTAGAATGATGGACTCGCTTGATACTGCGCAGAACTGAGAAGCAAAGCAACTTGCCCATCAGCCTGAACAGCCAAGGCCAGGCGCCAAAAGCGCCGAGCCAACAGCTAACGGGGGTATAGCTCAGCTGGGAGAGCGCTTGCATGGCATGCAAGAGGTCATCGGTTCGATCCCGTTTACCTCCACCAATTTCTGGCAACAGAGACAGGCGGCGCGCAGTATCAGGGTATGAAGGATTCAGTCCCCTTCGTCTAGAGGCCTAGGACACCACCCTTTCACGGTGACTACAGGGGTTCGAATCCCCTAGGGGACGCCAAGTTTTGACAGCACTTGTGACGCGAGTCACGCAGCTGTCAGCCACGCGGAGTGGTAGTTCAGTTGGTTAGAATACCGGCCTGTCACGCCGGGGGTCGCGGGTTCGAGTCCCGTCCACTCCGCCAATATTTAAAAGGGCTTCAGCCGCCTTGTGAAAGGGGCAGTTGAATGCAGCGGCACCGTCACGGGTGTCCGACTTGCCACTGTGCAGTGTTGCGAGGCCAGCCGCCTCGCAGCGCCCGAAGTCATTCGGGGGTATAGCTCAGCTGGGAGAGCGCTTGCATGGCATGCAAGAGGTCATCGGTTCGATCCCGTTTACCTCCACCACCTTTCTCTCAAAGGTGGGGCGCACAGGGCAAGTTGCAGTTTGTGATCAGTTGAGTCCCCTTCGTCTAGAGGCCTAGGACACCACCCTTTCACGGTGACTACAGGGGTTCGAATCCCCTAGGGGACGCCAAGTTTTGGCAGCACTTGCGGCGCAAGCCTCGAAGTTGTCAGCCACGTGGAGTGGTAGTTCAGTTGGTTAGAATACCGGCCTGTCACGCCGGGGGTCGCGGGTTCGAGTCCCGTCCACTCCGCCAAGCATCAAAGCCCTGCTCAGTTCGCTGAGCAGGGCTTTTTTCGTTGGTGCGCATGCCACGCACGAGGTTCGCCTTGGCCATGGGGTTGCTGCAGACCTGCGATGCGGCTGGGCTGTGGGCCGAGGGGGGGAGGGTGCGCTGGCCCAGAGCGGGCTGGCCAAACGTCCCCCTCACGCCGGCCACCGCTCTTTCAGAGAAAGCGGTCGAGGATGCGTTTGGAGGCGCGGTCGAGCGCGAACTGATCGGGCACGATGAACTGGATACCGTGGCTGTCTTGCACCAGCAGGCGGCCTTCGCCGAGGCGGCGAATGTCTTCTTCGGCTTTCAAGACGAGCTCGGTCGGTCCACGCTCGGTCTCGACGGTCCAGGTGCTGGGTGTGCCGTAGGTGCTCACATGCACGATGCGCTGGATGTGCGGCATGAACTCGCGGTGAGCCAGTTCTTCTTCAATCAACTCACGGGTGGTGGCGAGCAGGCCCGACAGGCGGTCAATCCAGGCCAACTCATGCCCCTCGGTGCCGACCAGTGACACACCCTCGTCAGGTGCGGCCAAAGGAAAGGCGCGCACCGGCAGCACGCCCAGGTGCAGCACGCCATCGTCGGTGAGCAGTTGCAGGGCGCCTTGCGGGTGACGGCTGAGCTTCAATTCGTTCATGGTGCGGGGGGTCTCGTGGTCAGGCGGTGCCGGACGTGGCGCCGTGCGCGGTCGGGTTCGGTGCGGCCACCAGGGCGGTGGTGTCGTCCTCGGTGTCGACATTGCGCAGCTGCGCCATGTAGAGCCGCCAGTAAGCGCCTTCCTTGGCCATCAGCTCATCGTGCGGGCCCACTTCTACCACCTCGCCGCGGTCCATCACCACCAGGCGGTCGGCCTTGCGCAGGGTCGACAAGCGGTGGGCGATGGCGATCGTGGTGCGGCCTGCCACCAGGTTGTCGAGTGCCTTCTGGATTTCCTTCTCGGTCTCGGTATCGACGCTGGAGGTGGCTTCGTCCAAGATCAAGATGCGCGGGTCGATCAGCAGCGCGCGCGCGATCGAGATGCGCTGGCGCTCGCCACCGGAGAGGCCTTGGCCGCGTTCCCCCACCAGCGAGTCGTAGCCTTGCGGCAGGCGCAAGATGAACTCGTGGGCGTGCGCGGCGCGGGCCGCGGCAACGATTTCCGCGCGCGAGGCGCCCGGCTTGCCGTAGGCGATGTTCTCGGCAATCGTGCCGAAGAACAAGAACGGCTCTTGAAGCACCAGGCCGATGTGGCGCCGGTAGTCGGCCACGCCGAACTGGCGCACATCGCTGCCATCCACGCGGATCGAGCCGCCGCTCACGTCGTAGAAGCGGCAGATCAGGTTGACCAGCGTGCTCTTGCCCGAGCCGCTGTGGCCCACCAAACCGATCATCTCGCCCGGTTTGATCTGCAGGTTCATGCCGCGAATGATCGAGCGGTTGCCGTAGCGGAAACTCACGTCACGCAACTCGATACCGCCTGCCACGTGCGGTTTGTTCACCGGGTTGCTGGGCTCGGGCACGTTGGACACGTGATCAAGGATGTCGAAGATGCGCTTGGCGCCGGCGGCGGCTTTTTGCGTCACCGACACGATGCGGCTCATCGAATCGAGACGCCCGTAAAAACGCCCGATGTAGGCCAGGAAGGCGGTCAGCACGCCGACTGTGATGTCGCCCTTGGACACCTGCCAAATGCCAAACGCCCACACCACCAGCAGGCCCAGTTCAGTCAGCAGCGAGACCGTGGGTGTGAACAGCGACCAAGTCTTGTTGAGCTTGTCGTTGACCAGCAGGTTGTGGCGGTTGGCCTCGCGGAAGCGGGTGGCTTCGCGCTTTTCTTGGGCAAAGGCCTTCACCACGCGGATGCCGGGAATGGTGTCGGCCAGCACGTTGGTGACGTCGGACCAGACGCGGTCGATCTTCTCAAAGCCGGTGCGCAGGCGATCTCGCACCAAGTGAATCATCCAGGCGATGAAGGGCAAGGGGATCAGCGTCACCAGCGCCAGCCAGTGGTTGATGCTGAACAAGATGGCCGAGGTCATCACGATCATCAGTACATCGATGGCGAAATCGAGCGCGTGCAGCGACAAGAACACGCAGATGCGGTCGGTCTCCGAGCCGATGCGTGCCATCAAATCGCCGGTGCGTTTGCCGCCGAAGTAGTCGAGCGACAGCGCCAGCAGATGCTCAAAGGTGGCTGTGCGCAGGTCGGCGCCGATGCGCTCAGACACCAGCGACAGCACATACGTGCGCGCCCAGCCCAAGCCCCAGGCGGCCAGGGCCGACGCCAGCAGGCCGCTCAGCAGCAGCGCCACCTGCCAGGGGTCGATGCGCTGGCCGTTTTGAAACGGGATCAGCACCTTGTCCATCAACGGCATGGTGAGGTAGGGCGGCACCAGCGTGGCGGCGGTGGAGGCCAGCGTCAGCACAAAACCGAGCAGCAATTGGCCCTGGTAGGGTTTGGCAAACCGGCCCAGTCGCAGCAGCACCCAGGTGGAGGGCGGGCTGTGCAGCTCGCGGTGGCATTGCGGGCACTCGTCGCTGTTGTCGGGCAACTCGGCATGGCAGCTTTCGCAACTGCGGTGCGCACCGACCGGCGTGGTTTGGCCGCTGGTGCGCACCGCGGCTTGGCGCTCAAAGTCGTTGATCAGGCGCAGCGCGCGCGGGTTTTGTGCCAGCGTGAAGCGCCAAATCGCCAAACGCTGCTGTGCGTCGTGCACGCTGATCTGCCCGACGCCGGCGTGGTCGCCATGCTTCAAGGACAATGCCGGCGCCAGGGGCCACTCGCGCCAGCTCGTTGCGGTCCCCCCGGTTCCGCTGGCGTCCCAACTCAGCAGGCGCTGGTTGGTCAGCACCAACACGCTGGCTGAAAACCGGAGTTTCTCGTCAAGGTCAACCAGCAGCCAACTTGAAACGTTTTCGTTTGCCATGAGCCTGGATTGCAGCGTGTCGAGCCAGGGTTGCGGCAAGGCACTGAACACAGACGTTGGAGCGGGTGATGGTGAATTCATTGAATGCAGGTCGGTCCGGAGGGTGCCTTGCGCCGCAGGGCGGGCTGGGCATTGTCCTTGATGTAACGCGCCGACCCTGTGCGCCGATGACCCCCGTGTCCCCCCGCTGAACCGAGGCCCATGAAAAATCCCATCCGCTTCCTGCGCGTCAGCCACCTCGGTGGACCCAACATCTGGACCTACCGCCCGGTGCTCGAAAGCTGGCTCGACATCGGTGAGCTCGAAGACTTCCCCTCCAACCTGCTGCCCGGCCTGACCGAGCGGCTTGTCGCTTGGTTGCCCAGCTTGGGCGACCACCAGTGCGGTGTGGGCGAAAAGGGCGGGTTTCTGCAGCGCCTGCAAGAAGGCACGTGGGCCGGGCACATCCTCGAACACGTGGTGATCGAGTTGCAGAACCTGGCCGGCATGCAAACCGGCTTCGGCCAAACCCGCAGCACGCCAGTCCGAGGGGTCTACAAGATGGTGTTCCGTGCCCGTGATGAACAAGTGGCGCGCCGCGCGCTGACCTTGGCGCATGAGTTGCTGATGGCCGCCATCAACGACCAGCCCTGCAATGTGACCGCCTCGGTCGACGAATTGCGCGATCTGGTCGACGACCTGTGCCTGGGCCCCAGCACGGCCTGCATCGTGGACGCTGCCACCGGCCGCCGCATCCCGCACATCCGCCTCAACGACGGCAACCTCGTGCAGCTCGGCTACGGCTCGCGCCAACGCCGCATCTGGACGGCCGAAACCGACCGCACCAGTGCCATCGCTGAAGGCATTGCCAGCGACAAGGACCTGACCAAAGGACTGCTTGCTGCCTGCGGTGTGCCGGTGCCGGAGGGCGAAGTGGTCGACAGCGCCGAAGCCGCCTGGGACGCCGCGCAGGACGTGGGCCTGCCGGTGGTGGTCAAACCGACTGACGCCAACCATGGCCGTGGCGTGTCGCTCGAACTGAGCCGCCGAGAAGACATTGAGGCCGCTTATGCATTGGCCGATGCCGAAGGCAGTGGCGTGATCGTGGAGCGCTTTGTGCGCGGCAGCGAACACCGCCTGTTGGTGGTGGGCGGCCAACTGGTGGCCGCCGCCCGGGGTGACGAAGCCTGGGTGACCGGTGACGGCCAAAGCACCGTGCTGCAACTCATTGCCAGCCAGATCAACAGTGATCCGCGCCGCGGCCTGACCGAAGACTTCCCGCTCAACGCCATCGTGGTTGACGAAGACGCCGCCGTGGTGCTGGAGCTTCAACGCCAGGGCCACACGCCCGAGGGCGTGCCGGCGGCCGGTCAGCGCGTGCTGATCCAGCGCAACGGCAATGTGGCCATGGACTGCACCGATGAGGTTCACCCTGAAGTGGCTCGTGTGGTGTCGCTGGCCGCCCGCGTGGTGGGCCTGGACATCGCCGGCGTCGACGTGGTGGCGCAAGACATCTCGCGCCCGCTGGCCGAACAAGGCGGCGCGATTGTGGAAGTGAACGCTGGCCCGGGTTTGCTGATGCACTTGAAACCCGCCAGCGGCAGCCCACGCCCTGTGGGCAAGGCCATCGTCGATCACCTGTTTGCCGCCAACGACTCGGGCCGCATCCCGGTGGTGGGGGTGGCCGGCAGCCGCGGCACCACGGCGATTGCGCGCTTGATCGCGTGGCTCTCGCACCTGGGCGGCCAGCAAGTGGGCTTGGCCTGCAGGGCGGGTTTGTTCCTCGGCCGCCGCCAAGTGCAGCAGGGCGACTTTTCGCAGGCGGCGTCGGCCCGGCGTTTGTTGATGAACCGCTCGGTGCAAGCCGCAGTGTTTGAAAACGGCCCGCTCACCATCGTCTCCGAAGGCCTGGCCTACGACCGCTGCCAAGTGGGCGTGGTGACCGACGCCCTGGGCAGCCAGGCGCTCGACGCCTTCCACATTCGCGAGGCCGAGCAGCTGTTCAAGGTGTTGCGCACCCAGGTGGATGTGGTGTTGCCCGATGGCGTGGCCGTGCTCAATGCCGCCGACCCGGTGGTGGCCGAGATGGCCCCGCTGTGCGATGGCGGTGTGATCTTCTATGCCGAAGACCCGGAGCTACCGGTGATCGTCGAACACCTGGCGCAGTGCCGCCGCGCCGTGTTTGTGCGCCACGGCAAGGTGGTGCTGGCCGATGGCCAGGACGAGCGCCCGGTCACTGCGCTGGCGGGTGTTCAGCTCGGCACGGGCGTGGAACCCGAAGAAAAGACCGCCGTGCTGCTGGCCTCGCTGGCTGCGGCCTGGGCCCTGGGCATCTCGCCCGAGTTGATGGTGGCCGGCCTCAAGACCTTTGCGCGCGAAGCGCCGATTGATCACAGCCCGCGTGGCCCGGTGTCGGCCACTGCGAATTCTCAGAAAACTGTTGTGAAAACCGCCTGATGGAACTCACTCGCGTCCGAGCCCTGCGTGGGCCCAACCTCTGGAGCCGCCACACCGCCATCGAGACGGTGGTGCGCTGCGATGACAACGAGCGTGCCATCGCAGGCCTCGCCGGCTTTGAGCCGCGACTGCGCGAGCAGTTTCCGCACCTCGGCGCCTTGCGCAGTGCGGGGGGGCCCTTGGCCCTGGCCCACGTGCTCGAAGTCGCCGCGCTGTCGCTGCAAGCCCAGGCCGGTTGCCCAGTCACCTTCAGCCGCACCTCGGCCACGCTTGAGCCGGGTATCTACCAGGTGGTGGTCGAGTACAGCGAAGAGGCCGTGGGCCGCCGCGCGCTGCAACTCGCGCACGAGCTGATCGAGGCCGTGCTGTGCAAAAACAGCTTCGACCTCGCGGCCGCCTTGGCTGAGTTGCAAGCGTTGGATGAAGACGAGCGCCTGGGCCCGAGCACCGGCTCCATCGTCAACGCGGCCGTCGCCCGTGGCATTCCGTATCGCCGCCTCACCGCAGGCAGCTTGGTGCAGTTCGGTTGGGGCAGCCAGGCCCGCCGCATCCAGGCGGCCGAGGTCGACCGCACCAGCGCGGTGGCCGAGTCGATTGCGCAAGACAAAGAGCTCACCAAGCGCCTGCTGCTGGCCGCGGGTGTGCCCGTGCCCACGGGCCGCCCGGTGACCGATGCCGACGACGCCTGGGCCGCTGCACTCGATGTGGGCCTGCCGGTGGTGCTCAAGCCGCAAGACGGCAACCAGGGCAAGGGCGTGACGGTGAACGTCACCACCCGCGAGCAACTCGACGCCGCCTACCAAGCCGCCGCCGAGATCGGCGACGTGATGGTTGAAAAGTTTTTGCCCGGCAGCGACTTCCGCCTGCTGGTGGTGGGCGACCGCCTGGTGGCCGCCGCCCGGCGCGATCCGCCGCAAGTCATTGGTGATGGCCGGCACACCGTGCGCGAGTTGGTCGACCTCGTCAACGCCGATCCGCGCCGTGGCGAAGGCCACGCCACCTCGCTGACCAAGATCCGCTTTGACGACATCGCCCTGGCTCGTTTGGCGGTGCAAAACCTGCAGGCCGACAGCGTGCCCGCCAAGGGCCGCCGCGTGGTGCTGCGCAACAACGCCAACCTCAGCACTGGCGGCACGGCCACCGATGTGACCGATGACGTGCACCCCGAAGTGGCCGCCCGCGCGGTGGCCGCTGCTCAGATGATCGGCCTCGACATCTGCGGCGTCGACGTGGTGTGCGAAACCCTG
>JBEAOO010000137.1:0-10638 GCA_041164825.1 Pseudomonadota bacterium | reverse complement strand
CATGCGGCTGCGCATCATGAAGCTGATGGCGCGGCGCGTGTCCATCACGTTGCGGCGAATGCGGCCGTTCAAGTCTTCTTCGCGGGCAATGGCCGAGAGCGCATCACCGGCAATCTGGTCGTTCACCTCTTGCTTGAGCACGCGCTGGCTCACGGCTTCGAGGCTGTCGTAAATGCCTTCGAGCGCATCGGCGCTGTACTCGGCATCGGCGTCATAGAGCTTGAGCAGCACGTCTTTGGCGTCTTCGATCAGCGCCGGGATGCGGCGCGCGCGCAGGCGCAGCAGGCGGAACACCGGCAGGTCTTCGCCGTGCACCGAAAACAGAATTTTGTTGTGCAAGATGAAGGCCACGCGCACGTTGCGCGGGGTTTCGTCATCGTCGATCAAGAAGTCGGAGCGGATGTGCAGTTCGCCGTTGTCTTCTTCGTAGAAGCGGGCCGATTCTTCGAGGTCGTCGTCCACCGCGTCGTCGGGGATGGTGACGCCGAAGTGCTGTGCGATCCAGCCCTTTTCTTCGGGCGTGGGCGCGTCCAGGTCGACCCACACCGGCTGCACATGGGCCAGGGCGTCGAGGCTTTCGATTTCTTCTTGAAACAGCCGGCCATTGGCCAGCGTGAACACGTTCAGCATCGGAACTCCAGCGATCCCGGCAAGCCAGGGACGCCCTTCATCAGGGGCGGTCTTGGGTGGGAAGGCGGCCTCGCGCGGGTGCGGCGAGTGCGGGAGGCAACGGCTTCCGGGGAAGCCGGGCGCAGCGCGGGCCTCAGCCCGGGTGCGCGCGTGGCTCCACGCGAGGTGGCGATTATCTCACCGGGGTCTGGCGCCGCAGGGGTCGCCGAGCGGGCCAGGCCGCCGCAGGCACCCGCAGCCCATTCACAGCCACGGCGGGGCGCCAGCGCTCGGTTCAGTCGCCGCCGATCAGGCGCTCCACCGTGTCGATCAACTGCAGCGGGCTGAAGGGCTTGACGAGGTATTCATCGGCCCCGACTTGCTCGCCCTGGGCCAAGTCGCTGTCCTGGCCCCGCGCGGTCAACAGCACCACCCGGGTGTGGGCCAGGCGCGGGTTGTCCTTGATGCGCAGGCAGACCTCCAGGCCATTGAGCCCACCGGGCATCATCACGTCCATCAGCACCAGGTGCGGCGCTTGCGCCTCGATCAGGACCAAGCCCGCGATGCCGTCGGCCGCCTCGTGAATCTCATGGGTGTCGTCGTACTCAAGCGTCAGTCGGATGAGCTTGCGAATGTCGGGCTGGTCTTCAACGATCACGATTTTTTTCACGCCTGCGCTCCTGGTTCCGCGGCAACACATTTCCGTTGCGGCCGGCGGCCACACCTGTCCTGGCAATCGTTGTAGCACGCTCGGTTGAGCGGTGATCGCCGGAGGCGCGGCCCCTCAGCCGCTCAGCGCAGCTCGCCGTCGCCATCGTCTCCCAGCGCCAAGTGGCGGGCCACCCGGGCGCGCACCAGCGCTTCCAGTTGCGCGAAGGCAATCGGCTTGGTGAAGATGCGCACATCCTCGGGCAGTTGCCCGCGCTCAGCCACCTCGTCGGCACTCAGCGCGGTGATGGCGACCACTTCGAGCTTCTCCAGGCCGCGGCCAAAGCTGCGCAGCGAACGGATCATGCGGAAGCCGTCCATGCCAGGCATGCTCAGGTCGGTGATCAAGAGGTCGGGCGAGCCTTCACCGATGCGCAGCAGCGCCTCGAATCCGTTGGCCGCCTGGATCAGCTGCAGCGGCAAACCCCAACCATCGATGACCATCGCCACCAGTTGGCGCATCTCCGGCTCGTCTTCGGCCAGCAGCACGCGAAACGGCTCCACCACCGGCGCATCACCCCGAATGGCCTGCTGGCGCTCGGCCGTCAGGCGGTCGACCGCAGCGCGCGCGACACGGCGATGCCCGCCCGCCGTCTTCCAGGCCGGCAGCACGCCGCCCTCGACCCACAGCTGCACCGTGCGCAGTGACACGCCCAGTTGCTCGGCCACTTCTCGGGTGGACATCACGTCGTCATTGATGCTGTCTTTGCGCATGGCGGCTCGATGGGGCACAAGGCGGCGAGTCAGCTCGCCGTCGCGCTTTTGAGGTTTCGATTCTGCAGAATTTATCATTTATCGGCCCTCGTGGGGGATTCGCCATTCGTGCACTGAACGCCAGCGTGAAAATAGTGGGCCTGCGTCGCGTTATCGACGCTTTTTTGCCGAACTTGACCCCGGGCAAATACCGCGCTCCGAACGCGGAAAGCCGGTTGTCAGCCCCCCAAAACGGGCGCACACTGAAACCACGGATTCAAGGCATGCACCCCTGCCCCCACACTCCTCCCAGCGCGTCGCCACGATGCGCCAGCCCGCGGCCCCACCGGGCACGCAGGCCGTGTTCGAGCCCCATCACCGCTTGAACGACCCCCTTCTTTTTGGCTTGATCCATCGCTTGCAGTTCCCTCAACCCCCAGACATGGAGGCGCTATGAACCTGACGATCAGCGGACATCACCTGGAAGTGACCCCTTCCCTGCGCGAATACGTGCTCACCAAGCTGGACCGCGTGACGCGGCACTTCGACCAAGTGGTCGACATCACCGTGTTGCTCAGCGTCGAGAAGCAAAAGGAAAAGGACCGCCGACAAAAGGCCGAAGTCACCCTGCACGTGAAGGGCAAGGACATCTTTGTCGAACAGTCGCACGAAGACATGTACGCCGCCATCGACCAGTTGATGGACAAGCTCGACCGGCAGGTGTGCCGCCACAAGGAGATCCTGCAAGACCACCACCACCCTGCGGCCAAACGCATGGATGCGAGCGTGGGCTGAACACCCCAGCCCCTCGGGGCATGAACCCGTGAATGAGTGAGGCGGCCTGCGGGCCGCTTTTTCATGGCGGCCGAACAACGAGCCGCGCGCCCTCGCCGTGACCCTCACAGGGCATCCGTGAAACTCCCCCGATTTCCGGGAGTTTGCTGCGATGCAGCGCTCGGTGCACAATCGCCGCTCGCTCGGCCCCCCCTTTGGGGTGAGGTCCGCTTCATAATCATTCCATCGGCACTTTTCGCGTCCGTCCAGGCTTCGTGCCGAAGGCGGCGCGGTGACACTTGATGAACCGTCTCGCCGCCATCCTGCCTGCCAGCAACGTGCTGGTTGATGTGGACGCCACCAGCAAGAAGCGCGCTTTCGAGCACGCCGGTCTGCTGTTTGAAAACCTCCATGCCATCGCCCGCGCCACCGTCACGGACAACCTGTTCGCCCGCGAACGCCTGGGCTCCACGGGTCTGGGTCACGGTGTGGCCATTCCCCATGGCCGCATCAAGGGTTTGAAGAACCCGCTGGCCGCTGTGCTGCGTGTGCAACACCCCATCCCTTTTGACGCGCCGGACGATCAGCCGGTCTCGCTGCTGATTTTTTTGTTGGTGCCCGAAGCCGCCACGCAGCGTCACTTGGAGATCCTGTCCGAGATCGCCGAGATGCTGAGCGACCGCGAACTGCGCGAGCGCCTGAAGACCGAGCCCGACGCCGCCAAGGTGCACGAGCTGATCGCCAACTGGGAACCGTTGAAGTCGGTGGCCTGAGGGTCACCGCCATTCGCGCCGCATGAAGCCCACCGTCATCAGCGCCGAGGCGCTGTTCGAAGAGCACCGCACCACGCTGCGCTGGGAATGGCTGGCGGGCCATGCTCACCCGCAGCGCCGCTTTGACGAATCGGCCGTGCGCAACGCGCAATCGGCGGCCGACTTGGTGGGCTACCTCAACTACATCCATCCCTACCGGGTGCAGCTGGTCGGCCGTCGCGAGGTGGCCTATCTGCTGGAGTGCACGCCTGAGGACCAAGAGCGTCGCATCCAGCGCATCGTGACGCTGGAGCCGCCGGTGGTGATCGTGGCCGATGGTCAGGTGCCGCCGGACCGCTTGGTGGCCATGTGCGACCGCGCCGACATCCCGCTCTTCGTCACCGCCGAATCGGCCGGCCAGGTGATTGATCTGGTGCGCTACACGCTGAGCCACCAGTTTGCCGAGCGCACCACGCGCCATGGCGTGTTCATGGACATCCTGGGCCTGGGCGTGCTGCTCACGGGCGAGTCGGGCCTGGGCAAGAGCGAACTCGGCCTGGAGCTGATCTCGCGCGGCCACGGCCTGGTGGCCGACGACGCGGTCGATCTGTTCCGCGTGTCGCAAACCGCGCTGGAGGGCCGCTGCCCCGAGCTGCTGCTGAACCTGCTGGAAGTGCGCGGCATCGGCCTGCTCGACATCAAAGCCATCTTTGGCGAGACCGCTGTGCGCCGCAAGATGCGGCTCAAGCTGATCGTGCACCTGGTGCGCAAAGAAACGCTGGAGCGCGACTTCGAGCGCCTGCCCTACGAGCCACTGTACGAGGACATTCTCGACGTGCCGGTGCGCAAGGTGGTGATTGCGGTGGACGCCGGCCGCAACTTGGCCGTGCTGGTGGAGGCGGCGGTGCGCAACTCGATCTTGCAGCTGCGCGGCATCGACACCTACCGCGAATTCATCGAGCGCCACCAGCGCGCCATGAGCCGCAACAGCGACTTCTGAGCGCCCTCGCGGCGGCCGGAGGCGCGCCTCACTTGCCCCGGTGTTCGCAATCGGTCTTGGTGCACACGGCGTAGAGCGCCAGCGCGTGGTCTTGCAGCTCAAAGCCGTGAGCCTGCGCCACGGCACGTTGGCGGGCCTCGATCTCCGGGTCGAAAAACTCTTCCACGCGGCCGCAGGTCATGCACACCAGGTGGTCGTGGTGCTTGCCCTCGTTGAGCTCGAACACCGCCTTGCCGCCCTCAAAGTGGTTGCGCGACAGCAGCCCCGCCTGCTCAAACTGCATCAGCACGCGATACACGGTGGCCAAGCCCACATCACCGCCTTCGTTGAGCAGGGTCTTGTAGACATCTTCGGCCGTCATGTGGCGACGTGTGGCCTTCTGGAAGACCTCCAGAATCTTGATGCGCGGCAGGGTGGCTTTGAGGCCGCTGGTCTTGATCTCGTCGGCGTGGCTGGTGGTCATGGGGCCTCTTCGGGCAATGCGGGAGGGCGGGTCTGTGTGTGACCCCACCCGCTAGAATCGCCGCATCATATCGAGACTGGCGGCGCCCGCAGCGTCTGCCCCCATTGCCACCATGCGTTTGCACCCGTTCTCCACCGCGCTGTGCGGCTTGGCGGCCGTTGTCGCCCTCAGCGGCTGCAGCTCCCTGCAGTCGGCCGACAACATCCTCGGCGTGATCACGCCCTATCGCATCGACGTGGTGCAAGGCAATGTGGTCACCAGCGAGCAGATCGCCCGCGTCAAGGTGGGCCAAAGCCGCAGCCAGGTGCGCGACGCGCTCGGCTCGCCGCTGCTGACCGATGTGTTCCACGGCGAGCGCTGGGACTATGTGTTCACCATCCGCCGCCAGGGCACCGAGCCGCAGCGCCGCCATGTGGTGCTGCGCTTTGAGGGCGAGGCGCTTGCCAGCATCGACGCGGCCGACCTGCCGGCCGAACAAGACTTCGTATCGTCGATCGACACCTTCAAGCCCAGCGGCAAAACACCGGCCCTGGCCTTGACCGACGCCCAATTGCAAGCCCTGCCCGCGCCCGCCAAAGCGAGCGCAAGCACCTCCCCTGAACCTGCCGGCCCAGCCCGCACCTATCCCCCGTTGGAGTCCCGTTGATGAGCGTTGCCCCTCACTCTGCACTGCGCGTGGCCATTGCCGGCGCCAGTGGACGCATGGGCCGCATGCTGATCGAAGCGGTGGTCAACGCCCCCGACCTGAAGCTCGCTGGCGCGCTCGACCAGCCCGGCAGCCCGGCGCTCGGCCATGACGCGTCGGCCTTCTTGGGCCGCAACAGCGGCGTGGCCATCACCGCCGACCTCAACGAAGGCCTGGCCGGCGCCCAGGTGCTGATCGACTTCACCCGCCCCGAAGGCACGCTGGCCCACTTGGCCGTGTGCCAGCAGCACGGCGTGAAGGCCGTGATTGGCACCACCGGTTTCTCGGACGCGCAAAAAGCCCAGATCGCCGAACACGCCAAGACCATCGGCATCGTCTTCGCGCCCAACATGAGCGTGGGCGTGAACGTGGTGCTGCGCCTGCTCGACATGGCCGCCCGCGCGCTCAACGAGGGGTATGACATCGAGATCATCGAGGCCCACCACCGCCACAAGGTCGATGCCCCGAGCGGCACCGCGCTGAAGATGGGCGAAGTGGTGGCCGACGCCCTCGGCCGCGACCTCAGCGAATGCGCGGTCTACGGCCGCGAAGGCGTGACCGGCGAGCGCGACCCCTCCACCATCGGTTTTGCCACCGTGCGCGGCGGCGACATTGTGGGCGACCACACGGTGCTGTTTGCCGGCACGGGCGAGCGCATCGAGATCACCCACAAGAGTTCGAGCCGCGCCGGTTATGCCGCCGGCAGCCTGCGCGCCGCACGCTTTTTGGCCACGCAGCCGCACGGCCTGTACGACATGCAAGCCGTGCTCGGCCTGCAGCCGCTCAACGCCCGCTGATGGCCGCGCTGGCCGAGTTTTGGGCCCAGGGGGACGCCGTCACGCGCGGCGTGGCGCTGCTGCTCTTGCTGATGTCGGTGAGTGCTTGGGTGCTGATTTTTTGGAAGGGCTGGATGCTGCGCCGCGTGCGCCACGACCTGGCCCGCGCTGTGCCCGCGTTCTGGTCGGCGCCCGATGTGGCCCAAGGCCGGCAGCGCCTGGCCACCTGGGACCGCGAGCAAGCGCTCAGCCCGTTGCTGGATGCCGCGCTGGCCCAGCCGCAAGCGCAAACCCTCGAAGCCCACGGCGAGCACGACTCGCAACTCACCCGCCGCCTGCGGGATGCCCTGCACCGCGTGCTCGGCCGCTTGCAGGCGGGCCAAGTGGTGCTGGCATCGATCGGCAGCACGGCGCCCTTCATTGGCCTGTTTGGCACCGTCTGGGGCATTTACCACGCGCTGGTGGCGCTCTCGGGCGAGAGCGGCTTGGGCATCGAGCGCATCTCGGGCCCGGTGGGCGAGGCGCTGGTGATGACGGCGGCGGGCTTGGCCGTGGCCATTCCCGCCGTGTTGGCCTACAACATCTTCGGCACGCAGGTGGGCGCGTGCGAGGCCGACCTCGAAGGCTTTGCCCACGACCTGCGCGAGGTGCTGGGCGACGGTGCGCCCAGCCGCCGCGCCGACGACCCGCAGGACGCCTGAGCCATGGCCTTCGGTCGGCTGGAGCGCCGGGCCACGCCGCAGCCCATGAGCGAGATCAACATGACGCCGTTGATCGACGTGATGCTGGTGCTGCTGGTGATTTTCATGATCACCGCCCCCTTGATCGCCAGCAGCCTGAAGCTCAACCTGCCGCGCGCTGACGCCGCCACACCGGCCAACGCACCCCTGGCCGTGAACGTGGCCATCGCGCCCGACGGCCAGCTGTTTTGGGAGGGCCGCGCCGTCACGCTGCAGGCCTTGGGCACCCAAGCGCGCCTCAGTGCCCAGGCCAACCCACAGACCGAAGTGCAGCTGCGCGCCGACCGCAGCGTGCCCTATGGCCGTGTGGCCGAGCTGATTGGGGCAGTGCAGGCCGCGGGCCTCAGCCGCATCGGTTTCGTCACCGAGCCGCCGGCGGCCGCGGCCACCAGCGCGTCCAACACCCGCTGAGCCGAAGCGCGCCCGCCGCAGGCCGGCGGACTTCTACAATTGGCGGATGAATCCCATCTACGTCCCCGCCGAAGTCGAAACCGCCGCGCGCGAGCACTGGGCCGCCGCTGACGCCTACCGCGTCACCGAAGACGAGAGCAAGCCCAAGTTCTACGCCTGCTCCATGCTGCCCTACCCCAGCGGCAAGCTGCACATGGGCCATGTGCGCAACTACACCATCAACGACATGCTCACGCGCCAGCTGCGCATGAAGGGCATGAACGTGCTGATGCCCATGGGCTGGGATGCGTTTGGTCTACCGGCCGAGAACGCCGCCATCAAGAACAAGGTGCCGCCCGCCCAGTGGACCTACGACAACATCGCCTACATGAAGCAGCAGATGCAGGCGATGGGCTTGGCCATCGACTGGAGCCGCGAGGTGGCCACCTGCCAGCCCAGCTACTACAAGTGGAACCAGTGGCTGTTCCTGAAGATGCTGGACGCCGGCATCGCCGAGCGCCGCACACAAACCGTGAACTGGGACCCGGTCGACCAGACCGTGCTGGCCAATGAGCAGGTGATCGACGGCCGCGGCTGGCGTTCGGGCGCGCTGGTGGAAAAGCGCGAGATCCCGGGTTACTACCTCAACATCACGAAGTACGCCGACGAGTTGCTGGAGCACGTGCAAACCGGCCTGCCCGGCTGGCCCGAGCGCGTGAAGCTGATGCAGGAGAACTGGATCGGCAAGAGCCAAGGCGTGCGTTTTGCCTTCCCGCACACGATCCGCAATGCAGCGGGCGAGCTGGTGCAGGACGGCAAGCTCTATGTGTTCACCACGCGCGCCGACACCATCATGGGCGTCACCTTCTGCGCCGTGGCGCCCGAGCATCCGCTGGCGGTGCTGGCGGCCGCCAGCAACCCGGCCGTGGCCGCGTTCATTGAAGACTGCAAGAGCGGCGGCACCACCGAGGCCGAACTCGCCACGCAAGAGAAAAAAGGCGTGCCCACGGGCCTGACCGTGACCCACCCGCTGACCGGCGAAGCCGTGGACGTGTGGGTCGGCAACTACGTGCTGATGAGCTATGGCGACGGCGCGGTGATGGGCGTGCCGGCGCACGACGAGCGCGACTTCGCGTTCGCACTCAAGTACGGCATCGACATCCAGCAAGTCGTGCACATCGACGGCGAGCACTTCGACCACGGCCGCTGGGCCGACTGGTACGGTGACAAGCAGCGCGGCGTCACCATCAACTCCGACCTGTTCAGCGGCCTGTCGCACACCGAGACCGTGAACGCCGTGGCCCAGGCGCTGGCGGCCAAGGGCCTGGGCGAGAAGAAGACCACCTGGCGCTTGCGCGACTGGGGCATCAGCCGCCAGCGCTACTGGGGCACACCGATCCCCATCATCCACTGCGAGTCCTGCGGCCCGGTGCCGGTGCCTGAGAAGGATCTGCCCGTGGTGTTGCCCGAAGACGTGGTGCCTGACGGCAGCGGCAACCCGCTGAAGAAGCGCCTGGACTTCTTGAACGTGGCCTGCCCCTGCTGCGGCCAACCGGCGCAGCGCGAGACCGACACGATGGACACCTTCGTGGACAGCTCGTGGTACTTCATGCGCTATTGCGATGCCGGCAACGACCAAGCCATGGTCGGCGCCGGGACGCAGTACTGGATGCGGGGTGCTGGGAATGCCGCTGGCGGCAGCGGCATGGACCAATACATCGGCGGCATCGAACACGCCATCTTGCACCTGCTGTACGCGCGCTTCTGGACCAAGGTGATGCGCGACCTGAAGCTCATCACCGTCGACGAGCCCTTCACCAAGTTGCTCACGCAGGGCATGGTGCTGAACCACATCTACTCGCGCAAGACCGAGCAAGGCGGCATCGAGTACTTCTGGCCGGCCGATGTCGAGAACGTGCTCGATGCGGGCGGCAAAATCATCGGCGCCACGCTCAAGAGCGACGGCTCGGCGGTCGACTACGGCGGCATCGGCACGATGTCGAAGTCGAAGAACAACGGCGTCGATCCACAAGCGCTGATCAACGAATACGGCGCCGATACCGCGCGCCTGTTTGTGATGTTCGCCGCCCCGCCCGAGCAGACGCTGGAGTGGAACGACGCCGGCGTGGAAGGCGCTCACCGCTTCTTGAAGCGCGTGTGGGCCTACGGCAGCAAGCACGCCGACGCCATCACCGGTGCGGGTGAGGTGGACGCTGGCACGCTCAGCGACGAGGCCAAGGCGCTGCGCCGCGAGGTGCACACCGTGCTCAAGCAGGTCAGCTACGACTACGAGCGCATGCAGTACAACACCGTCGTCTCGGGCGCGATGAAGCTGCTGAACGCACTCGAAGCCTTCAAGGGCGAGGCCCCGGCCGTGCAACGCGAAGGCTACGGCGTGCTGCTGCGCGTGCTCTACCCCGCCTGCCCGCACAGCACCTGGCAGATCTGGCGCGACCTCGGCTACGCCGCTCAGCTGGGCGACCTGCTCGACACCGCGTGGCCGCAAGTGATCGAGGCCGCGCTGGTGCAAGACCAGATCGAGCTGATGCTGCAGGTCAACGGCAAGCTGCGCGGCAGCCTGAAGGTGGCCGCCAGCGCCGACAAGGCCGCCATCGAAGCCCTGGCCCTGGCCAGCCCCGACTTCGCCCGCTTTGCCGAAGGCAAGCCGGCCAAGAAGGTGATCGTGGTGCCCGGACGCTTGGTCAATGTGGTCGTCTGAGCGACGCCGCCTGCTGCGCGGTGCCGCGCTCGCCTCGACCGCCGCCCTGCTGGGCAGCGGCTGCGGCTTTGCGCTGCGCCGCCCGCCCGAGCTCGGCTTTCGCACCCTCCAGCTGCGTGGTTTTGCGCCGCGCTCAGCGCTGGCGGCCGCCCTCACCGCGCGCATCCACAGCAGCGCGCAAACGCGTGTGGTGGAGGGCGCCGCCGAGGCCGATGTGGTGCTGCAAGCGCTGACCGATGTGCGGCAAAAGGTGGTGCTGGCCTCCACCAGCGCGGGCCTGGTGCGCGAGTTGCAGCTCAAGCTGACGCTGCGCTACCGCATTCTGCGCG
>JBEAOO010000136.1:0-17657 GCA_041164825.1 Pseudomonadota bacterium | reverse complement strand
GGCCGGCTCCCCCTTGACCTGCGCAAAGCGAATCCGGCACAGCGCTCCCTGAACCGGCGGTGGCGGGCCACGTCAACGCGTGCCACCGCGTGTGCAGGGGCGGTGATGGGCCGGGGCGATGTGCGCAGGTGAAGGAGGAGGGCACGCGCAGCGGGTCCGGGGGACACGGAGCACATCGGCCCGGCCCATCGCCGCCCTCGCCACACAACGTCGAACGGAAAAGCTTCGAGCAGGATTCAGTCCTCGAGACCCAGCTCCTGAATCTTGCGCGTGATGGTGTTGCGGCCGATGCCGAGTTTTTGCGCGGCCTCGATGCGGCGTCCGCGGGTGATCTCAAGCGCGGTGTGGATCAAGCGCGCTTCGAACTTGCGCGTCAACACATCCCACACCTCGGGTGCGCCGGCTTGCAGCAAGGCACGCGCTTCGCGCTCCAGGTCGCCGAGCCACGCCGATCCGCCGTCCGCGCCAGCGGCCGTCGGCAGGGGCGCGGGCGTCACATCCGACAGCGCCGGTGCAGCGTGAGCCAGCGGTGCGCCGTCCAACGCAGCCACGGGCTCAGCAGGGTGCCACGCCGGCACAGCCGCGCTCACCACCGACTCGACTGAAGGCAAGGGTGCTGCCGCCGCCGCCAACGCGCTCGGACCGCGCCCCACCAGCAGCTCGGGCGGCAAGTCCTTCGACTCGATCACCTGCGCCGGCGCCATCACGGTCAGCCAGTGGCAAATGTTTTCGAGCTGGCGCACGTTGCCGGGGAAGTCGAACGCCATCAGCCGCTCCAGCGCCGGCTCGGTGATGCGCTTGGCTTCCACGCCCAGTTCTTTGGCGCTTTTTTGCAGGAAGAAGCGGGTCAGCGCCGGCACGTCCTCAGCGCGCTCGCGCAGCGCGGGCAGGCGCAAGCGAATCACGTTCAGGCGGTGAAACAAGTCTTCGCGGAACACGCCTTGTTTGACGCGGTCCTCCAAGTTTTGGTGGGTGGCCGCGATCACGCGCACATTGCTGCGCATCGGGTTGTGGCCGCCCACGCGGTAGAACTGGCCGTCGCTGAGCACGCGCAACAAACGCGTTTGCAGGTCAAACGGCATGTCGCCGATTTCGTCGAGAAACAGCGTGCCGCCATCGGCCTGCTCAAAGCGGCCACGGCGCGTGGTTTGTGCGCCAGTGAAAGCGCCACGCTCGTGGCCGAAGAGCTCGCTCTCCAGCAAATCCTTCGGGATGGCCGCGGTGTTGATGGCCACGAACGGGCCGTTGGCACGCGGGCTGTGTTTGTGCAGCGCGTGGGCCACCAGCTCTTTGCCCGAACCACTCTCGCCAGTGATCAAGACGGTAACGATGCTTTGGCTCAAGCGGCCGATGGCGCGAAACACGTCCTGCATGGCCGGCGCTTGGCCGAGCATTTCGGGCATTTGCGCCATGCGCTCGTCACGCACTTCTTCGCGCACGCTTTCTTCGAGCGCACGGCGGATCAACTCCACCGCTTTCGGCACGTCAAACGGTTTGGGCAGGTACTCGAACGCGCCGCTCTGGAACGCGCTCACGGCGCTGTCCAGGTCGGAGTAGGCGGTCATGATGATGACCGGCAGGCCGGGCAGGCGCTCTTTGACGGTGGTGAGCAAATCAATGCCCGAACCGCCGGGCATGCGGATGTCGGACACCAGCACCTGGGGAACGTCGTCGTCGAGCGCGGCCAGCACATCGCGTGGGTTGCTGAACACGCGCACGGCCAAGCCGTCGCGGGTCAGCGCTTTTTCCAGCACGAAGCGGATGGATTGGTCGTCGTCAACGATCCAGATGGGTTTCATGCGTAGCCTGTGGTGGTGATGCCGCTGTGTTGCCCCGCGCCATGCACACCGAGGGCATCAGGGCAGCGGAATCACGATCTTGAAAAGGGTCCGGCCGGGTTCACTCTCGCACTCGATCATGCCTTGGTGTTGTTGCACGAACGTTTGCGCCAGCGTGAGTCCCAAACCGCTGCCGCCATCGCGCCCTGACACCAGGGGGTAGAAGATGCGATCGCGAATGCTGTCGGGGATTCCGGGGCCGTTGTCCTCGATATGCAATTCCAGTGCCAGACGGTAGCGCTGCTTGCCCAAGGTCATGTTGCGGGCAATGCGCGTGCGCAAAATGATCTCGCCACTGCCCGCCGCGATTTGCTCGTTCAGCGCCTGCGCCGCGTTGTGGGCGATGTTGAGCACGGCCTGAATGAGCTGCTCCCTGTCACCGCGGAATTCAGGGATCGAGATGTCGTAGTCGCGCTCCACATCCAGCCCACGCGGAAATTCGGCCAAGATCAGTGAGCGCACCCGCTCACAGACCTCGTGGATGTTCACATCGCTCACCACATGCGGCTTGCGGTGCGGCGCCAGCAAGCGATCGACCAGCGATTGCAGGCGGTCGGCCTCGTTGATGATGACTTGCGTGTACTCGGAGAGCGACTTGTCGTCGAGCTCCATCTCCAGCAACTGCGCTGCGCCGCGGATGCCGCCCAGCGGGTTCTTGATCTCGTGGGCGAGGTTGCGAATCAGCTCTTTGGTGGCCTGCGCCTGGTCAAGCGCGCGCTCTTCGCGGTCTTGCCGGGTTTGCTGTTCAATCTCCACCAGCTCGATCACCACATCGCTGCTGCCTTCGAGTTGGTTGACGATCACGTGCACGGGCAAGCCGTCGGCGTGTGGCGCATGAGGGCGACGCAGTTGCGCTTCGAGCCGGCTGGTGGAGAACTCGTTGCGCGACACCGCCGCCACGGTCTCGCGCACCAGTGCGTCGTCAATGAACCAATCGAACAACGAACCGCGCAGCACGCTGCGGCGAGAGAGCCCGAGCACCTGCTCAAAGGCCGCGTTGGCGAACACAAACCGCCCCTGATCGCCCACCACCGCCACCATGGTGGCAAGGTGATCGAAAGCCAGAAACGTGGATGCGCCCGGGCCGCCGTTGCCGGCACCGAGATGGAGAGAGGGGAATTTCATCCGAAACGGTTCCGGCTGGAGGAGGAGATCGCCCGACCCGGCGTTCAGCCAGGCAGCTTGGCGAGTTCGCGCTTGATGGCCGCGATGTCGGCCTCTTTGCGCACGACGGCGGCCTTCATCTCGGCCACCCGGTCCTGGTATTTTTGGTAGTTGCGCTCATCGCCGCGGCGCTCGGGCTCGCCGGCGTTGAACTCTTTTTGCAGCGCCGCCAAACGCTCTTCTTCTTTCTTGAGTTCGGCCTGCAAGATGCGCCTGGCATCGGTGTCGCGGGCTTTTTGCTCCGACGGGTCGACGCGACTGTCGTTTGGGCGCGCCGCCCCGGAGGCGGCCGAACCGGGCGAGGCCGTGCGCTCTGCCGAGGACGACGACGATGAGGGCGTACGCTTGGGCACCGAGCTCTGAATGATGGTGATGGGTGCACCATCGAGCAAGCGGCACCCCTTGTCGCGCGCCTCTTTGGCCGAGAGTGCATCGGTGTAGAGCACCGGGTTGCCCGGGCAGCGGTAGACCGTGCCACTTTGCGCGTGGGCGGCCGAGCCGAGCAGGCTGCCCAGCATGCCCGCCCAGCCCATCAACCACGCCGCGGTGACACGGCGGCACCACCCCGTGAAGACCATCGCCCCGCCAAAACCTGTCTCACCCATGTGTCTCGCCCACTCCCACCGCCCAGCCCGGCCACACCAACAGGTGCCACCACAGGCGATGTTTCTGATCTGTTCAACGCCTCGCACGAGGCCCTCGCCGACCGCGGTCTGGCGAGGCATTGTCTCCCATGGCCTAGCCGGGCGATGTGTCTGCGCGGTGGCGCCCTGCCGGGACGAAAAACCGGCTCGCCGCGCCGAACCACGCAGGCGCCCCGATGCGAAAACACCATGAAAAAAGGGCGGCTCGCGCCGCCCTTCTTGCGTCTGGGTCGCCGGAGCGATCAGAGCGTGTAGTACATGTCGAACTCGGCCGGGTGCGTGGCCATGCGCAGACGGGTGACTTCCTGCATCTTCAAGTCGATGTAGGCGTCGATGTACGAGTCGGTGAACACGCCGCCCTTGGTCAAGAACGCGCGGTCCTTGTCCAGGCATTCCAGAGCCTGGTCGAGGCTGTGGCAAACGGTCGGGATCAGCGCGTCTTCTTCCGGCGGCAGGTGGTACAGATCCTTCGTGGCGGCTTCGCCCGGGTGGATCTTGTTTTCCACGCCGTCCAAACCGGCCATCAGCAGTGCGGCAAAACCCAAGTACGGGTTCATCAGAGGATCGGGGAAGCGAGCTTCCACGCGACGGCCCTTGGGGTTGGCCACGAACGGGATGCGGATCGAAGCCGAGCGGTTCTTGGCCGAGTAGGCCAGTTTCACCGGGGCTTCGTAGCCCGGCACCAGACGCTTGTACGAGTTCGTACCCGGGTTGGTGATGGCGTTCAGCGCGCGAGCGTGCTTGATGATGCCGCCGATGTAGTACAGCGCGTAGTCGCTCAGGCCAGCGTAGCCGTCGCCTGCGAACAGGTTCTTGCCGTCTTTCCAGACCGACTGGTGCACGTGCATGCCGGAACCGTTGTCACCAACGATGGGCTTGGGCATGAAGGTGGCCGTCTTGCCGTAAGCCGCAGCCACATTGTGGATGACGTACTTTTGCAGCTGGACCCAGTCAGCGCGCTCGATCAGCGTGCTGAAACGGGTGCCGATTTCCATTTGGCCGGCGTTGGCCACTTCGTGGTGGTGCACTTCCACCGGAATGCCGAGGCTTTCCAGGATCAGGCACATTTCCGAGCGCAGGTCTTGGCCGCTGTCGACCGGCGGCACGGGGAAGTAGCCGCCCTTGACGGTCGGGCGGAAGCCCTTGTTGCCGTGCTCGTATTCCTTGCCGGTGTTCCAAGCAGCTTCTTCGGACTCGATGCTCGAGAAGCAGCCCGACATGTCGATGCCCCAACGGACGCTGTCGAACACGAAGAACTCGGGTTCCGGGCCGAAGAACGCGGTGTCGCCCAGGCCGGAGGCCTTCATGTAGGCTTCGGCGCGCTTGGCCAACGAGCGCGGATCGCGCTCGTAGGGCTTGCCATCGGTGGGGTCGATGACGTCGCAGGTCAGGATCAGCGTCGGCTCTTCAAAGAAGGGGTCGATGTTGGCGGTATTGGGGTCGGGCATGAGCTGCATGTCCGACGCTTCAATGCCCTTCCAACCAGCGATCGACGAGCCGTCGAAGGCGTGGCCCGAGATGAACTTGTCTTCGTCAAAGTGGGACACAGGCACGGAAACGTGCTGTTCCTTGCCGCGGGTGTCGGTGAAACGAAAGTCGACAAACTTGACTTCGTTTTCCTTCACCATCTTCATGACGTCGGCGACGGTCTTGGCCATCAAATTCTCCTAGCGGAACGCTTGAACGAGGGGTGGGTGAGCGACTTGCTCAGGGGCCTCGCGGACCCTGTCAAATTCGCTGAGCAATGTAGCAGAAACCGTGCCCGATTCAGTCTGGAACAGGCCGCAAGACGGTGCATGCAGCGGGTGACGGACCGGCCTCGCGCCGCCAAGGCCCACCCGTGCAAGCGGGCCAGCGGTGCCGCGCCGCACCATTCAAGGGCCAGTCAGGCGCCCTATTGTGGTGCGAAATCTTCAACGCACCAATTCGGGGCCAAGCTGGGCATCCAGGGCGTGCAAGCCCTGCAGCAACTGCGGGTACGCCTGCGCCACCGCGTCGCTCGGGCCTTTGACGCCGAGCTCAATGTGGCGCCCCCACTGCGGGTGATCCACGCTGGGCAGGCTGAACACCTTGACCCCCGGCACGCTGGCCTCGATCTCCACCATCAGCGGCGTCAGCAGCGACTCCATGGCGCCAAACACGATCACCGATTTTTCCTGCTGGCCGCCGGTGGCCCCGTGCAGGTGGGCGTAACGCTGGTCCAGCACCCACTCGATCATCGGCCAGGCCATCACCGGGAAGCCCGGGACAAAGTACACGCCGCCGCCGCCCACCGCGCTCACCGAGAAGCCGGGGATCTTGTTGTACGGGTTGGGAATGATGTCCGCACCCTCGGGAAACACGGCCATGTTGAAGCGGTGCACGTTGTCGGCCCGCTCGGGCTCGAAGGGCTCGCCCTTCTCCAGCGCGGTGTCGCGAATGCGCTCCAGGATCAGCTCGCGGCCCTGCGGGTGCAGCGCCAGCGGGCGGCCGAGTGCGGCGGCCGCGCACTGGCGGGTGTGGTCGTCGGGCGTGGCGCCAATGCCGCCGCAGGAGAACACCAGATCGCCGCTGGCGAAGGCGTCTTTCAAATCGGCGGTGATGCGCGCCGGGTCGTCGCCCACATAGCGCGCCCAGCTCAGGCTCAGGCCGCGCGCGTCCAGCAGCTCGATGGCTTTGGCGAGGTGCTTGTCTTGGCGCTTGCCGGAGAGAATCTCGTCGCCAATGATGATGATGCCGATGTTCATGGTGCAGTTGTGGGCAGGTGGGGTGCAGTCGGTGCAGCGGCGCTCTGGAGATCGGCAGGTGCGGCGCTGGGGCTCAGGGTCGTGGTGGGCGCTGGCGGCACCACCGCCGTGGCAGGCACCTCCACCGGCTCGGCCCGCAAATGCTGCAGCGCGGCCAGGCAGTAGTGCGCGAACCAGAGCGACGAAAACGCGAACACCAGCGTGTAAATCCACACCGCCACCGGCACCAGCACCGGCGCAAACGGCAGCAGCATGGCGCCCGAGGCCCACACCACACTGGGCGCAGCCCCCAAGTAGCCGCTCATCACGCCCATGGCCAGCAGCGGGCCGCGGTGGCGCTTGATCAGGGTTTTGCGTTCGTCCTTGCTGGCGTGCTCGGCCAGCGCGTCATAACTCATCACGCGGTAAGCGAGCCAACCCCAAATCAGCGGCGGCAACACCAGCACCAGCGGTGGCACAAACCACAGCGGCACCGACACCGCCATGGCCAGCAGCGCCACCACCACCGAGCTGAGCGCCACCGCAGCGCCGCCCCAGCCCGAGCCGCCGCGCAGGCGGGCCAGATGGGGGAACCGACGCAAGCTGACCAGCGTCAGCAAGGCCGGCGTCATCATCCAAGACACGGCCAGCAGGCTCAGCATCACGATCACCGGGGTGGCCAAAAAGATCACCACCAGCGGCGCCAGCAGGGCGCGAAAGCCACCCAGGCCCACGCTGTCGAGCCAAGCGAGCAAGGTGCCCACCAGCGTCCACGATTCAACGGTGTGGCGCACGCCGTCGACCGCCGCCTCCCAAAAGAAGTAACCCGCGCCGAGCGACAAGGCCGCCATCAGCACCAGGGGCAACAGCGACAGCATGATCACCCGCGGGTGCAGGCAATACATGGCGGCGCGCCAAAAGGCATCGATCATCAATTTCATGCCGCGCAGCATACGCGAGCAGCCCGCCGACCTGCCGCCGTGGCGGCGCTTCAGGCGCGGCCGGCCAGCCGCTTGAGCCCGAGCCACTGCTGGGCCCAGAAGCCGCGGCCATAGTCGCGCCCCCCCTCTTGCGACAACTGATCGCGGATGCCCGTGCCTTGCACCTCGTCGCAGTAGCGGGCGGTGCCAAACACGATGTCCCACACCGGAAACAGCACGGCGAAGTTGTGCCCGCCCAAGGTGCCCTTGCCGTGAGACTCGTGGCCGAGGCCGAGGCCGTGGTGCAAGCGATGAAAACGCGGCCCCACCAGCAGGCGCTCGCCCAGCCAGCCAAAGCCCAGGCGCACATTGGCGTGCGAGAGGTTTTCTACCAGTTGAGACACCGCAATCAGCGCCACAAACTGCCCTGGGGCCACGCCAATGGCGCGCGCCACCAGGACAAAGACGGTGTCAACGAGGACGCTGTCGAGCAGGTGGTTGCGGCTGTCGGTCCACATGCTCATGTGGCGCTGGCTGTGGTGCACGGCGTGCAGCGCCCACCAGGCATCGGACTGGTGCTGCGCGCGGTGCAGCAGGTAGTTCAGCAGGTCAAACACCACCAGGTAGACCCAGAAGCCCGCCAGCGCGGTGTCAGAGATGCCCGGCCACAGCGGCGCCACCCATTGGTCCAGGTGCCAGCCATCCACGCCGCGCACGGCCAGCCAACCGAAGCCAGCATTCCACAACGGGTCGATCAAAAAAAACATCGCCACGCGAAACAGGCCCAGGCGGTGAATCAACGTGTAAATCACATCGACCGCGACATCCGCGCGCCACACGCTGCGCTCGGCGGCCGATGCGGGTGGCGATTCGATCGGGCGCCAACGCTGCAGCGGGCCGATCAGCGCCAGCATCACCGCAATCTGCAGCAGCCCCACCAGCAACCAACCGGTGGCGTCATACGCATCGCTCAAATACGAGGCCAGGCCGATGCGAAACAGCAGCGGCTGCACCACCGATTCGAACAAGGCCTGCTGCACGTCGCCAAATTGCAAAACGAGGCCATCGACGGCGCCAGAGATCGCGTCAAACATGCTCGGAGTCAACTCACTTTTGAATCGTCGTACCCGCCAGATGCTGGCGGTAGTCGGGGTGGTCGCGCAGCGTAGCGAAGCACATGCCGCGGGCCTTGAGCCCTTCGATCAGGGGCTCCAGCACCGCAGGCGCCCACGGGTCTCGCCGCGACCAAATGCCCAAATGCGCCATCAGAATGTCACCGGGCTGGATGGCTTGCAGAGCACGCGCCAACAAGACCTTGTTGGGGTAGGCGTCACTCGGCAACTCATCGCCCAAAAACCCCGCCGCCGCCCAGGGCACGTGGGCGTAGCCACAGCTGCGCGCTGCCGCAATCAGCGCTGGTGACGTCTTGCCCCCCGGCGCCCGAAACAGCGGCGCCATGGCCTGGCCCGTCATCGCGGTGAAGCGGGCTGCGCTGCGCTGCAGCTCCTGGCAGTACTGCGCGGCCGACCAGGTCAGCGCCTTGCCGTTTTGCGGCCCCGCCGAGGGGCGCATCTGAAACTGCCCGCCGGGCAGGTCAGCGCGCCAGTACACGTGGTCGTAGGTGTGCGAGGCGAACAAATGGCCTTCGGCGGCACGCGCCTTCCACCACGGGGCCCACTCGTCGTCCAAGCTGCTGCCACCGGGCGTTTTGCTGGGCTCGTTGGCCAAGAAGAACGTCGCCTTGACCTGCTGGCGCTTGAGCACCTCAGCGATCAGCGGCGCCACGCCCATGTGGCCGGTGTCCAGCGTGAGGTAGACCGGCTTGTCGCAGGGCGCGGCAGCCAGCGCACCGCCCGCCCAGGCCGCAGCCAGCACACAGGCCAGCCGCGTCAAGGCCTTATTGACGCGCCGCATGATCCAGCGTGTAGACACCGTGCGGCGAGCGGCCAACGTTGACTTGGCGGATCACCTGCTTGGTCTCAATGTCGATCCAGGTGACCTTGCGCGCCCAGCGCGAACTCAGCAGCAGCGTTTTGCCGTCGTTCATCAGGTCCATGCAATCCGGGCCGCCGGGGCCGGGCAACTGGCTCACCACGGTTTGTGTTTGCGTGTCGATCACGCTGATGGTGTTGGCCACGCGGTTGCTGACGAAGATGTGACGCTTGTCGCCCTTGGCGCGGAAGGCGTGCGCGCCCTCGCCCGTCTCGATGCGCTTGATCAACTTGGCCGGGCCGTTGGAGACGTCATACACCTCCACAAAGCGGTCGCCCGTGAGGCCCACAAACAGCGTTTTGTCGTCGGCCGTGAGGTACACATCTGCCGGCAACTTGCCGGTGGGCACACGCCAGCGGATGGCCTGCGTGGCGAGGTCGATCGCCACCAGCTCGTCGCTGTCCTGCATCGAGGCATACACCACGCTGCTCTTGCTGTCGATCCACTGGTGGCTGGGGGTCTGGCCGGTGGAGATGCGCTTGACCAACTTCATCGGCTCGGCCGCATTGGTGGGTTGCCAGCGGTAGATGTCGACGTGGTTGAGGCGGTTGGCCAGCGTGACGAACCACTTCATGTCGGGCGAGAAGCGCAACTGGTAGGGGTCGAGGACGCCGGTCAGCGTGCGTTGCACCTCCGCCGTGACAGGGTCGATGAAGGTCAGCGTGTCGCCCACGGCATTGGCCACGAGCAGCGACTTTTCATCGGGCGTCAGGTAGAGGTGATGCGGCTCTTTGCCCACCGGGATGCGCTTCACCTCGGTGAACTTCACGGGGTCGAGCACGCTGACGGTGGCGTCGAGCGAGTTCAGCACAAAGATCGGGTGGGTGGGCGCGGCGGTCGCGGGCGCTGCCATGGCGTCCACGGCGAGCATGGACAACACGGCGCCAGCGGCCGCCATGCGCAGGGGCAGGCGGCGCAAGGCCGGGCCTTGCATCAGGAAATCAGACAGGTTCACGGACGGGGACCAGAGCGGAGACAACCCGTGAGTGTAGGCGGCGCGGCTGAAGCCGCTGGCCCGCCTCGGCGTCCGGCCTTGACCGGACGCAAAAAATCACTCGTCGTCGCCAGCACCAAACACAGCACCCAGCAAGCTGCCGCCGCCCACGGCCAAGCCGCCAAGCACCGAGCCCTCCTCGCGCGAGCCACCGTTTTGCGGCGCGGCCGCAAACACGCGGCTGGCCAAGCGCGAGAACGGCAAGCTCTGCAGCCACACCGTGCCCGGGCCCGTGACCTTGGCAAAAAACAAGCCCTCTCCCCCAAACAGCGCCGTCTTCACCTTGCCGACGTACTGGATTTCGAAGTTCACATTGGGCGTGAACGCCACCACGCAACCCGTGTCGATCAGCAGCGTCTGGCCCGGCGACAACTCGCGCTTGAGCACGGTGCCGCCGGCATGCACAAAAGCCAGGCCGTCGCCTTCCAGCTTTTGCATGATGAAGCCCTCGCCGCCAAAGAAGCCGACCGACATCTTTTGCTGCATGTAGATGCCCAGCGACACGCCGCGCGCGGCGCACAAAAAGGCATCCTTCTGGCAAATCAACATGCCACCCATCTTGCTCAAATCCATCGGCAAGATCTTGCCCGGATAGGGGGCCGCAAACGCCACCCGCAGCTTGCTGCGCGACTGGTTGGTATAGACCGTGGTGAACAGCGACTCGCCCGTCACCAAGCGCTTGCCGGCGCCCAGCAACTTGCCCAAAAAACCGCCCTGCTGTGCCGAACCGTCGCCAAACACCGTGTCCATTTGGATGCCAGCATCCATGTACATCATGCTGCCCGCCTCGCCGACGGCCGCCTCGCCCGGGTCAAGCTCGACCTCGACGAACTGCATCTCCGAGCCCTTGATCTCAAAATCCACCACGTCCATGGCCATGTGAATGCTCCTGCAAACAACGTTGTTGAGAGATGGCGATGGCAGCGGCGACGCACCAGCCAGCGCCCGCGACCCATCCCCTGAAAGATGGGCGCGATGGTAGCCGCTTTGGCACCGCGAAGAGGGATGGCGGAAGGCACGACCCCAGGCAGACACTGCGGACTGAAGCAACCTGCTCCGAGGAGTCGCCCATGGCACGCAACGCCCGCCCAGCTCGCACCGCTTGGTCTTGGTACATCGCCGGCCTGATGAGCGCGGGCGCAGCCCACGGCGCACACGGCGACACGGCGGCCCAGGGCAGCAAGTCCGCCCCCACCCTGCCGGTGCTGCTGGCCCAACTGGCTCCCCAGGGCGTGGCCCCGGCGCCCTATCTGGTGAGCGAAAAGCTCGACGGCGTGCGTGCCCTGTGGGACGGCCAGCACCTGCGCTTTCGCAGCGGACGCCTCGTGCCGGCCCCCACTTGGTTTCTGGCTCAATTGCCCGCCGGCGTGCCGCTCGACGGCGAACTCTGGCTCGGCCGCGGCCGCTTCGATGCGCTGTCAGCCATCGTGCGCAAGGCCGTGCCCATTGACGACGACTGGCGGCAACTGCGCTACATGGTGTTCGACATGCCCAGTGCGGAGGGCACCTTTGCGAGTCGTGCAGAACGACTGCAAGCCTTGCTGCAGCGCGCGCCGAACCCGCAACTGGTGTGGGTCGAGCAAAAGCGTCTGAACCACACGCAGGCGCTGCAACACTGGCTCGACGACGTGGTGACCCAAGGCGGAGAAGGCCTGATGCTGCACCGCGCCGATGCCCTCGTCATCGCGGGCCGAAGTGATGTTCTGCTCAAGCTCAAACCCCAGCAAGACGCCGAAGCCACCGTCATGGGCTACCGCCCCGGTAAGGGCAAGTACCTCGGCCAGACCGGCGCCCTGCAATTGCGCACAGCCAACGGCATCGACTTCGCACTCGGTACCGGCCTGAGCGACGCCCTGCGCCGCAATCCGCCCTCCCTGGGCAGCACGGTGAGCTACCGCTTCCGCGACGTGACCCCCAACGGCAAGCCCCGCTTCGCCAGCTTCTTGCGAATCCGCGAGGATTTTTGAAGCACCAACCCAGCGCCCCCAAAAGGAAAAGGCCCAAGTTCAACAATGAACTTGAGCCTTTCGGGTGTTCGTTCGCGAGAACGAACGTGTGGTGGTGGAACCGGGGGGAATCGAACCCCCGTCCGCAAGCCATCGCCAGGCAGATCTACATGTTTAGCTGACTGATTTGGTTTTAGTGGACTGGCCCGCGCAGCAGCACGCTGACCATTCCCCGAGTCACTGAATTTAAGTCTGTGCTGAGTGACCCAGCTCAGACCGAGCCAATGTGAATGACTTCGCTGTCCTTGGGTTGCCCCTCAGACCCAGCCCATCGGCCAACTGGTGCGAAGCTCACCGGTGTTAAGCGGCGAGGGCGTACGTAGAGTCGTTCGCAGTTACTTTGTTTCCAGTGGTTTTACGAGCGAACTGGTGCTCGACATGCCCTGTTCCAACTCCGCACCCACGTCGAAGCCAGGTCGGTCCCAGGAAGGAGGTAGTTTAGGCCATCCCCAGCACATTCAAGAGCTGATCGGGAGATTCAATGATGAAGTCGGCGCCCCATTGCGTGATGGGCTCGCCATCGCCAAGGTAGCCCCAGGCTGCAGCGACGGTGCACATGCCTGCGGCGCGGCCGGCCTGCATGTCGCGCAGGTCGTCGCCCACGTACACACATTCGGCGGGTTCAACGCCCATGCGTCGTGCGGCTTCGAGCAGCGGCTCGGGGTGTGGCTTGGCGTGCGGCGTGGTGTCTCCGCACACCAGAGCGGCCGCGCGCTCACCCAGGCCCAGCGCCTGCACCAGCGGCGCCGCGAAGCGGGTGTTCTTGTTGGTCATGATGCCCCAGGGCACGTCGCGCGCATCCAAGCGCTGCAGCAACACCTGCACCAGGGGAAACACATGCGTCAACTGCGTCATGCGCTGTTCGTAGCGCGACAAAAACTCATCGCGCAATGCAGCGAATTCGGGCGCATCTGGACCCACACCGAGCGAGGCACCGACCATGCCCCGCGCGCCAGTGCCGACCAGGGGGCGAAGGGCAGCGTAGGGCAGCAAGGGCAAACCACGCGCTGCACGCATGTCATTGCCGGTGCCGGCCAGGTCGGGTGCGCTGTCGATCAGCGTGCCATCAAGATCGAACAGCAGCGCACGGATGGGTGTGGTCGTCATGCCATCAACCCGCCTTGCGGCAGCCAAACATGTAGTTCACGCTGGTGTCTCCCGACAAGCTGTAGTGCTTGGTGAGTGGGTTGTAGCCCAGACCGCAGGTGTCCACCAAGTCGAGGCCAGCCTCGCGGCACCACAGGGCCAACTCAGCCGGGCGAATGAAGCGGGCGTACTCGTGGGTGCCTTTGGGCAGCATGTTCAACACGTACTCCGCACCCACGATGGCGAACAAGAAGGCTTTGGCATTGCGATTGAGCGTGGAGAAAAACACCCAGCCACCGGGCTTGACCATGTCGGCGCAGGCCCGCACGATGGACGACGGATCGGGCACGTGTTCCAGCATTTCCATGCAAGTGACAGCATCAAACGCGGCCGGCGCTTCGGCCGCGAGCGCTTCGGCCGCGATCTCGCGGTAGCTGATGTTGGGCGTGCCGGCCTCCATGGCGTGAAGGCGCGCCACCTTCAGCGGCTTGGTGGCCAGATCGATGCCCAACACTTCGGCGCCGCGGCGCGCCATCGAATCGGCCAAGATGCCGCCACCGCAGCCCACGTCCAGCACTTTGCGGCCACTCAACGCGGCGCGCTGAGCGATCCAATCCAAACGCAGGGGGTTGATTTGGTGCAGGGGGCGAAACTCGCTCTCCGGGTCCCACCAGCGGTGGGCGAGTTCACTGAATTTGGCGAGTTCTTGCGGATCAACGTTGCTCATGTCGCGATGTTATCCAAAGCCGGGGCCCCGACAGGGCGCCCCAGGCAAGCCGGAGGTGAATGCAGGGCCAGAAAAAGAAAAACCCCGCCGAGGCGGGGTTTCGCGATCAGGGGGTGAGCCTGATTACTTGACGGCGCGCGTGCCGACCACTTCGATCTCAACGCGGCGGTTCTTGGCGCGGCCTTCGCCGGTCTTGTTGTCGGCCACCGGCTGGGCTTCGCCCTTGCCTTCGGTGTAGACGCGGTTGGTTTCAACGCCCTTGCCGATCAGATAGCCCTTGACGGCTTCCGAACGCTTGATCGACAGCTTTTGGTTGTAAGCGTCGGTGCCCACCGAGTCGGTGTGGCCGACGGCGATGATCACTTCGAGGTTGATGCCACCAATTTTGCTGGTCAGGTCGTCCAGCTTGGCCTTGCCTTCGGGCTTCAGGGTTGCCTTGTTGAAGTCGAAGAACGCGTCAGCGGCGAACGTGACCTTTTCACTGGTCGGGGCGACAGGCACCGGAGCGACAACAGCAGGCTTGGCCGGAGCAGCTGCAGGAGCGGCCGGGGCGGCAGCAGGAGCAGCGACAGGAGCGGGAGCCACGGCGGCGGGAGCGACCTTCTTCAGGGCGCCATCGCAATCCGGGTGGGCCGTGGCAGGCGTCCACTGGGTGTTGCGCCAGCAGTATTCGCTGGTGCCGTTCTTCCAGGGCAGGCCGGTGCTGTTGACCCAATTGTCGATCGTGGTTTGAGCCGACACACCAGTGGCGGCCGTGGCCAGCATTGCGGTTGCGAAGAGCGACGCCACCTTGTTCAGTTTATTCATGATTCTCCTCTCGAGGGATGCGCAGTAATGCTTCTGCAGGACGTCCGAACTGGAGTCGGAATTGACTGGTAAATACCCGCTAAGACGGACATCCACCACACGAATCATTGTGCCATAGGGCCTCCGCCGCTCTGGTTTTTGGCCGTGTAGCGCACAGGCATGACACGCATTGTTGCGAAAGGGCCACAAGCCGGGCCAATTAGAATCAGCGTTTTCACCCTGAACCAGGCCCTCGCCGGCCGACGAGCTTTCCGCATGACTCAGTTCGCCAAGGAAACCCTGCCCATCAGCCTCGAAGAGGAAATGCGGCGCTCGTACCTGGATTACGCGATGAGCGTGATTGTCGGCCGTGCACTCCCCGACGCCCGCGATGGCTTGAAGCCGGTGCACCGCCGTGTGTTGTTCGCCATGCATGAGCTGAACAACGACTGGAACCGCCCGTACAAGAAGTCGGCGCGTATCGTTGGCGATGTGATCGGCAAGTACCACCCGCACGGCGACTCGGCGGTGTACGACACGATCGTGCGCATGGCGCAAGACTTCTCACTGCGCCACATGCTGGTGGACGGCCAGGGCAACTTCGGCTCGGTCGACGGCGACAGCGCCGCCGCCATGCGGTACACCGAAATCCGCCTGGCCAAGATCGCCCACGAGATGCTCGGCGACATCGACAAAGAGACGGTCGATTTCGGCCCCAACTACGACGGCTCCGAGAAAGAGCCGCTGGTGCTGCCGGCGCGCTTGCCCAACTTGCTGGTCAACGGCTCGGCCGGCATTGCCGTGGGCATGGCCACCAACATCCCGCCGCACAATTTGAACGAGGTGGTGGACGCTTGCCATCACCTGCTGAAGAACCCGGACGCCACCATCGATGAGCTGATGGAGATCATTCCGGCGCCCGACTTCCCGACCGCCGGCATCATCTATGGCCTCACCGGTGTGCGCGACGGTTATCGCACCGGCCGCGGCAAGGTGATCATGCGCGCCAAGGTGCACTTCGAAGACATCGATCGTGGCTCGCGCCAGTCGATCATCGTTGACGAGATTCCTTACCAGGTGAACAAGAAGACCCTGCTGGAGCGCATTGCCGAGCTGGTTCACGAGAAGAAGATCGAAGGCATCAGCCACCTGCAAGACGAGTCGGACAAGTCCGGCATGCGCGTGGTGATTGAGCTCAAGCGCGGCGAAGTGCCCGAGGTGGTGCTCAACAACCTCTACAAGCAAACGCAGCTGCAAGACACCTTCGGCATCAACATGGTGGCGCTGATCGACGGCCAGCCGAAGTTGTGCAACCTGAAGGAGCTGATCCAGGTGTTCTTGGAGCACCGCCGCGAGGTGGTGACCCGCCGCACGGTATTCGAGTTGCGCAAAGCGCGCGATCGCGGCCACGTGCTGGAAGGCTTGGCGGTGGCACTGGCCAACATCGATGAGTTCATCGAAACCATCAAGGCTTCGCCCACCCCGCCAGTGGCCAAGGCCGCGCTGATGGCCAAGGGCTGGGATTCGTCGATGGTGCGCGACATGCTCTCGCGCGCTGAGGGCGACACGCCCGGTGGCCGCGAAGCCTTCCGTCCCGAAGGCCTGCCGAAGAACTACGGCCTGCAGGAGACCGGCCTTTATCACCTGTCGGACGACCAGGCCGGTGAAATTTTGCAGATGCGCCTGCAACGCCTGACCGGGCTGGAGCAAGACAAGATCATTGGCGAATACCGGGACGTGATGTCCGTGATCGCCGACCTGCTCGACATCTTGGCCAAGCCCGCCCGCGTGACAACCATCATCACTGACGAGCTCACCGCCATCAAGCTGGAGTTCGGCCAAAGCAAGGTCGGCGCACGCCGCAGCGTGGTCGAGCACAACGCGCAAGACCTGGGCACCGAAGACCTGATCACGCCCACCGACATGGTGGTGACGCTCAGCCACACCGGCTACATCAAGAGCCAGGCGCTGTCCGAGTACCGCGCTCAAAAGCGCGGCGGCCGCGGCAAGCAAGCCACGCAGACCAAGGAAGACGACTGGATCGACCAGCTCTTCATCGCCAACACGCACGACTACATCCTGTGCTTCACCACCCACGGTCGCGTGTACTGGCTGAAGGTGTGGGAGGTGCCGTCGGGCTCGCGCAACTCGCGCGGTCGCCCGATCGTCAACATGTTCCCGCTGCAGCAGGGCGAAAAGGTCAACGTGGTGTTGCCGCTGACCGGCGAGTTCCGCAGCTTCCCGGCCGATCACTTTGTGTTCATGGCCACAGCGCAAGGCACCGTCAAGAAGACGCCGCTGGAAGACTTCAGCAACCCGCGCAAGGCCGGCATCATTGCCGTGGCGCTGGACGACGGTGACTACCTGATCGGTGCCGCGCTGACCGACGGCAAGCACGACGTGATGCTGTTCAGCGACGGCGGCAAGGCCGTGCGCTTCGACGAAGACGATGTGCGCCCGATGGGCCGCGGTGCCCGCGGCGTGCGCGGCATGGCGCTCGACGACGGCGTCAGCGTGATCGCGATGCTGGTGGCCGAAGACGAAACGCAAAGCGTGCTCACCGCCACCGAGAACGGCTTCGGCAAACGCACCTCGATCGTCGAATACACCCGCCACGGCCGCGGCACCAAGGGGATGATCGCGATCCAGCAGAGCGAACGCAACGGCAAGGTCGTCGCGGCCACGCTGGTGCGCGCCGACGACGAGATCATGCTCATCACGGATCGCGGTGTGCTGGTGCGCACCCGGGTTTCGGAGATTCGCGAACTCGGTCGTGCGACCCAGGGCGTCACGCT
>JBEAOO010000135.1:0-8133 GCA_041164825.1 Pseudomonadota bacterium | reverse complement strand
CGATTGCCGATGCCCACGCCTCGGCCACGCGCAAGATGAGCACGCCGGTGCTCACGCGCTTGCTGCTCGATGCCGTGCAGCACCAAGCGCCCAAGCGTGCGGGCGCCTTCCGCCCCAAGTTGCGTTATGCCCATCAAGGCGGCATGAACCCGCCGGTGGTCATCATCCACGGCAACTCGCTGGAGAGCGTGTCCGAGGTCTACAAGCGCTTTCTGGAAGGCCGGATTCGCGAGCACTTCAAGCTGGTCGGCACACCGCTGCGCATCCAGATGAAGTCCTCCGCCAACCCCTTCTCAGACAAGGACTCCTGAGATTCGACCGGCACAGGGGGAACCCTGTGTTAACGTGACATCTTCTTCACTTACATCACGGAGCATATCGTGAGCAACAAAGGGCAACTCCTACAAGACCCCTTCCTGAACCTGCTGCGCAAAGAGCATGTTCCGGTTTCGATCTACCTTGTCAACGGCATCAAGTTGCAAGGTCACATCGAGTCTTTCGACCAGTACGTGGTTCTGCTGCGCAACACGGTCACCCAGATGGTCTACAAGCACGCGATCTCCACCGTCGTGCCCGGCCGGGCTGTGAACTTCCACGGCAACGCCGACACGCCTGAACCCCAGGCCTGATGACGTCTCACCCGTCCGCCCCACGGCGCGTGCTGCCGTGAGCGCTTCCGAGTTTGACGACGGGGCCCTCGCTGAGGGCCCCGCTCGCGCCATCCTCGTGGGCGTGGATTTCGGCGGCAAAACCCATTTTGATGCCTCGTTGGACGAGTTGGCTTTGTTGGCCGAATCGGCCGGCGATGTGGCTGTGGGCCGCGTGGTTTGCAAGCGCAAAGCGCCCGATCCGGCGTTTTTTGTGGGCTCGGGCAAAGCCGACGAAATCAAGGCCTTGGTGCAAGGCCTGCAAGCCAAGGCGGTGCTGTTTGATCAAGCCTTGTCGCCGGCCCAGCAGCGCAACCTGGAGCGCCATCTCGGCGTGGCCGTGGCCGACCGCACGATGCTCATCTTGGAGATCTTTGCCGCTCGCGCGCAGAGCCACGAGGGCAAGTTGCAGGTCGAGTTGGCGCAGCTGCAATACCTGTCCACCCGCCTCGTGCGCCGCTGGAGCCACCTGGAGCGCCAGAGCGGCGGCATCGGCATGCGCGGTGGCCCGGGCGAAGCACAGATCGAACTCGACCGGCGCATGATTGCTGAGCGGGTGAAGTCGGTCAAAACCCGGCTCGACAAGGTCAAGAAGCAGCGCAACACCCAACGCCGTTCGCGCGAGCGCAACCAGACCTTCCGAGTTTCTCTGGTGGGCTACACCAACGCCGGCAAATCGACCTTGTTCAACGCGATGGTGAAGGCGCGCACGTACGCGGCAGACCAGTTGTTTGCCACGCTCGACACCACCACCCGACAGTTTTACTTGGAGGATGTGGGCCGCAGCGTGTCGCTCTCGGACACCGTGGGGTTCATCCGCGACCTGCCGCACAAGCTGGTGGAGGCGTTTGAGGCCACGCTGCAAGAGGCCACCGACGCCGACGTGTTGCTGCATGTGGTCGATTGCGCCAGCCCCGTGTTGGATGAACAAATGCGCGAGGTGCAGCGCGTGCTGCGCGACATTGGCGCCGACCGCGTGCCGCAGGTGCTCGTCTACAACAAGGTCGACAAGCTCGACGACGACCAGCAGCCGCGCGAACTGCAAGACGTGCTCGAACTCGACGCTGGCGTGCGCATGCCGCGCGTGTTTGTCAGCGCGCTCACGGGCCAGGGGCTCGATGAGTTGCGCAGCGTTATTTCTGAAGCCGTGGCCGGAACCCTGGCCACCCGCTTGAATCTCTCTGGTTGGGCCGCAGATGAGCTCGAAGACGCGGACCCCCGCGATCTCTCGGCCGTTGATGCGGACCAGGACTTCTGAACACCATGAGCTCACTTCACATTGACGATGTTGCCGCCGCTCCGGCCGGCCGCTTGAGTGCATTGGCCGGCGCCAGCCGCGCCATGTTGCGGGGCCTGTGGCTGCGTGCCGTGCCCCCAGGCTGGTTGCTCAACAACAACGGCGGCCGCAACGATGGCCCGCCCGATCTGGACGAGCTCTGGCGCGATTTCAACCGCAAGCTCAGCGGCCTGTTCAGCGGCAAGCCCGGTGGCGGCAGTCCGAGCGGCCCGCCCAAAGAGCCCGGGCAGGGCGGTGGTTTCCCGCCCGACTTCAAAGGCGCGGGCATCGGTGCCGGGCTGATCGCCGGTGTGGTGGCGCTTTTGTGGCTGGGCAGCGGCTTCTTCATCGTGCAAGAAGGCCAACAGGCCGTGGTGACCTCGTTTGGCAAGTACAGCCACACGGCGGACGCCGGCTTCAAGTGGCGCTTGCCTTACCCCTTCCAGGCCCACGAGACCGTGGCGGTGACGCAGTTGCGCTCGGTCGAAGTGGGGCGCAACAGCGTGGTGCAGGCCACGGGCTTGCGCGACTCGTCGATGCTCACGCAAGACGAAAACATCGTCGACATTCGCTTCACGGTGCAATACCGCCTGAAGGACGCACGGGCCTACCTGTTTGAGAACCGCAGCCCCGATGAGGCGGTGGTGATGGCGGCCGAGTCGGCCGTGCGCGAGATCGTCGGCAAGAGCAACATGGATTCGGTGCTGTACGAGCAACGCGACGCCATCGCCACCGACCTGGTGAAGTCGATCCAGAGCCAGCTCGACAAGCTCAAGGCCGGCATCGTGGTGGCCAGCGTCAACGTGCAAAACGTGCAGCCGCCCGAGCAAGTGCAGTCGGCGTTTGATGACGCCTTCAAGGCCGGCGCCGACCGCGAGCGCTTGAAGAACGAAGGCCAGGCCTACGCCAACGACGTGATCCCCAAGGCCCAAGGCACGGCAGCGCGCTTGCGCGAAGAGGCCGAAGGCTACAAATCGCGCGTGGTGGCGCAGGCCGAAGGTGATGCCCAGCGTTTTGCCAGTGTGCTCACCGAGTACCAAAAGGCCCCGGGCGTGACCCGCGATCGCCTCTACATCGACACCATGCAGCAGGTGTATTCGAACGTCACCAAGGTGCTGGTCGACAGCAAGGGCAATTCCAACTTGCTCTACCTGCCGCTGGACAAATTGATGCAGCAGACTGGCGCCGCCGCGCCAGCCACTGCGGTCGCTCCCGCGGCACCCGCCGCAGCCGCTGAGGCGGGCGCCGCCACGCCGTCCACCTCGGGCAGCGCCGCTGACATTCGCTCGCGCGACAACCAGCGCAGCCGCGACCGCGACGGCCGCTGATCCACGCTCACACCCACCAGACCATGAACAGAATCGGCTTGTATGTTGCCGGCGCCCTGGTGGCGCTGATGATCGCGTCGTCCACCCTCTTTGTTGTCGATCAACGGCAGTACGCCGTGATCTACGCGCTGGGTGAAATCAAAGAGGTGGTGACCGAGCCGGGCTTGAAGTTCAAGATGCCGCCGCCGTTTCAGAACGTGGTGTTCCTCGACAGCCGCGTGCAGACGCTGGACAGCCCAGAAACGCGTCCGATCTTCACCGCCGAGAAGAAGAGCTTGGTCATCGACTGGCTCATCAAGTGGCGCATCACCGACGCTCGCCAGTTCATCCGCAACAACGGCGTGGACATGCGCAATGTAGAGAACCGCCTGAGCCCCATCGTGCAGGCGGCCTTCAACGAAGAGGTGACCAAGCGCACGGTGCAAGCCATGTTGGCCACCGACCGTGAGCACGTGATGGAGGGTGTGCGCACCCGTTTGGCGGATGAAGCCGCGTCGTTCGGCATCCAGATCGTGGATGTGCGCATCAAGCGCGTGGACTTCGCCGCCAACATCACCGACTCGGTGTATCGCCGCATGGAGTCAGAGCGCAAGCGTGTGGCCAATGAGTTGCGTTCTACCGGTGGGGCCGATGGCGAAAAAATCCGCGCCGATGCCGACCGCCAGCGCGAAGTGATCGTCGCCGAGGCCTACCGCGACGCACAGAAAGTCAAGGGCGAGGGCGATGCCAAGGCCTCGGCCATCTACGCCGAATCTTTCGGTCGCGACCCGCAGTTCGCCCAGTTCTACCGCAGCCTCGATGCGTACCGCAGCAGCTTCCGCAACAAGTCGGATGTGATGGTGGTCGACCCGTCGAGCGACTTCTTCCGCGCCATGCGTGGCGGCTCGGCGGCGGCGCCCGCTGCGGCCCCCGCTCGCAAGTGATCCGCCACCACGGCTGAGTCGACGTCGCCATGTCCGATGCGCTCTGGATGGCGCTGGGGCTGATGCTCTTGTTCGAGGGCGTGATGCCCCTGTTGAACCCCGGCCAGTGGCGCCGGGTGTTTGAGCAGGCCATGAAACTCAGTGATGGCCAGCTGCGCTTCGTCGGCTTGTGCAGCGTGCTGCTGGGCTTGCTCTTGCTCTGGATGAGCGGCGCCGACTGAGGGGCCGAGCTCTGGCGGCGTGGCCGCTGACCGGCCGCGACGCCCCCGTCATCAAGGGGCGCAGGGTTCTTCCCGCGCGGCGCTTTGTTTCTGCTGCGAAACAAGGCCGGTACAATCTGCGTTTTAATACTCCGGTCTTTTCACATGCCGTCTGCTTGGCTGCTGCCAGAGCACATCGCCGATGTCTTGCCCTCGCAAGCCCGGCAGATCGAAGAACTCCGCCGTGGTTTGTTGGATGTCGCCCGTGGCTATGGCTGCGAGTTGGTGATGCCGCCGCTGCTGGAGCACCTGGAGTCGCTGCTTTCGGGCACCGGCCGTGCGCTCGATCTCAAAACCTTCAAGCTGGTGGACCAGCTCAGCGGCCGCACCCTCGGTGTGCGCGCCGACACCACGCCGCAAGTCGCCCGCATTGATGCCCACCTGCTCAATCGCCAGGGCCTGACGCGCCTGTGCTATTGCGGCCCGGTGCTGCACACCCGTCCCTCGGGCCTGCACGCCACCCGCGAGCCTTTGCAGTTTGGCGCTGAGATCTACGGTCATGCGGGCCTGGAAGCCGATCTCGAAGTGCAAGACTTGGCGCTCGATTGCCTGCGTCACGCGGGCTTCTCGCAGGTCACGCTCGATCTGGCCGATGCGCGCATTGTGGAGGCCTTGCTCGCCCCCTTGTCGCTCAGCACCTCGGCAGTGAATGACGTGGTGGCCGCGCTCGCGGGCAAAGACGTGGGCACCTTGGCTGACCTGTGCGCGGCATGGCCTGCGGCCGAGCGCGCAAACGTTTTGGCCTTGCTCAAGCTCTATGGCGGTGCCGAGGTGCTGTCGCAGGCGCGCGAGGTCTTGCCCGATGTGCCGCTGATTCGTGCGGCGCTCAACGATTTGGCGTGGCTGCACAAGCACCTGAGCGATGCCCACCCGGAAGTGATCGTGGGCTTCGATCTGGCCGATGTGGGCGGCTATGCGTATTACAGCGGCGCGCGTTTTGCCGTGTACGTGCAGGGCTGCAGCGATGCCATCGCCCGCGGCGGCCGTTACGACGAGGTTGGCGCGGTGTTTGGCCGCAAGCGCCCGGCCGTGGGCTTCAGCCTCGACCTCAAAGAGCTGGTCAACCTGCTGCAGCCCACGGGCTCGGCCGCGGCCATTCGCTCGCCCTGGGGTGAAGACGCTGCGCTGCGCGCGGCGGTGCGCCAATTGCGTGCCCAAGGCGAAACCGTGGTTTGTGTGCTGCCCGGCCACGAACACGAGGCCCAAGAATTTGGCTGCGACCGCGAGTTGGTCGCCGTCAACGATCAATGGGTGTTGCGCTCGCTCTGAGTGAGCGGCGTGCCATCCACCCCCCCTTTTCATGCTTTGAATCTACACGTCATGCAGCAACACAAATCGGCGGCTTCGGGTCGCAACGTCGTGGTCGTCGGCACCCAATGGGGCGACGAAGGCAAGGGCAAATTGGTCGATTGGTTGACCGAAAGCGCCCAAGGTGTGGTGCGCTTCCAGGGCGGCCACAACGCCGGCCACACGCTGGTGATCAATGGCGTCAAAACGGCGCTGCACCTGATCCCCAGCGGCATCATGCGCGCCGGCGTGAAGTGCTACATCGGCAACGGTGTGGTGCTCTCGGCCGCCAAGCTGTTTGAAGAAATCGAAGGCCTGGAGAAGGCCGGTGTGGAAGTGCGCTCGCGCCTGCGCATCTCTGAAGCCTGCCCGCTGATCCTGCCGTTCCATGCCGCGCTCGACGTGGCCCGCGAAGCGGCGCGCGAACAAGGCGGCACCGAGAAAATTGGCACCACCGGGCGTGGCATTGGCCCGGCGTATGAAGACAAGATCGCGCGCCGCGCGCTGCGCGTGCAAGACCTGCGCTACCCCGAGCGTTTTGCCGCCAAGCTGCGCGAGCTGCTGGCCCTGCACAACCACGTGTTGACCACCTTCCTGGGCTCCAAGAAGTTTGTCTTCGGTGATGCGCTCATGCCCTACATCATCGACGGCGAGGTGCAGTTCGAGCCGGTGTATGCCGAAGCGATGCGCCACGCCGAGCTGCTCAAGCCGATGATGGCCGATGTGTCACGCGAGTTGAATGAAGCGCATCGCGCAGGCGACAACCTGCTGTTCGAAGGCGCCCAGGGCACATTGCTTGACGTTGACCACGGCACCTATCCGTACGTCACCTCCAGCAACTGCGTGGCCGGCAATGCGGCCGCGGGTTCGGGCGTCGGTCCGGGCCTGTTGCACTATGTGCTGGGCATCACCAAGGCCTACTGCACCCGCGTGGGCGGTGGCCCGTTCCCGACCGAGCTCGACTGGGAAGTGCCAGGCACCCCGGGTTACCATATGAGCACCGTCGGTGCTGAGAAGGGCGTCACCACCGGCCGCTCGCGCCGCTGTGGTTGGTTTGACGCGGCGCTGCTCAAGCGCTCGGCCCAGGTCAATGGCTTGTCGGGCTTGTGCATCACCAAGCTCGACGTGCTCGACGGCCTGGACGAACTCAAGCTCTGCGTGGGTTACGAGCTCGACGGCGAAACCATCGACATCCTGCCCATGGGTGCCGACGAGATCGCCCGCTGCAAACCCATTTACGAGACCGTGCCGGGTTGGAGTGACAACACCGTGGGCGTCACCGATGTTGAGAAGCTGCCGGCCAGTGCGCGCCAGTATCTGAACCGCATTGAAGAAGTCACCGGCGTGCCGATCCATGTGATCTCCACCAGCCCCGATCGCGACCACACCATCTTGCTGCAGCACCCGTTCGGCGCGTGAGCAGCGGTTTCTTTTCATCCATCCAACACTGAAGCTGGAGACCGACCCCCATGCTCACCGACGACGGCAAGCACCTCTACGTTTCCTGGGACGAATACCACATGCTGACCGAGCGCCTGGCGCTCAAGGTTCATGCATCGGGCTGGGAGTTTGATCAGATCCTGTGCCTGGCCCGCGGCGGTTTGCGCCCAGGGGATGTGCCCTCGCGCGTGTTCGACAAGCCGCTGGGCATCATGTCGACCAGCTCCTATCGCGCCGAGGCCGGTACGATCCAGGGTCGCCTGGACATGGCCAAGTACATCACGCTGCCGCGTGGCGAATTGGCGGGTCGCGTGCTGCTGGTGGACGACCTGGCCGACTCGGGCGTGACGCTCAAGGCGGTGGTGGAGCGCCTGCGTGGCATGCCGTCCATCAGTGAGCTGCGGTCGGCCGTGATCTGGACCAAGGGCGTGTCGAGCTACACCCCCGACTACTACGTCGAACTGCTGCCCACCAGCCCGTGGATCCATCAGCCGTTTGAAGAGTACGACGATCTGCGCCCGGACGGCCTGGCCAAGAAATTCGCGATCTGATCCATTCACTGATCAGCGCCTTGCGTCACCCCATGCGGCCAGTGCTTTCGGAGTCTTCGAAGGCACTGGCCGCCGTTGTTTGTCGGATCGTCTTGGCGGCTGTTTCGGCCGCACCTTTTGCGCCGCATCGAGGCGGTGACAAAAAGGCAATAAAAAAGGCCAGCACGTGTGTGCTGGCCTTTATATTTGGTGCCCAGGAGAGGACTCGAACCTCCACGGAGTTACCCGCTAGTACCTGAAACTAGTGCGTCTACCAATTCCGCCACCTGGGCTTATTTCGTTGTTTGCTTTGCAGCTATGCAACGAAGAATCAGATTATGACAGTGAAAAAAGAACTGTGGCAAATAACCAAGTAAATGATGTTGGATTGTTGACCGAAGTGGAAGGCACGGTGCAAGGCCACCGTGACGGACATGGTTTT
>JBEAOO010000134.1:0-9023 GCA_041164825.1 Pseudomonadota bacterium | reverse complement strand
CCGGCACGCCGGTGTCGAGCTGCACGCGCATCAGGCCGTCGATGACGGCGGTGGCCACAAAATCGTGGCGGTAGATGCCGCCGTCGACCACCAGGCCGAACGCAGCCACGGCGTCGTAGCGACCCGATTCGGCCAGCTTGCGCGCCAGCAACGGGATCTCGAAGGCGCCGGGCACATCCAGCAGGTCGACCTGCTCGGCGGGGATGCCGCCGCGCGCGAGTTCGGCCACAAAGGCATCGCGCGCGCGATGCACGATGTCGCGGTGCCAGGAGGCGCTGAGCGCGGCAATGCGGCGCGGTGCGGCGGAGCCCGTGGGGGCGATGGGAGCGGAGAGTGAGGACAGCTGATTCATGGTGCGTTGAAAAACGAGTGGCCAGAATCAGGGCGCAGGAACGCGCGGCACAGGCTGCGTGGCGCCACGCTTGCGCGCAGCCCCGAGCGGCCCGGTGCCGTTGCGGTTCTCTTTCATCCGGACTGTGACCGTCGGCCTCGGGGTCACACCGAGTCTGCTGACCCTGCTGGCCGGGAGGCTGGCAGGCGCTCGCGGGCTCATTCAGCTTGCGCTGCCATCACCGCCGGTGGGGAATTTCGCCCCGCCCTGAGAACGCAGCCGGCGCCCGAAGGCGCCAGCTTGGCGTGATTTTAGAGGCCGAACTGCGGGCTCGCCCGGCGCCAGATCAAGGCCAGGTGGGCAGCGGGTGTTTGTCAAACCAGGCCACCAAAAAATCAACGAAGGCGCGTGTGCGGGCCGACAGGTTTTGCCGGCTCGGGTAGACGGCCGTCACATCGCCGCTGGGCGGTTGCCAGTCGGGCAGCACGGGGCGCAGGCGGCCGGAGCGCAGGTAGGGTGCGGCGTCCCAGGCGGAGCGCAGCAAGATGCCGTGGCCGTCGAGCGCCCAGCGCAAGGCCGTTTCGCCGTCGTTGGTCGACAAGCGGCCGCGCACTTTCACGGTCTCTTGGCGGCCGCTGTGTTGCAGGTGCCAGGTGCCAAAGGTGTCGTCGTTTTCGCGCAGCACGATGCAGGCGTGGCCGGCCAAATCGGCCGGGCGCAGCGGCTCGCCACGCGCCTTCAGGTAGCGCGGCGCGGCGCAGAGCACACGCCTGTTGCTGGCCAAGCGCCGGGCGGTGAGTTGGGCATCGGGCAGGGCGCCAAACTGCACCGCCACGTCCAGGCCTTGCGCCACCAGGTTCACCGGCAGGTCGCTGAGCTGCAGCTGCACGTCGACCTCGGGGTGCGCGAGCGCGAACTGCGAAATGGCGGGCGCCAACTGCTGGCGACCAAAGCCCAGCGTGCCGTGCACGCGCAACAAGCCGCGCGGCGTGGCGCGTGCGCCGGCCACGGTTTGCTCCAGCGCTTGCAACTCGTCCAACAAGCGCGCGCCGTCGGCCAGGTAGGCCTCGCCCTCGGCCGTGAGGCTGATGCGGCGCGTGGTGCGCTGCACCAGCCGCACGCCCAGGCGTTGCTCCAAGGCCGCCAGGCGCTTGCTGGCCGTGGGCGGCGTCACGCCCAGCGCTTGTGCCGTGGCGTTGAGCTTGCCCAGGCGGGCCAGCAGCACGAAGAAGGCGAGGTCGGAGATGGGGTCCATGGCGTGAGGTCGGGCAGATCCATTGCGTCGCTGTGGGCAGCAATGTAGTGTCTTTGGCGACATCATGTCTGGCACGGACCGGATTAGGATCGCTCTCACCACGCAGCACGGAGACCCGCCCATGACCCACAACCCTAGCCTTGACGCACTCTTGCCTGGCACCCAGGCGCGCTTCATTGACACCGATGAGGGCGTGCAGATTCATGTGCGCACGGTGGGGCAGGGCGCGCCGCTCTTGCTGCTGCATGGGCATCCGCAAACCATGGCCATTTGGCACCAGCTGCTGCCGGCGCTGACGCCTCACTTCAGCGTGGTATTGGCCGACTTGCGCGGCTATGGCGATTCGTCCAAACCCGTGGGCGCGGCCGACCACGGCAACTACAGCAAGCGCACGATGGCGCGCGACATGCTGCGCGTGATGCAGACGCTGGGGCACGAGCGCTTTGCGGTGTTGGCCCACGACCGCGGCGCGCGCGTGGCGCACCGCTTGGCCATGGACCACGCTGACGCGGTGCAGCGCCTGGTGTTGCTCGACATCGCGCCCACGTTGGCCATGTACCGGCAAACCAACGAGGCCTTTGCGCGAGCTTATTGGCACTGGTTCTTTCTGATTCAAAAAGCGCCGCTGCCCGAGCGCCTGTTGCAGGCCGACCCGGCCGCCTACATCACCGATGTGATGGGCGGGCGCAGCGCGGGCCTGGCGCCCTTTGATGCGCGTGCGCTGGCCGAGTACCAGCGCTGCCTGGGCCTGCCCGGCACGGCGCATGGCCTGTGCGAGGACTACCGCGCCGCCGCCGGCATCGACCTGCAGCACGACCAGGCCGACCGCGATGCGGGCCGGCTGGTGCAGGCGCCGCTGCTGGCGCTGTGGGGCGCACAAGGCGTGGTGCAGCGCTGCTTTGAGCCGCTGCGCGAGTGGCAGGCGGTGGCCAGCGGTGTGCGCGGCCAGGCACTGCCTTGCGGCCACTACCTCCCCGAAGAAGCGCCCGAGGCCTTGTTGGCCCAGGCGCTGCCGTTTCTGCAGGCCTTGTGAGCCGCCTCATCCACTCCCGCCAGAACGCACCATGACCGCCCGAACCCTCTACCGCAAATTGCTCGACAGCCACACCGTGGCCGTGCTGGACGCGCAAAACGTGCTGCTGTTTTGCGACCTGCATTTGATGAACGAATACACCAGCCCGCAGGCCTTTGCCGGCCTGCATGCGCAAGGCCGCGAGGTGCTGATGCCGGGGCAGAACGTGGCGGTGGTGAGCCACATCATCCCGACCCATGCGGTGGCGCTGGGCCAGCGGGTGATTGCCGACCCGCCCTCGGCCCTGCAGGCCAGCAACTTGAAGCGCAATTGCACGCGCCACGGCGTGCCGCTGTTTGACACCAACGATGCGCTGCAAGGCATTGAACACGTGGTGGCACCCGAGCACGGCATGGTGCGGCCGGGCATGGTGATTCTGTGCGGCGACAGCCACACGACCACCTACGGCGCCCTGGGCGCGCTGGGCTTTGGCATTGGCACCAGCGAGGTCGAGCACGTGCTGGCCACGCAGACCTTGGTGTACCGCTTGGCGCAAGACATGCGCATCACGGTGGACGGCCACTTGCCGCCCGGCACCACCGCCAAAGACCTGGTGCTGAACATCATTGCGCGCATTGGCGCGCAAGGTGCCCGGGGCTTTGTGGTCGAGTTTGCGGGCACGGCCATCAGCGCGTTGAGCGTGGAGGCGCGCTTCACGCTGTGCAACATGGCGGTGGAGGCGGGCGCGCGTGGCGCGCTGATCGCGCCCGATGCCGTGGCCACCGGCTACGTGTTGGCGCGCGCCCCCGACATCCGCGGCGCGCAGCGCGAGGCGGCCCTGGCGCACTGGGCCACGCTGCACAGCGATGCCGGTGCGGTGTTTGATGTCGAGCACCGTTTTGACGCCGCCGACATGGCGCCATTTGTGACCTGGGGCACCAGCCCCGATCAGGCTTTGCCCATCACCGGCCACATCCCGCGGCCCGAATCCATGGTCGACCCGGTGGCGCGCCAGAGTGCCGAACAGGCCTTGCGTTACACCGGCCTCGTGGCGGGCGCCGCCTTGGCCGGCACGCCGGTGCAGCATGTGTTCATTGGCTCGTGCACCAATGGCCGCATCGAAGACCTGCGTGCCGTGGCCGCCGTGGTGGGCCAGCGCCGCGTGGCGCCGGGCGTGCGCGCGATGGTGGTGCCGGGCTCAGGAGCTGTGAAAGCGCAGGCCGAGGCTGAGGGCCTGGCCGCGCTGCTGATGGCGGCGGGCTTTGAGTGGCGCCAGCCCGGCTGCTCGATGTGCCTGGCGATGAACGACGACGTGCTCGCCCCCGGCGTGCGCTGCGCCAGCACCACCAACCGCAACTTCGAAGGCCGCCAAGGCCGCGGCGCCATCACCCATTTGATGAGCCCGGCCATGGCCGCCGCGGCTGCCATCACCGGCTGCATCACCGATGTGCGCAGCCTGGCCTGACGCAGGAGAACCCACCATGAGCGATCACACCCACCACCTCATTGAAGGCCGCGCCGCCGCGCTGCCGCTGGCCAACCTCGACACCGACCAGATCATGCCCAAGCAGTTTTTGCGTGGCATCGACAAAGCCGGTTTGGCGCAGGGCCTGCTCTACGACCTGCGCGTGGACGGCGCGGGCCAGGCGCGGCCCGAGTTTGTGTTGAACCGCCCGGCCTGGGCGGGCTGCAATGTGCTGCTGGCCGGGCCCAACTTTGGCTGTGGCTCCAGCCGCGAGCACGCGGTGTGGGGCCTGCAACAAGCGGGCTTTGAGGCGGTGGTGGCCGCCAGCTTTGGCGAGATTTTTTACTCCAACGCGGTCAACAACCGCCTGCTGCCAGTGATGGTGAGCGATGAAGCCGCGCAAACGCTGCTGGCCGAGGCCGCGAAGCTGCACGGGCCGCTGGACCTGCGCATCGACCTGGCGGCGCTCACGGTGAGCAGCCCCACACTCAGCGCCCCCTTCAGCCTCTCGCCGCGCCACCAGCGTTTGCTGATGGAGGGCTTGGACATGATCGGCGCCACCTTGCAGCAACGCGATGCGATCGAGGCGTTTGCCCAAGCGCACTGGGCCGCCCAGCCTTGGGTGCGGGACGTGGCGTCGCGCACCCGGGCGCGCCTGCTCGGCTGAGCAGGCGCAGGCCCACCGATCAAGTGATCACGGTGGGCTCGGTGCGCCCGGTCAGCGCTTCGATCTTCGCCAGGCTGCGCGCGGCCTGGATGAGGTCGGCCAGCGCGGCTTGGGTGTCCTGGTCGTGCAGTTCGGGGTTGTCCTCGAACTGCTCGATGTAGACGCGCAGTGTGGCGCCCGAGGTGCCGGTGCCCGAGAGGCGGTAGACGATGCGCGAGCCATCGTCGAGGATGACGCGCAGGCCCTGGTGATTCGACACGCTGCCGTCCACCGGGTCGAGGTAGCTGAAGTCGTCGGCCTCGGCCACTTTTCGGCCGGCGAGTGCGGTACCGGGCAGCTTCGGCAGTTGCGCCAGCAGGCCGTCCATCAGCTGCTTGGCCGCGCCGCTGTCGACCTCCTCATAGTCGTGGCGGGTGTAGTAGTTGCGGCCAAAGCGGGTCCAGTGGGCTTTGGCGATGTCTTGCATGCTCTCGCCGCGCACGGCCAACACACTCAGCCACAGCAGCACGGCCCAGATGCCGTCTTTTTCGCGCACGTGGTTGCTGCCGGTGCCGGCGCTTTCTTCGCCGCACAGCGTCACCTTGCCGGCGTCGAGCAGGTTGCCAAAAAACTTCCAGCCGGTGGGGGTTTCAAAGCAAGGCACGCCGAGCGCCAAGGCCACGCGGTCGGCCGCTGCGCTGGTGGGCATGGAGCGCGCAATGCCGGCGATGCCGCGTTTGTAGGCCGGGGCCAGGTGGGCGTTGGCGGCCAGCATGGCCAGCGAGTCGGACGGGGCGATGAAGATGCCGCGGCCGATGATGAGGTTGCGGTCGCCATCGCCATCCGATGCGGCGCCGATGTCGGGTGCGCCGGGGGCCATCATCAGGTCGTACAAATCGGCCGCGTGCACGAGGTTGGGGTCGGGGTGGTGGCCGCCAAAGTCGGGCAGCGGTGTGCCGTTCATCACCGTGCCCTGGGGCGCGCCCAGCTCGCCTTCAAAAATGGCGTGGGCATAGGGGCCGGTGACGGCGTGCATGGCGTCAAACGCCAGGCGGTGGCCGCTGGCAAACCACTGGCGCAGCGCGTCGAAGTCGAACAGCTTCTGCATCAGCTCCAGGTAGTCGGCCACCGAGTCGATCACCTCCACCTTCAGGCCAGCCACATCGACCGCGCCCAAGCGGGCAAGGTCGATGTCCGGCGTGTTGTCGGCCAGGTGGTATTCGCTGATGCTGAGCGTGGCGGCGTAGATGGCATCGGTGATGCTCTCAGGTGCCGGGCCGCCGTTGGCGGCATTGAACTTGATGCCGAAGTCGCCGTCCGGGCCGCCTGCGTTGTGGCTGGCCGAGAGGATGAGTCCGCCAAAGGCCTTGTGCTTGCGGATCACGCACGAGGCGGCGGGCGTGGACAGGATGCCGTGCTGGCCCACCAGCACGCGCGCAAAGCCCGCGGCCGCCGCCATGCGGATCACCAACTGGCTGGCCTCGGGGTTGAAGTAGCGGCCGTCGCCACCCAGCACCAAGGTGAGGCCGGCAAAGCCTTCGGGCGGGCGCACCGCGTTGAACACCGCTTGCACGAAGTTGGCGAGGTAGTTCGGCGACTGGAACACCGTGACCTTCTTGCGCAAGCCGCTGGTGCCCGGCTTCATGCCGGCGATGGGGGTGGTGGGGCGGGTCACGAAGCTCATGGCGGGTTCTCCTGAAGGCGGTGTTCTTGTCGGGGCTGTGCGGCCCCGCGCAACTGTAGTGCGCGAAGGTGTCGCTTCGGTTTCGTCAGAGCAACAAGCGTGCGAGGGGTTTCCCGAGGCGCGGTGGGCGCCGCACTGGCGTGTTCCGGGGTCAGGCCAAGCGCTGGCTGACCTCGGCGAGGCTGGGGCGCTGAGTGCCATCAGCCTGCACGCACTCGGTCTGCAGTTGCTGCAGCGCGGGCAGCGGCTCGGGGCAGCAGGCCAGCAGCTCGCCCAGCAAGATGCCCCAAGCGCGCACGTCCAGCGCTTGCAGCGCGCGTGACGCGGCCGGGTCGGCGGGCAGCAGGGACGCAGCGCCCAAGTCGCTCAGCATGGCCTCGCCGTGCGCGCCGTCCCAGAGCGTGTTGTGCGCATACAGGTCGCCATGCGCATAGCCGCAAGCGTGCAGGTGTGCACCGGCTTGGGCGATGGCGTGGGCGATGTGCTGCACCACGGCGGGGGCCAGGCGCAGCGCGGGGTCGTACACATCGCGGCTGCAGCTGGCCAGGCTGGGCGGTGCGGCCAGCGGGCGCCAGTGGGTCGGCAGGCGCGGCAGCACCAGGCCGGCGGCGCCGTCGGGGTGGCCGACCAAGCGGCCGTGTGCGCCCAGCAGGTGCGGGTGGGCGCCGGCAGCCAGGGCCGCGTCCATCTCGCGCTCGGGCAGGCCGTCGCTGGTCATGGCCCCTTTGAACAGCTTCACAGCGACGTCGCCGGTGGGCGCGGTGCCGGCCGACCAGCGCGCGGCGTGGATGTGGCCCGAGGCGCCTTCGCCCAGGTGCTCGCCCAGCCGCAGGTCGCGCCAATCGATCTCGGCCGCAGGCACCGCGTGGCTGCGCGCCGCATCCATCGGGTTGCCGGCCCAGGCCAGCCAGGCCAGGCGGGGCAGGGTGCTGAGCCAGGCAGGCAGGGCGTCAAAGCGGTTGGCCGAGAGGCGCAGCAGCTCCAGCTGCTGCAGGCCTTGCATCGTGTCGGGCAGCGCGCTCAAGTGGTTGCCTGCCAACATCAGCTTTCGCAGCCGCGGCCGCTCGCCGAGGGCGGTGGGCAGGCGTTGCAGCTGGTTGTCGGTGAGGGTGAGCCAGCGCAGTTGCGGTGGGAGTGATTCGGCCGGCAGCTCGCGCACCCCGGCGCCGCGAAAACCCACTTGGCTGAGTGCCGCGCAATCGCCCAGCACGGGGGGCAGGCGCTCAAAGCGGTTGCCGGAGCCAAACAGCACGCGCAGCTTCTGCAGCCGGCTGAAGTCGGCGGGCAACTCGCTGAGCGCATTGCCGCTGAGGTCGAGCACCTCCAGCGTGTCGGCCAGGGCCAGAACCTCGCGCGGCAGCTCGGTGAGCCCGGCGCGCAGCGTGAGTTCGCGCACGCCGGCCAGCTCGCCGCGGCGCAGCGCATTCAGTGTTTCGACGCTCATGGTTCAGCGGGGCAGCAGGTCCAGCACCCACTCCGGCGGGCGGCACAAGCGGGTGCCTTTGGGCGTGCGCACGATGGGTCGGTTCAGCAGCACGGGGTGGGCCAGCACAGCGTCAAGCAACTCGGCCTCGCTGATGCCTGCGCGGCCCAGGTTCAGCTCGCCAAACGCGGCTTCTTTGCTGCGCAGCAGGGCCAGCAAAGGCACGCCCGCCTCGGCCACCAGCGCTTGCAGCGTGGCGCGGTCGGGCGGGTTCTGCAGGTAGTCCACCACCACCGGCTCGAAGCCGGCCTCGCGGATCAGCGCCAGCGCGCCGCGCGAGTTGCTGCAGCGCGCGTTGTGAAAAATGGTGATCGTCGGCGTGGGAGCAGGGAGCGTCGTCATGCCCGCAAGTATCGCGTCGGCGGGCCGCCCGGAGCCGGCCCATCGACGATCACGCTACATCACATGCCGGCGTAGTTCGGCCCGCCACCGCCCTCGGGTGTGACCCAGACGATGTTTTGCGTCGGGTCCTTGATGTCGCAGGTCTTGCAGTGCACGCAGTTCTGCGCGTTGATCACCAAGTGGTCGGCGCCGTCCTTGTTGACGAACTCGTACACGCCGGCCGGGCAGTAGCGGCTCTCGGGGCCCGCGTAGGTGGCCAGGTTGATGCGCACCGGCACGCTGGCGTCCTTGAGCGTCAAGTGCGCGGGCTGGTCTTCTTCGTGGTTGGTGTTGCTGATGAAGACCGAGCTCAGGCGGTCGAAGGTCAACACGCCGTCGGGCTTGGGGTAGGCGATCTGCGCGCACTCGGCCGCCGGGCGCAGGGCCAGGTGGTCGGGCATGGTGCGGTGAATGGTCCAGGGCGGCGTGTTGATGCCCAGCTTGGGCAGCAGCCAGTGCTCCACGCCGGTCATCAGCGAGCCCACATAAAAGCCCTTCTTGAACCACTGCTTGAAGTTCTTGGAGCGCTGCAGCTCGGTGTGCAACCAGCTTTGTTCGAACGCGGCCGGGTAGGCGCTGAGCGCGTCTTGCGCGCGGCCTGCCTGCACCGCCTCAAAGGCCGCTTCGGCCACCAGCATGCCGGTCTTGATGGCGGCGTGGCTGCCCTTGATGCGTGCGGCGTTGAGCGTGCCGGCATCGCAACCCACCAGTGCGCCACCCGGGAAGGCGAGCTGCGGCAGGCTCAGGATGCCACCGGCGGTGATGG
>JBEAOO010000133.1:0-12482 GCA_041164825.1 Pseudomonadota bacterium | reverse complement strand
TGACGAGCTTCTTCATGGCCTTGCGCTGCGCGGCAAAAAACTCGCGCGAGGCCGCCAGGTTGTCGTGCTTGGGGTAGACGCCAAACTCGGCGAACTTGGCCACGATGTCGGGCAGCGAGGTCACCTTGTTGATGTCCACGTTGACGCGCTCGCTGATGGCCGCCGACGTGCCCGCCGGCACCAGGATCTGGAACCAGCCGATGGCCTCATAACCCGGGTAGGTTTCGGCGACGGTCGGGATGGTGTCCAGGCCAGGCAGGCGCTGGCTCGAGGTCACGCCCAGGGCCTTCAGCCGGCCCGACTTGATGTGCGGCAGCAGGCCCGGCAGGCCGTCGGCCGTGACCGTGGCGTCACCCGAGATCACCGCCGTCATGGCGGCCGGCGGGCCCGGGTATGGCACGGTGAACAGGTTCATGTTGCCGGCCTTGCTGACCATCTCGCCGGCCAGGTGCGGCAGCGAGTTGGGCTGAGGTGCGGCGAAGTTGACCTTGCCCGGGTTGGCCTTGGCGTACCTGGCCAGATCGGCCAGGGTGGTGATGCCGCTGGCCGCGCTCGTCACCAGCACCAGCGGGCTGGTGCCCACGGTGGCCACGGCCGAGAGATCGGAGTCGGGGTTGAACTGCGGATTCTTGTAAACCAGCGGCGTGATGGTGCCCATGGCGGCGGGCACGAAACCGAGCGTGTAGCCGTCATTGGCCGAACGGGCCAAGGCCGACATGCCCGGGATGCCACCCGCGCCGGGCTTGTTGTCGACGATCACCGTCTGGCCCCAGGCGGCGCCGAGCTTGTCGGCCACCAGGCGGGCCACCACGTCGGGGGCCGAACCGGCCGCGGCGGGCACGATCAAGCGCACCGGTTTGTTGGGCCAGTCGGCTTGCGCCTTGGCCGGGCCGGTGAGCGCCAGGGCCATGCTCAGTAGCGCCAGGCGTCGGGAAAGGGGTGGGTTCATGTCTCGCTCCATGTCGATGGGTGACCCCTTGCATGGGGCTCGGTGCACTCAATGTAGGTGTACCGAGCGATGCCCGTAAGATGCACTGATTGCGTTCGTGATTCGATTTTTGCATCCCCCACCATGAGCCTCAAACTCGACCAATTGCAGCACCTGGCCGCCATCGTGGAACACGGTAGCCTGCGGGCTGCTGCGCGGCGCTTGAACCTGCCGCAGCCCGCACTCAGCCGAAGCGTGCGCGCGCTGGAGCGCGAGCTCGGCACCGAGCTGTTCACCCGTGCCGCACAGGGCATGACGCTGACGGCGCAAGGGCGGCAGTTTCATCAGCGCGCCAGCGCGGTAGTGAACGAGCTCAAACGCGCCCGCGACGAGCTCGCCCAGGGCCTGGGCGACGAGCGTGGCGAGGTGGTGGCGGCGCTGTCGATCATGCCGCACGTGGGCATGCTGCCGCGCGCGCTGCCGGCCTTCCGCCAGCGCTACCCGAACGTGCGGTTGCAACTGATTGAGGGCTTGTTCCCGGACGTGGAGGAGCGCCTGCGCACCGGCCACATTGATTTCTACCTGGGCGCCGCGCCGCGCGAAACACCCGCGCCCGGCATCAAGCTGCAGCGCCTGTTTGGCAATGTGCGCACCGTGGTGTGCCGCCAGGGCCACCCGATGCAGCGGGTGCGCTCGCTCAAGGCCTTGGCCGAAGCCGACTGGGCCACCACCGCCATCGACTACAACGCCGAGCAGGACCTGGCGCAGCTGTTTGCGGAACACGGCTTGCCGCCGCCGCGCGTGGTGCTGCATGCGCGCACCGCGCTGTCGCTGATGGCGGCCCTCACCAGCACCGACATGCTGGCCATGGTGCCCGTGCAGTGGGAGCAGTTTCCGGCCACGCAAGGCTCATTGCAGGCCGTGCGCCTGCGCGAGCGCCTGCCTGCGCCCGATGTGGTGATGGTGACGCGCCAAGGCCTGCCGCTCACGCCGGCGGCCGAGCACTTGAGCGACCTGCTGCTGCGCGAGGTGCCACGCTGAACCGCAGGCACCGGCCCGCTCATCCATGAAAAAGGGCAGCCCGGCCTGAGACCGACGCTGCCCTGCCAAAACACCCAGCCGAGCCGGGCGCATCCTTCACTTCATCAGTTCAAACCACGGCTTCCATCGCTGGCCATGCGTTTTTTGTTGACGCGCAGCGCGATCAGCGTGCAGGCCACGGCCGACAGCAGGTAGGCGGTGACGGCGCTCAAGCCGAAGTGCGACGACAAGCCCAGCGCGGTCAGCGGCGCAAACGCGGCGCCCACCAGCCAGGCCAGATCGGCCGTGATGGCCGCACCGGTGTAGCGCAGGCGCGGCAGGAAGTTGCCCGACACCGAGCCTGCAGCTTGCCCATACGACAAACCCAGCAGCACAAAGCCCACCAAGATGAACGCGTCTTGGCCAAACTTGCCGCCGCCCAGCATCAGCGGCGTGAACAGGCTGAACACGCCAATCATCACGGCGAGTGAGCCCAGCATGCTGCGGCGGCCAATCTGGTCGGCGATCAGGCCCGAGATGGGCATGGCGGCAGCGCACAGCAGCGCACCCACGATCTGCACCACCAGGAACTCGCCGATCACCTGCTGCGAATACAGCATGATCCACGACAGCGGGAACACGGTGACGATGTGGAACAGCGCGTAGCTGGCCAGCGAGGCAAACGCACCGATGAACACATTGCTGCCCTGGGTGCTGAACAGCTCACGCACGCTGGACGGCTCCAGCTCGTTGGCTTCGAGTTCACGCTCGTACTCGTGGGTCACCACCAAGCGCAGGCGGGCAAACAAAGCCACCACGTTGATGGCGAAGGCCGCGAAGAAGGGATAGCGCCAGCCCCAGTCGAGAAAGTCGGCACTGGCCAGGTCGTCCCAAAGGTAGGCATAGAGGCTGCACGCAATGATGAAGCCCAGGGGGGCGCCCAACTGGCCCAGCATGGCGTACCAGCCGCGGCGGCCTTCAGGGGCGTTGAGTGCCAGCAGCGAGGGCAAGCCGTCCCATGATCCACCCAGCGCCAAGCCCTGGCCGATGCGGCACAGCGCCAGCAGCGCAAACGAGGCGGCACCGATTTGGCTGTAGCCCGGCAGCATGGCCATGCCAGCGGTGGAGCAGCCGAGCAGGAACAGCGCAAAGGTCAGCTTGGTGCTGCGGCCGAATCGGCGCTGAATCTGCATGCCCACCAGGGTGCCGATGGGGCGCACGATGAACGCCAGCGAAAAGATGGCAAAGGCGTAGAGCGTGCCGTCGAGCCGGTCGGCGAAGGGGAAGAACACGGCCGGAAACACCAGCACCGAGGCCAGGCCATACACAAAGAAGTCGAAATATTCGGACGCGCGGCCGATGATCACGCCCACGGCGATGTCGCCGGGTGCGACGCTGGATGCATCGTGAGCAGGGTCGGTGCCGCCGCCAGCGGGCAGCATCTGGGGGTGCAGTGCGTGGGTGTTGGACATGGTGATTCAGTGCAAAAAAGGTCGGTTTTCTGGCTCTAAAAACGACGGAAGTGAGACAAACTGTCCAATGGTTGACTTGTGTCAATCAGGATACATTTGAACTCAAAGCGCAAGTCGCGTTTACCCGCCGCTCTGGTTTTCCCCGATGCCAACCATGCCCTCCTCCCTCCGAAACCGGGCCCGCTGGGGCCTGTTGGTCGCCGCGTTGCCGCTGGCCGCCTGCAACGCTGTGGTGATGAAACCCTCGGGCGACATCGCTGCGCAGCAAGCCCAGTTGGTGGTCACGTCCACGCTGCTGATGCTGTTGATCATCGTACCGGTGATCGTGCTGACGCTGCTGTTTGCGTGGCGCTACCGCCAAAGCAACACCGAAGCCACTTACACGCCCGATTGGGACCACTCGACCAAGCTGGAGCTGCTGATCTGGGGCGCACCGCTGTTGATCATCATCGCCCTGGGCGCCATCACCTGGATCAGCACCCACAAGCTCGACCCCTACCGCCCGCTCGAGCGCATTGACGCCGAACGCAGCATCCCGGCCGGCATGCAGCCGCTGGAGGTGGAAGTGGTGGCGCTGGACTGGAAGTGGCTCTTCATCTACCCGGAGCAAGGCATTGCCACGGTGAACGAGCTGGCCGCCCCGGTGGACCGCCCGATCCGCTTCAAGATCACGGCCTCGACGGTGATGAACTCGTTCTACATCCCCGCGTTGGCCGGTCAGATCTACGCCATGCCGGGCATGGAGACCAAGCTGCACGCCGTGATCAACAAGGCGGGCGTGTTTGACGGCTTCTCGGCCAACTACAGCGGCGCGGGTTTCTCGCACATGCGCTTCAAGTTCCATGGCCTGAACGACGCCGACTTCGCCGCCTGGGTGGCGCGCAACAAGACCGAGGGCCAGACCCTGGACCGCGCCAGCTACACCGCGCTCGAAAAACCCAGCGAGCGTGAACCGGTGCGCCGCTATGGCAACGTCGACAAGGCGCTGTACGACGCGATCCTGAACCGCTGCGTCGACACCAGCAAGATGTGCATGGGCCAGATGATGGCGATTGACGCCGCCGGTGGCCTGGGCAAAGGCAGCGTCGCGGGCGTGGCCAGCAAGGCCTGGCGCGAGTCGGACCAGACCATGAGCTACGTGGCCTCGCTGTGCACGCCTGACAACCCGACCGGTGCCGTGATCGCAGCGACCACGCTGCAACGCTGAGCCCCCGAACGCGCAAGACAAGCGCGACGCCGGGACCCGCCCACCGCGCCCCGGCCAGCCGCACCCCTTTTCAGTTTTCCCGAGACACACGATGCTCGACGCTCACGAACAAGCCAGCCACCCGATCCTGGGGCGCCTCAGCTGGGACGCCATTCCCCTCCACGAGCCCATCCTGCTCGCCACCTTTGCGATGGTGGTGCTGGGCGGCATCGCGGCCTTCGGCGCCATGACCTGGTTCAAACTCTGGGGCCCCTTCTGGCGCAACTGGGTCACCAGCATCGACCACAAGAAGATCGGCATCATGTACATCGTGCTGGGCCTGGTCATGCTGCTGCGCGGCTTTGCCGACGCGCTGATGATGCGTGCGCAGCAGGCCATCTCGTTCGGTGACAGCGCCGGCTTCTTGCCACCGCACCACTACGACCAGGTGTTCACCGCCCACGGCGTGATCATGATTTTCTTTGTGGCGATGCCCTTCGTCACCGGCTTCATGAACTACGTGGTGCCGCTGCAAATCGGCGCGCGTGACGTGGCCTTCCCCTTCCTCAACAACTTCAGCTTCTGGATGACCACCAGCGGCGCCGTGTTGGTGATGGCTTCGCTGTTCGTGGGCGAATTCGCCCGCACCGGCTGGCTCGCCTACCCGCCGCTCTCGGGCATCTTGCAGAGCCCGGACGTGGGGGTCGACTACTACATCTGGTCGCTGCAGATTGCGGGGGTGGGCACCACGCTCTCGGGCATCAACCTGATCGCCACCATCCTCAAGATGCGCGCGCCCGGCATGACCATGATGAAGATGCCCGTCTTCACCTGGACCTCCCTGTGCACCAACGTGCTGATCGTCGCTGCCTTCCCGGTGCTGACCGCCGTGCTCGTGTTGCTGAGCCTGGACCGCTACCTGGGCATGAACTTCTTCACCAACGATCTTGGCGGCAGCGCCATGATGTACGTGAACCTGATCTGGATCTGGGGCCACCCGGAGGTCTACATCCTGGTGCTGCCGGTGTTCGGCATCTTCTCTGAGGTGGTCTCCACCTTCAGCGGCAAGAAGCTGTTCGGCTACGCCTCGATGGTGTACGCCACGGTTGTGATCACCATCTTGTCGTACCTGGTCTGGCTGCACCACTTCTTCACCATGGGCTCCGGCGCCTCGGTGAACTCGTTCTTCGGCATCACCACGATGATCATCTCGATCCCCACGGGCGCGAAGATCTTCAACTGGCTGTTCACCATGTACCGCGGCCGCATCCGCTTTGAAGTGCCGATGCTGTGGACCGTGGGCTTCATGATCACCTTCGTGATCGGCGGCATGACCGGCGTGCTGCTGGCCGTGCCCCCGGCCGACTTCGTGCTGCACAACAGCCTGTTCCTGATCGCCCACTTCCACAACGTGATCATCGGCGGCGTGGTGTTTGGCGCCTTCGCCGGCATCACCTACTGGTACCCGAAGGTGTTCGGCTACAAGCTGAGCGACTTCTGGGGCAAGGCCTCGTTCTGGTTCTGGTTCACCGGCTTCTACTTCGCCTTCATGCCACTGTATGTGCTGGGCCTGATGGGCGTGACCCGCCGCATGAGCCACTTCGAAGACCCGTCGCTGCAGATCTGGTTCCAGATCGCTGCCTTCGGCGCGGTGCTGATCGCGCTCGGCATCGGCTGCTTCTTGATCAACATCGGCTACAGCTTCATGCACCGCGACAAGCTGCGCGACGTGACCGGCGACCCCTGGGGCGGCCGCACGCTGGAGTGGTCGACCTCGTCGCCCCCGCCGGACTACAACTTTGCCTTCACCCCGGTGGTGCACGACCTTGACGCTTGGCACGACATGAAGACCCGTGGCGCGCAGCGCCCGGTGGCCGGCTTCCAGCCGATCCACATGCCGGCCAACACGGCGGCGGGCGTGATCATTGCGGGCCTGAGCACCTTGTTCGGCTTTGCCCTGATCTGGCACATGTGGCTCGTCGGCGCCATCGCCTTTGCCGCGGTCGTGATCGCGGCCATCGTGCACACGTTCAACTACAAGCGCGACTTCTACATTCCCGCGGATCAAGTGACCCGCAGCGAAGACGCCCGCACCCGCGCTCTGGCCGCCCAGGCCTGAGCACCGACGAGACGAGACCGACATCCATGAGCGCCTCTCCCACCCTCACCTCCGCCGGCGGCCAGCCGGTGTTCTACGACAACGGCAACCACCACCCGCAGCAGGGCACCCTGCTCGGGTTCTGGATCTACCTGATGAGCGACTGCCTCATCTTCGCGATGCTGTTTGCCGCCTACGCAGTGCTGGGCCGCAACTACGCGGCCGGCCCCTCGGGCGCCGATCTGTTTGACCTGCCCCTGGTGGCCGCCAACACCGCGCTGCTGCTGTTCTCGTCCATCACCTACGGCATGGCCATGATCGCCATGCAGGCCAAAAAGAAGAGCCAGGTGCTGGCCTGGCTGGCCGTCACCGGCCTGTTCGGCCTGGGCTTCCTGAGCATCGAAATCTATGAGTTCTCGCACCTGATCCACGAAGGTGCCGGCCCGCAGCGCAGCGCCTTCTTGTCGTCCTTCTTCACGCTGGTCGGCACCCACGGCCTGCACGTCACCTTCGGCACGATCTGGCTGGTCACCTTGATGCTGCAAGTCAGCAAGCATGGCCTCACCCCAGAGAACCGCCGTCGCCTGACCTGCTTGTCGATGTTCTGGCACTTCTTGGACGTGATCTGGATCGCCGTCTTCACCTTCGTCTACCTCATGGGCACGCTGCAATGAGCCAACACCACGACTCCCACGCTGGGCACGACCACGCCGGCCACGACGATCACCACGACGATGAAGGCGGCTACCACGCCACCGTCAAAGGCTATGTGATCGGCTTCCTGCTGTCGGTGCTGCTGACCGCCATCCCGTTCTGGCTGGTGATGGCCAAGGTGATTCCCTCGTCCAAGGTCACGGCCTTTGTGCTGCTCGGTTTTGCCGTGGTGCAGATGCTGGTGCACATGGTGTATTTCCTGCACATGAACGCCAAGGTCGAAAACGGCTGGTCGATGCTGGCGCTGATCTTCACGATCGCGCTGGTGCTGATCATGCTGGCCGGTTCGAGCTGGGTCATGTACCACCTCAACACCAACATGATGCCGGTGCACGACATGCGCCAGGCGCCCTGATTGCGCACCGCACCATGACCCTTGCCGAAGCCCCAGGTGCCCCCGTGCACCGCGGGCGCGGCCTGCGATGGTTCTTGCTCACCGCCACCACCTTGCTGGTGGCGGTTTTCATTGGGCTGGGGCTGTGGCAGGTGCAGCGCCTGAGTTGGAAAGAAGCGCTGCTCGCGCGCATCGCCCGCCACCAGGCCACGGCCCCCGTGTCCGCACCCGGGCGCGACGCGTGGCCGCAGATCAACCGCGACGCCGACGAGTACCGCCGCGTGCAACTGCGCGGCACGTTTGACCACAGCCGCGAGACCCTGGTGCAAGCCAGCACCGTCTACGGCACCGGCCACTGGGTGCTCACGCCGCTGCGCACCGAGGCCGGCGAGTGGGTGCTGGTGAACCGCGGCTTCGTGCCGCCCGAACTGCGCCAACGCACCAGCCGCGCGCCGCAAGAGCCCACCGGCCCCATCACCGTGCAAGGCCTGCTGCGCATCACCGAGCCCACGGGCAGCGCGCTGCAGCGCAATGCGCCCGCCGAGGGCCGCTGGTACTCACGCGACGTGGCCGCCATCGCCAGCACGCGCGGCCTGCCACCGGCAGAGGTAGCGCCCTACTTTGTGGACGCCGTGCCCGCCCCTGGTGCCAGTGAGGACGAGCGGCCCCGCGCTGGCCTGACCGTGCTCCAGTTCAGCAACAATCACCTCTCTTACGCCCTCACCTGGTTTGCCATGGCCGCCTGCTTGGCCGTGGCCTTTGGGGTGCTGTGGCGCAAAGGCCTGATGTCGCCGAACCCTCACCCCGCTGCACGTGCCCCACTCTCCGCCACCGACGCTGCCTGAGCCCCCCGCCCGCCCCACCCGCCCCGCGGATCTGGCCGGCCGCCAGGCCCCCGAATGGCTGGCCGGCCGCAACAACCTGCTGCAACTGACCCAGCTGCGCTGGTTGGCCGCCATGGGCCAACTCAGCACCATCGCCACCGTGCACTGGGTGCTCGGCCTGCCGCTGCCGATGATGCAGATGCTCACGCTGCTGGCGGCCCTCACGCTGTTCAACGGCGCCAGCCTGCTGCGCGCCCGCATGGCCACCGACATCGCGCAGTGGGAGCTGTTTGCGGGGCTGGTGGTCGATGTGCTGGTGCTCAGCGGCCAGCTCTACTTCAGCGGCGGCATCACCAACCCCTTCATCTCCCTCTTCTTGCTGCAGGTGGTGGTGGGCGCGGTGCTGCTCGACACGCGCTACACCTGGGCCATCGTCGGCCTCACCGGCCTGTGCTTCATTGGCCTCACGCAGTGGCATTTGCCGCTGCAGCTGCCCGGCCTGCTCGATTCACCCCTGTCGGTGCACTACATCGGCGGTCTGCTGATTTGTTTTGCACTCAACGCGGCACTGCTGGTGATCTTCATTGGCCGCATCGGCAGCAACCTGCGCCAGCGCGACGCCCGCCTGGCCGACCTGCGCCAGCGCGCGGCCGAAGAAGGCCACATCGTGCGCATGGGCCTGCTGGCCACAGGCGCGGCCCACGAGTTGGGCACGCCCCTGGCCACACTCTCGGTCATCTTGGGCGACTGGGCGCACATGGCGCCCTTCACCGCCGACCCGGAGTTGCGCGAAGAGATCGACCTGATGCAGCGCCAACTGCAGCGCTGCAAAACCATCGTCAGCGGCATCTTGCTGGCGGCCGGCGAAGCGCGCGGGGAAGACTCGGCCTCCACCACCCTGCACCGCTTCTTGGACGACCTGGTGGAAGAATGGCGCGACAGCCGGCCCGCGCCGGTGTTCCACTACGAGCGTGACGACAGCACACCCAACCTCGCCATCGCGTCCGACACCGCGCTCCAGCAAATGATCTGCAATGTGCTCGACAACGCGCTCGACGCTGCGCCCCAAGCGCCGCTGAGCCTGCTCGCCCGCTGCCAGGGCGATGCGCTGGTGCTGCGCGTGCGCGACCAGGGCCCCGGTTTCACACCCGATATGCTGCAGAACCATGGCCAGCCCTACCGCTCCACCAAGGGCAAACCGGGCGGCGGCTTGGGCCTGTTTTTGTCGGTCAATGTGGCCCGCATGTTGGGCGGCCACATCGCCGTGCACAACCGTGCTGAAGGCGGCGCCGACGTGACCATCACCCTGCCCCTGGCCGCGCTGGCCCTGGACCCACGAGGCCACAGCCATGGCCGCTGAGGCCACGCCGCAGCGCACGCTGCTGATCGTCGAAGACGACGACGCGTTCGCGCGCACGCTCGGCCGCTCGTTCGAGCGCCGCGGCTACCGCGTGCTGCGCGCCAGCGGGCTCGACGAGCTGCTGACCTTGATGCCGCAGTTCAGCGACCAGCTGCGCCCCGGCCACGCCGTGGTCGATCTCAAGCTGGCTGGCGGCAGCTCGGGACTGGCCTGCGTGCAAGCGCTGCACAAGCACGACCCGGCGATGGTCATCGTCGTGCTCACCGGCTACGCCAGCATCGCCACCGCGGTCGAGGCCATCAAGCTCGGCGCGCGCCACTACCTGGCCAAACCCGCCAACACCGACGACATCGAAGCCGCCTTCGGCAAGGCCGCGGGCGACACCGAAGTTGAGCTCACCGAGCGCACCACCTCGATCAAGACCCTGGAGTGGGAGCACATCCACGAGACCCTGGCGGCCACCGACTTCAACATCTCCGAAACCGCCCGCCGCTTGGGCATGCACCGCCGCACGCTGGCACGCAAGCTGGAGAAGACGCGGGTGAAGTGAGCGCTGTCGGCCCGGCACCACAACGGGTGCGCGCGCCCTGCCTCATTGGCCTGGGTGGGCCGATCTGGGCTCAGTTGACAGGCGCCTGAGGGGCGCTCAATGAAACAGTTTTCAAGCGGCGAAGCGCGCCGCGTCAGACTGGTTCATCCTCATGAAAAACACCCTCCTGCCGGCCTCCTGGGCCCGGACCTCGACCGCACTCGCCACCACCCTCTGCTCCGCCCTCGCCGCTCCGCCCGCTTTTGCCGAAGGCCTGTACGTGGGCGCGAGCCTGGGCCAAACCCGCTTCTCGGCCAACGGCGATGCCGACAGCACCAGCGGCAGCAAGTTCTTTGCGGGTGTGCAGCTGGCCCCCGGCTGGTCGGCCGAACTGGGCTTTGTGCCCTTGGACAGTGTGAGCTATCCAGACAGCGGCAGCACCGTGCGCGTCAAGGCGCACAGCGTCTACCTGGACGCGGTGGGCAGCTGGCGTGTGGACGAAGGCATCTGGCTGCTGGGCCGGGTGGGCGTGGCGTCCAGCACCGTCAAGGCCAGTGTCAGCACGCCCAGCAGCTGGTCGAGCGTCAGCCTGTCAGACACCGGCCTGAAATACGGCTTCGGTGCCAGCTACACCCTCACACCGCACTGGGCCGCGCGGGCCGAGTGGGAGCAGTACCAGTGGCGGGACAACAGCATGTCACTCAAAGCCAGGGCGCTCACCGTGGGGCTGTCGTACCAGTTCTGATGCGGGCGGGCGTTCAGCAATATTCGCTCTCCATGGCCGGGGAGTTCGGTTCTCGGTCCATTGCTGCGTTTGGCTTGCTTTCCGTTTCAAGACTTCTCGTTCGAAGATCAGCGCGAGGGCGGCGGTGGCCAGGGAGCAAAGCGAATGCGGCGCAGCGCTCCGAGCACCGGCCTCGGCATGCAGTGCGCCTCAGTGCAGAAAATCGAACTTCCCGACCAGGAGAAACGCCCAGATCAAGGCTTCGACTTGAAGTGACTGAACGCCTGCGTGCACGCTTGGTTGAAGGCCTTGCCGAGTTTCTCGCTCTCGGTGGCCATCTGCTGCCAGGCGTTTTCGCCAGCCACCTTCAGCTCGTCGAGCATGGTGCCCGCGGCCTTCGATTGCGCACGCAGCTGCAGCATCTCTTTGTCGCAGGCCGCGCGCATGTCAACTTGCGCCGCTTGGGCTTTGACTTCGAACTCACCCAAGCGCGCATTCATCTCGTCGAGCTGCAGCTTCATTTTGGCAACGTAGTCGTCTCGGTTCATCATGGTGAGGGTCCTCTGGCTTGCGGTGTGCCGACATGGCGGACACCACACTGGACCCGTGCTGTTGCGCGGTCTGTGCGCTGGCGCACCTCGCACCTCGGGCAGAGCGGCCCCATGCTCCGCGCATGAACGAGCGCAGCACCCACCCTGCTGGCACAGATGGCACAGATCGAGACGAGACTGACCCAGACACTGCAGACGCAGCCGGTGAATTTTCAGGTCCGCGAGTCGGCGCCTGGACCGCCGGGGGGCCTTTGCCCCCGAGGTGCGCGGCACGCACGCTCGTTGTGCCAGCTTCTTGTCCCATGGTGACGGGCAGGACCACGAGGCCCGGCTGGAGGCCTGCCGCGTGGCCCTCGGTACGCAGCCCGACAGACCGCCCACATGCGCCGCGGTACACCCGACTTTTGCGCCATCGCAAAGGCCCGCCATGACCGAACCCAATCCACCCAACGCCGTGTCCACGGCCCCGTCCAGCGTGCGGCCCCAACGCGATCCAGCACGCCCAAAAAACCACGGCGTGGTCCGCTTTTGGCGCGCCACCGCGCTGGCCACGTTGGCCCGGGTGGCGGCCAATGTGAGCCCGTTTGTGGCCAGCCCGGTGCTCGCGCCACTGGCGATGCTGGGCTGGGGCGCCACGGTGGGTACCAACGTGGGCGCGATGGTGGGTGCCGAGAAAAAATCCGGCCCGCTGTCGGCCCTGATCCGTGATGCCGTGGCCCAAAGCCGCACCGTGCTGCTGGCC
>JBEAOO010000132.1:0-3518 GCA_041164825.1 Pseudomonadota bacterium | reverse complement strand
CACGGTCGAAAAAATCGGGGCCTGGATGAGCGGGCTGTGGGCGAAGGAGGCGGCGTGATGGCTGGGTTCAACATGGCACGACTCAAATTGGAAGCCCGGCCCGAGCCGTCAAAGTGGATGTCGATGGCCTCGCCGCTGCTGGCGCTGGCCATCACGGTGCTGATCGGCACGCTGCTGTTCACGCTCTTGGGCAAAGACCCGGTGCGCGCGCTGCAGATGTTTTTTGTGGAGCCGGTGAAGAGCGCTTATGCGCTGTCGGAGCTGGCGGTGAAGGCGGTGCCGCTGCTGCTGATTGCGCTCGGTTTGTCGGTGTGCTTTCGCGCCAATGTCTGGAACATTGGTGCCGAGGGCCAGTTCGTGATGGGCGCCATCTTCGCCTCGGGCGTGGCGATGATGGCCGAGAAGGACAGCAGCCGCTGGATCGTGCTGGCCATCCTCGCCGCGGGCATCGTTGGCGGCATGGTCTGGGCCGGCATCGTGGCGCTGCTGCGCGACCGCGCCAACGCCAGCGAGATCCTGGTCAGCCTGATGCTGGTCTACGTGGCCGAGTTGACGCTGGGTTACCTGGTCTACGGCCCCTGGAAGGACCCGCTGGGCTACAACTTCCCGCAGACCATCACCTTTCTCGCACCCACCAAAATCCCCAAGTTGTTTGACAACCTGCGCGTCAACATGGGCCTGTTGATCGCGCTGGGCTCGGTGCTGGCTTTTTGGCTGCTGATGGCGCGCACTTACGCGGGCTATCAATTGCAGGTGGGCGGCTTGGCGCCGGCCGCGGCGCGTTATGCCGGCTTCTCGTCGCGCAAGGCGCTGTGGAGTGCGCTGCTGCTGTCGGGCGGCATGGCCGGTTTGGCCGGTGGCTTGGAGGCCGCCGGGCCGCTGGGCCAACTCACGCCCTATGTGCCGGCCGGCTATGGTTTTGCCGCCATCATCGTGGCCTATGTGGGGCGCTTGCACCCGGTGGGCACGGTGTTCTCGGCCATTCTGATGAGCATGTTCTACATCGGCGGTGAGTTGGCGCAGTCGCGTTTGGGCTTGCCCAAGGCGCTCACCGGTGTGTTCCAGGGCCTGCTGCTGTTTGCGCTGCTGGCCTGCGACACGCTGATCCACTACCGCGTGCGCCTTCAGCCCAGCGCCCCGCGCGTGCCCGGCGCCATCGCCACGCCGGCCGCCCTCAATCCCGCCAAGGAGTCGTGATGGACCCGTTTGCCCTGCTGCTGGCCGCCACCTTCAATGCGGGCACCGTGCTCGCGCTGGCCTCGCTTGGCCTGCTGATCAACGAGCGCGCGGGCGTGCTCAACCTTGGCGCCGAGGGCATGATGCTGGTGGCCGCCATTGCCGGTTTTGCCGCCGTGGCCAGCACGGGCAACCCGTGGTTGGGCTTTGTGGCGGGCGCGGCGGCCGGTGCCTTGATGGCCGCGGTCTTTGGTGTGCTGGTGATCTGGCTCAATACCAACCAGTACGCCACGGGCTTGGCGCTCAGCCTGTTTGGCGGCGGCTTCTCGGCCTTTGTGGGCATTGGCTTTGCGCAGTCCAAGCTGCCCGAGCCGGCGCACTTTCACATCCCGGTGCTGGGCGATCTGCCGTTCATCGGCCCGGCGCTGTTCCGCCAACACCCCATGGTCTACATCGCCGTGTTGCTGGCGGTGGCGCTGGCCTGGTTTCTCTACCGCTCGCGCGCCGGGCTGGTGCTGCGCGCGGTGGGTGAGTCGCCCGAGTCGGCGCACGCACTGGGCTACCCGGTGCGCGCCATTCGCTTGGGCGCGGTGATGATGGGCGGCGCGCTGTGCGGCCTGGCGGGGGCCTATGTGTCCACCGTCTACACGCCACTGTGGGTGGAGGGCATGATCGCCGGCAAGGGCTGGATTGCGCTGGCCCTCACCACCTTCGCCACCTGGCGCCCAGCGCGCGTGCTGCTCGGCGCCTACTTGTTTGGTGGCGTCACGATGCTGCAGTTTTTTCTGCAAGGCGAGGGCGTGGAAGTGCCCAGCCAGTTCTTGAGCATGCTGCCGTATCTCGCCACCATCGTGGTGCTGGTGCTGATCTCGCGCAACGCCACCTTCATCCGCGTCAACATGCCGGCCTCGCTGGGCAAGCCCTTTTTCCCGGGCAGTTAGTCGGTTGACGCTCCGCCATAATTTCCCCGTTCCAAACCTTCAACCTGGAGATGACATGAGCAAGTTTTCCAAACGGTCGCTGCTGAAGACCGCTGGCTGGACCACCCTCGCTGCCGCTGCCGCCCTGGTCGGCTGTGGCAAGAAGGAGGAAGCGCCCGCAGCGGTCGCTGCGGCGCCTGCCGCTGAAGCTTCGGCCGCAGCCGCCCCCGCGCCGGCCAAGGCCGAGCCGCTGAAGGTGGCTTTTGCCTACGTCGGCCCGGTGGGTGATGGCGGCTGGACCTTTGCGCACGACAACGCCCGCAAGGCGCTGGAAAAAGAATTCGGCGACAAGATCGTCACCACCTTTGTGGAGAAGGTGCCCGAGTCGGCCGACGCCGAGCGCGTGTTTCGCGACCTCGCCGGCCAAGGCAACAAGGTGATCTTCGGCACCACCTTCGGCTACATGGAGTCGATGCTCAAGGTGGCCGCCGATACCAAGGACGTGAAGTTCGAGCACGCCACCGGCTACAAACAAGCCGACAACATGCGCACCTACGACAGCCGCACCTATGAAGGTGCCTACATGGCCGGCGTGATCGCTGGCGGCATGAGCAAGAGTGGCACGGTCGGCGTGGTGGGCTCGATCCCCATCCCTGAGGTGATCCGCAACATCAACAGCTTCACGCTCGGCGCGCAAAGCGTGAACCCGAAGATCAAGACCAAGGTGGTCTGGGTCAACGAGTGGTTCAACCCGCCGAAGGAAACCGAAGCCGCGCAATCGCTGCTCAACGGCGGCGCCGACGTGCTGTTCCAGAACACCGACTCCAGCGCCGTGCTGCAAGCCGCAGGCAAGGCCGGCAAGTACGCGTTTGGTTGGGATTCGGACATGACCGCCTACGCGCCTGAAGCGCACCTGGCCTCGTCCATCATCAATTGGGCCCCGTACTACATCAAGGCCACGAAGGATGCACTGGACGGCACCTGGAAGGGCAATGAAGGCGTGTGGTGGGGCGTGAAGGAAGGCGCGATCGACATCGTCTCCATCTCCGACAAGGTGCCCGCCGAGATCAAGACCAAGGTCGAGACCGTGAAGGCTGGCCTGAAGGACGGCAGCTTCGCGATCTGGAAGGGACCGATCCTGGGCCAGGACGGCAAGGAAATGGTCAAGGCCGGCACCACCGCCGATGACAAGTTCCTGGGCGGCCTGAACGCCTATGTGAAGGGTGTGGAAGGCAAGGTGCCGGGCGCGAAATAAACCGCGACCGAACCACCCTCCAACGCCGCTCAGCGCGCCCGTGCTGAGCGGCGTTTTCCTGTGCGCGCTTGGCACCGCCTATCGCTCGGTGGCACGCAGCACGTCCAGCGTGGCGCGCACCACGCCGCGGCCGTGCATGCCCAGCACCCGTGCTGCGGCCAGCGACA
>JBEAOO010000131.1:0-3566 GCA_041164825.1 Pseudomonadota bacterium | reverse complement strand
GGAGGCGACCGCCACAATCGTTTCAGCGTCGGCGCTGCCCTGGGCGTACTCACCCAGCTGGCGGCCACGGTGCATCACGATCACCCGGTGCGCCAGGTGCATCACCTCGGGCAGCTCGGACGACACCAGGATCACCGCCAGGCCCTGCGCCACCATGTCGGCGATCAGCTGGTACACGGCCTGTTTGGCGCCCACGTCGATGCCCTTGGTGGGCTCGTCCAGGATCACGATGCGCGGGTTCAGGCCCAGCCACTTTGCGATCACCACCTTTTGTTGGTTGCCCCCCGAGAGGCCCGAGAGCGGCGTGTGCTGGCTCTCGGTCTTGATGCGCAGGCGCTCGATCATGCCGGCGGCAAAGGCTTCTTCGCGCGCGGGCGAGAGCCAGGGCCCGCGCGACAGCGGCTCGGCCATGCCGTTGCGTGGCCCGGCCAGCGCCGCCAGGCTGATGTTGTGGCGCACCGAGAACGGCAGCAACGCGCCTTGGCGCTGGCGCTCCTCGGGCACGTACGACAGGCCCGCGGCAATCGCCTCACCCGGGTGGCGCAGGTTCACCACCTTGCCGTCGATGCGCACCTCGCCGGTCGCATCGGGGTTCAGCCCCATCAGCGCCAGCATGGCTTCGCTGCGGCCCGCGCCCACCAGGCCGTAAAAGCCCAGGATCTCGCCCTGGCGCAGCTCGAAGTTCAGGTTGTCGAATTCGGTCGGGTGGCTGAGGCCCTGCACCTGCAGCACCGTTTGGCCCGGCCGGGCGGGGATGCTGGGGTAGATCTGGTCAATCGCGCGGCCGGCCATCAGCTTGACCAGGCCTTGTTCGTCGGCGTCGGCCATGCGGCCCGTGCCCACCGAGGCACCGTCGCGCAGCACCACGTAGCGGTCGCACACGGCAAAGAGTTCGTCGAACTTGTGGGTGATGAACAGCACCGCCACGCCCTGGGCCTTGAGCCCACGCACGATACCGTAGAAGTCGCGGATCTCGGCCTGCGAGAGCGCGGCCGTCGGTTCGTCCAGGATCACCACCTTGGCCTGCTGCGACAAGGCGCGCGCAATCTCGATCAGGTGGCGTTGCGCCAAGCTCAGGTCACGCACCAGCGTGGTGGCGGCAAACCCCGCGCCCACCTGGTCGAGCACGGCCTGGGCATCGGCGTTCATGCGCGCCCAGTCGATCACTTGCAGGCGCCCGCCCAGGCCGGCCCAGCCGCGCATCGGTTGGCGGCCGATGTAGATGTTCTCGGCCGCGGTGAGCGCCTCGAACATCACGGTCTCTTGGTGCACGGCCACCACACCCGCGGCCTGCGCATCGTGGCTGCGCGCAAAACGAATCGGCTGGCCGTTCAGGCGGATTTCGCCCTCGTCGGGCTGGTGCACGCCGGTCAGCGTTTTGACCAGCGTCGATTTGCCGGCGCCGTTTTCGCCGATCAGCGCCAGCGCTTCGCCGGGCACCAGATCGAGGTCCACGCCGCGCAGCGCGTGGGTGGGCCCGAAGCGTTTGTGGAGGCCACGCAGCGTGAGCAGCGCGGTGGGGTGTTCAGAGGTCATCGCAGGCGATCTCGGGGGTGCGGTGGGCACAGGCCCAGGGCACAAAAACAAGCCAAGCCACAGTCACAGCGGCACCTTCACATCATCCGTTGCATCGCCAACGCGAGTGACAGAACCGCCATGAAAAAGGCCGCCCGCGCGGGGCGGCCTGGGTCTCAGGTCAACGCGTCAATCCGCCGGCGATCAGAAGATCTTGGCGAACTTGTCGACGTTGGTGGCGTCGTAGGTGAAGGGCTCGGCCATGGCCGCTTCGTTGTCCTTGTCGAGCGTGGCGGTGCCGACGCGGCCAAGCGAGATCTTCTCGCCCGGGGCGCCCTTGGCCGTGCCCTTGATGAAGGCGCTGGCGGCGTAGATCGACGAGTAGCCGAGATCGATCGGGTTCCAGATCGCGAACGACTTGACCGCACCGCTCTTCACGTGGCCGGCCATCTCCGAGGGCAGGCCCAAGCCGGTGACGAACACCTGGCCGACCTTCTTCTCATCGACCACGGCCTTGCCGGCAGCCGCGATGCCGACGGTGGTGGGCGCCACGATGGCCTTCAGGTTCGGGTAGCTCTTGAACAGGCCTTGCGCTTCGCGGTAGCTCTTATCGGTCTGGTCGTCACCGTAGACCACGTTGACCAGCGTCAGGCCGGCATAGGCGGGCTGGGCCAGCACCTTCTTCATCTCGGCGATCCAGATGTTTTGGTTGGTGGCTTGCGCAGTGGCCGAGAGCACGGCGATCTCGCCGGTTTTGCCCACGGCCTGCTCGGTCATCTTGACCAGCTTCTCGCCGATCAGCGCGTTGTTGGACGGCGCGAGGTGCATCAAGCGGCCATCCTTGCGGATGCCGGAGTCAAACGAGATGACCTTGATGCCGCGGGCCATGGCCTTCTTGGTGACGGGCACCAGTGCGTCCGGGTCGTTGGCCGAGATGACGATGGCCTTGACGTTCTGCGCGATCAGCGAGTTGATGATCTCGATCTGGCCTTCGGCCGTGGCCTTGGCGGGGCCGGTGTAGATGATCTCGACGTCCTTCAGCTCCTTGGCCGCTTCGAGCGCGCCCTGGTGGGCAGCGTCAAAAAAGCCGATGCCCAGGCTCTTGACGACCAGCGCGATCTTGTCGGCCGCGAAGGCCGGCGCGGCCGCGCCGATGCTCAGGGCCAGGCCGAGCAGAACTTTGTGGTGCTTGTTCATGTTGTGTCTCCGTCTTTGCTTTTGGGGGGCGCCAGGCCCCGGCGGGCCCAGCGTTTTCATCACAGCGAATGGCGCTGCACCAGGTTGAAACAGGGGGCGGTCAGGCCGCGCTCAGACGATGCCGCCCGAGCCACCTTGCACCGCCGGGCGCTCGGCCGCCACGCGGGCGCGGTAGCCGCTGGCGCGGTAGGTGGCCACCGGGTCGATGGCACCGCCCGCGTCCAGCCGCACGCGCTGCAAGATGGGGCTGACATCGGTCTCAAACGCACGCTTGAGCGTGGCCGAGGCGGTGAGTGCGTCGTTGCTGTCCTGCGCGGCGTCGAGCGCGGCGCGGTCCACCAACAGGGCCTGCGCGTAGCTGCGCTGCACCTGCGCGGCGCTGCTCATCAGGCTCTCGATCGGGTCGGTGACGTTGTGGCTCTGGTCCAGCATGTAGGCGGGGTGGAAGCCGCTGATGTTTTCCTTGGCAGCCGCCACCAGCTCGTTGAAGACCAGGAACAGGCGGTAGGGCGCGACGCTGCCGGCGTCGAGGTCGTCGTCACCGTACTTGCTGTCGTTGAAGTGGAAACCGGCCAGCTTGCCCGCGGCAATCAGGCGCGCCACGATCAGCTCGATGTTGACGTTGGGCGCGTGGTGGCCGAGGTCGACCAGGCACTGCGCCTGGGGGCCCAGCGCGCTGGCGGCCAGGTAGCTGCTGCCCCAGTCCTGGATGACGGTGCTGTAGAACGCCGGCTCGCAGGTCTTGTGCTCCAGGAACATGCGCCAGTCGCTGGGCAGCGCGGCGTAGATCTCGCGGGCGCTCTCCAGGTAGCGGTCGAACGCGCGGCGGAAGTGCTGCTGGCCGGGGAAGTTGC
>JBEAOO010000130.1:0-7737 GCA_041164825.1 Pseudomonadota bacterium | reverse complement strand
GCTTCATGCCGAGACTGACGAGCACATCCAGGCAGGCGATGGCGGCGGCGCCTGCACCCGAGCCCGCAAGCTTCACCTTGCCGATGTCCTTGCCGACCAGTTTCAGGCCGTTGAGGATGGCGGCGGCGACGATGATGGCGGTGCCGTGCTGGTCGTCATGGAAGACGGGAATCTTCATGCGGTCACGCAGCTTGCGTTCCACGTAGAAGCAGTCCGGCGCCTTGATGTCTTCCAGGTTGATGCCGCCGAAGGTGGGTTCCAGCGCCGCGATGATGTCGCAGAGCTTGTCCAGGTCGTTCTCGGCCAGTTCGAGGTCGAAGACGTCGATGCCGGCGAACTTCTTGAACAGCACCGCCTTGCCTTCCATCACCGGCTTGGCCGCCAGCGGGCCGATGTTGCCCAGGCCCAGCACGGCGGTGCCATTGGTGATCACGGCCACCAGGTTGCCGCGCGAGGTGTAGCGGAAAGCGTTCGCCGGGTCTTCGACGATTTCTTCGCAGGCTGCGGCCACGCCGGGTGAATACGCCAGCGCCAGATCGCGCTGGTTCACCATCTGCTTGGTCGCCGCGATGGCGATCTTGCCCGGCGTCGGGAACTCGTGGTATTCGAGCGCGGCAATGATGTCGACCAGCTTGTCGGGGTCGCGCTCGGCGAGCTCGATGTCAAACACATCGATGCCGGCAAACTTCTGGAACAGGCAGCCCTTGCCCTCCATCACCGGCTTGCTGGCCAGCGGGCCGATGTCGCCCAGGCCGAGCACCGCCGTGCCGTTGGTGACCACACCGACGAGGTTGCCGCGGCTGGTGTATTCGGACGCCAGCGTCGGGTCTTCTTCGATCGCCAAGCAGGCATAGGCCACGCCAGGGGAGTAGGCCAGAGAGAGGTCGCGCTGGTTGGACAGCGGCTTGGTGGGCACCACGGCGATCTTGCCGCGCGAGGGCGTGCGGTGGTATTCGAGCGCGGCCTCGCGCAGCGCTTGTTCGGCCGGGCTCAGGGCCTGGGTGTTCTTTTCCACGGTGTCTCCTCTGGGGTCAGGCCTGCGTCAGGCGTTTGTGGCCGCAGAGCGTAACCCAGAAGAAACCGAGAAAAACTCGTGGTTTTACGTGGTCGCCGGGGGCTCGTTGACAGGCTTGAGCTCGTCAACGCGGTAGCCCTCTTTGAGCAGCGCGTGGCGCAACCACTCGGGGTGCGGGCCTTGGCCGTCCCAGGTGTCGCCGGTCTTGGGGTGGCGGTAACGCACGGCCTGCACCTTGGGCACGGGCGGGGCCGCGCTGGGTTCGGGCTCAGCGGCGAGCTCTTCGGGCGTGATGCCCCAGAAGTCGATCAGCGACTGAATGCGCGCCAGCACCGCCGTGCGCTCCCGCGGGCTCAAGGGCTGAGGGGCCATCGCCGCCGCCGCTGCAGCCACTGCGGCAGACGACGCCAGCGACGGGGCCGCAGGCGCGGCCACCCTGGCCTCAGCAGCGGTCGCTGCCGAGGGTTCAGCGGCGGGGGGGTCAACGGCCGGAGGTGCGGCAGGCGTCGGCGCGGGGCCAAACACATCCTCAGGTCTCAGGGCGGGGCCCCGATGCAAACTCCGACTGGGCACAAAACGGCCCTGCGCCGTATCAGGCCAGGCTTTCATCCAGTTCCTTGCAGGACGGGGCGCAAACCGCCTGCGCCTTGCCGAGCAGCTTGCGCGTCTTCAGCGACGCACGGGGACGGTGCTTGCCGCACAGAAAACACGACATGGTGGCGGCACCAAACGATGCAGTGGCCACGAAAGGCGAACCAGGCACCTTGGAGCGGTAGCGCAGGCCGTCGTCTTCGATCTTGGTTTTCGGAGGAGCTTTGGACAAGGGATGGGTCCTGTCTGCGAGTCAGTGGGGGCCGGTGTGGCCCACGGCGGGCACCAGCTGAACGGGTCAGATGGAGCCCATCATGGGCACATCAAGCAGGGGCTCGACACCGGCTGCAACCGCCCCCGAGGGAGCGGCACAGCGAGGTCGCGCGTCGGCGAACCCGCTATTTTACAGCCCACAAGGGGGCTTGTCGCAGCGCAGCATCGGCAGGGCCCCGCAGATGCACCGAAATCACCTCCACCGACAGCACCAACCGACCCCTCAAGACGAGCCTGGCGAGCCACCGTCAATGCGAGGCGTGCAGCTTGGCGTGAATGCGCTGGGTGGCCTTCCACACGCCCCACAGCACCACCGGCACCAGCGCGCCGGCCGCCATCTCGGGGTTGATGGGCAGGCCCAGCGCCTTGAGCGCCTTGCCGCCGTAGAGCACCAGGCTGATCACGTAGTACGAGATGGCGGCAATCGACAGCCCTTCCACCGTGGTTTGCAGGCTCAGCTGCAACTCTTGACCGCGCGTGAGCTTGGCGAGCAGCTGCTGGTTTTGCGTTTCGGTGGCGATGTCGACCCGCGTGCGCAGCAAGGCGCTGGCGCGGGCAATGCGCCCCGACAGCGAACTGAGCCGGTTGCCCGTGGCGACCACGGTGGCAATGGCGGGCGACAGCCGGCGCTGCATGAACTCGCCCATCGTTTGCGTGCCCGGAATGGCCTGCTCGCGCATCTCCACAATGCGCTGGCGCACCAGCGTGTCGTAGGCCTGGGTGGCCGAGAAGCGGTAGGCGTTTTCGGCCGTGGCGCGCTCCACGCGCGCGGCCAGCCGGATGAGGGTGTCGAGCAGCTCTTGCTCCGAGGCCTGCGGCGCTTCCAGGCGCGCGGTGATGTCGGCCAAGCCGCCCTCGGCCTCGCTCAGCATCGGCCCCAAGGCCTTGGCGGCGGGCAAGCCGCGCAGCGCCATCAAGCGGTAGGTTTCAAACTCCAACAAGCGCTGCGAGATGCGGCCGGCGCGGGTGTGGCTGGTGCCCGGCGGGGCCAGCACCAGCATGCGCTCAAAACCGCTCTCGGTGAGCCGGAAGTTGGTGATCGCCAGCGAGTGCCCATTGCCCAGCAGGGAGGCCACCACGGTGCGCCCGCCAAACCACTGCTGCCCCAGCGCCAGCGCGGCTTGCGGGTCGTTCAAGTCGTGGTTGACCATCACCAGCTTCACCGCGGCCACGGTGCGGCCGGGAATCTGGCTCAGCCACACCGGGTCCACCACCAGCGCCGACAGCAGCTCGGGCACTGGCGCCGGCCAAGCCGCCTCGGGCAGGGCCTGCACGATGGCGTAGCGCGTGAACTCGCTGTGGCGCTCCCACTTCAAGGTGTGGCCCGGCAGGCGCAGCCGCAAAAAGTTGTTGGCCAGGTCGGTCACGGTGAGGTGGGCCTGGCCGGGCAGCTGCTGCAGGTGCGCGCACTCCTGCTCGCGGCTGACGCCCTCGTTGAGCACCGCCACATAAACCACCAGCGCCGGCAGGCGAATGCGCGCCGGTGGGCGGGCGTGCACCTCGTTGTGCACGGCCTCGCGCAGCGCATCGTCGGCAGGCAAGACCGAGCGCAGCGGCGCAACGGGAGCGGGCAAGGTGTCGATCAGGGCCATGGCGGGCAGCAGAGGCGGGTCGGACAAGCCCGCAGTATCGGGCCCGCGCGGTCCATCGCCAGAAATGCCCGGCCCGGGCAGCGCTGATGGGGAGATCCCCAGATCAAGAAACGCCGCAGAGTGTCGACAACGGCAGAACCGCCTCCGCGTGCCGTGCCCTGACCAGAAAGCCCCCCATGAAACTTCGCTCTCAAATTTTGGCCTTTGGCCTCTTTGGCGCCGCACTGGCCGCTGTGGCCAGCGGCATTGGCCTGGTGTCCACACTGGGCTTGGGCTCGGCCATCGACGGCGCCATCCAGGCCGGCGTGGCGCTGCAGGCCAGCCAAGAGGCAGACATGATGCACGACGCCATCCGCGGCGACGCGCAACTGGCCATGCTGGGCGCGCTGGAAAAAGACCCCGCCCGCATCGACGAGGCGGCCAAAGGGCTGAAGGAGCACAGCGAGACCTTCGACGGCGCCTTCGCCAAGCTCGACAGCCTGCCGCTCAGCGACGCTGCCAAAGCCGCACTCGCCAACGCCCGCCCGAGCGTCAAAGACTACATTGCCGCGGCCGATCGGGTGATCCAGTCGGCCCGCACCGACGCCGATGCGGCCGAAAAGGGCGGCCCCGACTTGCAAGCGGCGTTCGTGCGGCTGGAGAAACAAATGGCCGACCTCTCCGGCGCCATCGAAGACGCCGGCGCCGCCCTCAACCACACCGCCAAGCAGCGTGTTGCGCAGTCGCAGTGGTTGCTGATGGTCACCCTGGCGGCCAGTGCCAGCCTGATGGTGGCCGCCGCACTCTGGCTGACCCGCCGCCTCACCGTGCCGATGGACCTGGCCGTGCAAGCCGCCGACCGCTTGGCCGAAGGCGACCTGACCGCGCACATCAGCCCCAGCGGCAACGACGAAACCCAGCGTCTGCTGACCGCCCTGGCGCGCATGCAAACCCATGTGGCGCACATCGTGCGCGACGTACAGAACAACGCCCACCTGGTGGCCACCGCCAGCACGCAAATCGCGCAGGGCAACCAAGACCTGTCCGACCGCACCGAACAGCAGGCCAGCGCGCTGCAGCAAACCTCGTCCACCATGGACACGCTGGGCGCCAACGTGCGCACCAACGCCGAACACGCCACCCAGGCCAACCAACTGGCCGAGGGCGCCACCAGCGTGGCCCACCGCGGCGGCGAGATGATGAGCCAGGTGGTGTTGACGATGACCGACATCAACACCAGCTCGCGCAAGATCGCCGACATCATTGGCGTGATCGACGGCATCGCGTTTCAGACCAACATCTTGGCGCTCAATGCCGCCGTAGAGGCCGCCCGGGCGGGCGAACAAGGCCGAGGCTTTGCCGTGGTGGCGTCCGAGGTGCGATCGCTGGCCCAGCGCAGCGCCGCCGCCGCCCGCGAGATCAAGGCCCTCATCAGCGCCAGCGTGGAGCGCGTGGAGCACGGCAGCACCCTGGTCGACCAGACCGGCCAAACCATGGCAGAGATCGTCGGCGCCATCCAGCGCGTCACCGAAATCGTCAGCGACATCAGCGCCGCCAGCGCCAGCCAGAGCCAGGGCGTGAACGAGGTGGGGCAAGCGGTATCGCAAATGGACCGCGCCACCCAACAAAACGCTGCGCTGGTGGAGGAAAGCGCCGCGGCCGCGGCCAGCCTGAACCAACAAGCGCAAGAGCTGGTGCGGGCAGCTTCGGCCTTCCGCCTGCCCGAAGCGCGCCACTGAGCGCTTGGCCTCTCCCCGCCCGTCCTACCTTCCACCCGACCGTCGACCGACACCGCCAGCAATGCATGCGACCCTGAACCCCGACGCCCACGCCGTTGACGCCGATCCGCAGCAGGTGATTGCCGCCATTCACCGCAGCCAAGCGGTGATCGAATTCGATCTGTCAGGCCGCGTGATCTCGGCCAACGACAACTTTCTGAACCTCATGGGCTACCGGCTGAGCGACATCGCCGGCCACCACCACCGCCAATTCATGCCACCGGGCGACACCGGCACCGCCGCCTATGCCCACTTCTGGGAACGGCTCGGCCGCGGTGAGTTCAGCAGCGGCGAATTCAAACGCATCGGCCAGGGCGGCCGTGAGGTCTGGCTGCAAGCCACCTACAACCCCATCTTCAACGCCGCCGGCGAACCTGTGCGGGTGGCGAAATTTGCCATCGACGTGACCGCCGCCAAACTGCACAACGCCGAGGCGGCGGGAAAAATCCAAGCGATCGAACTCTCGCAAGCCACGGTCGAGTTCGACCTGGACGGCCACGTGATCACCGCCAACCGCAACTTCCTCAGCGCCATGGGCTACGCGCTGCGCGAGATCGAAGGCCAGCACCACAGCCTGTTCTGCTCGCCGGAGTACACCCGCAGCGTGGAATACCGCGACTTCTGGCTGCGCCTGAGCGAGGGGCACTTCATCAGCAAACGGTTTCACCGGGTGGGCAAATTCGGTCGCAACGTCTGGATCCAGGCCGCCTACAACCCGATTCGCGACCTCAACGGCCGCGTCGTCAAGGTCGTCAAATACGCCTACGACGTGACCCGCGAAGTGGAGCTCGAACAGCGCATCGCCCTGCTCTCGCAAGACATGGCGCGCAACGTCAACAGCCTGGTGCACAGCATCGGCACCATCGCCACCCAATCGGGCTTGGCGCAAGAGCTGGCCCACGCCTCCACCCACGCCGCCCACACCGGCCACGCCGCCGTGCAGCGCTCGCTGGAGGCGATCCGACAGATCCAGGACGGCACCCGGCGCATGGCCGGCACGCTTCAGGTGATCGGCGACATCGCCCACCAAACCCACCTGTTGGCCTTCAACGCCGCCATCGAGGCCGCCCGCGCCGGCGAAAGCGGCACCGGCTTTGCCGTGGTGGCCGCCGAAGTGCGGCACCTGGCCGAACGCAGCGCCTTGGCCGCCACCGAGGTGGCCCAGTTGATCGAGCACTCCGCCCGGCAGGTACAAACCGGCGCCGAAGTGAGCCAGGCCGCCGCCCACAGCTTTGAAGGCATCTTGGCAAGCGTCGGTCGCACCGCAGGCAGCGTCACGCAAATCGCCGAAGCCAGCATTCAGCAGCGCCAAACGGCCAGCGACGTCTCCGAGATGATTTCAGCGCTCAACGTGGGCGGCGCGACGCGCCACTGAGGGTCGCGCCGTCCATCGTCTGCATCACTGGGCCATGGCCGCTTGGCCACGTCCATCGACTGCGTCATTTGGGGCGACATCACTCGGCCGGATCCGCCGGCCGCGCCACCCGCTGCGTGCGGGCACCATACGGGCAATGCCCCGGCCGCGGCCCCACCTGCGGGTGCTTGCGGCAGGTGTCCGGCCGCTGCGCATACACCGTGCAGCGCCGCGTCACCGCGTCCAGCAGCTGGCAGTCCCCACTGGCCCGGCGCGCCACCGTGAAGATGCTGTGGCGGAAATTGAAGTGCTCAATCCGCTTGGCCTGCATCAGCCGTTTGGCAATCTGCTTGGGCACCTCATGCTCAGCCTCAAACGCATCCACCCAGCCCAAGCGCACCAGGTCCGACAAGCGCACCTCCAACGGCATCGTGCAGCAGTTCGCCACACAGCTGTCGCACAGCCCCGGGCGGTAGCGCGACCAGGTATCCAGGCGGTCAACGTCGACGATGTGGATGGAGGATTTCATGGGTGGCTCGCACACGCGGATCCGGCCGGCACGCAGCCCAGACGCAAAAAAGCCCGCACAGGGCGGGCTTTCGTTGCGGCTTGCGTTCGGACAGCCGAAGCAAACACTTTTTTGGTGGCTGGGGCTCCACCAAAAGAAGCCCGCAAACCCGCATGGTTACTGGCTTCCTGACTTTTCGACAACCGGAGTTCTTGCAAAAGTTCTTGCAGTGTCCGTTCACTGCCCCTCAATTTTGCCATCGTCGCCAGTGCTGGCGCCTGCACTGGCGCGGACATGCGGACGCGGCGCCACGAACTCTGCATGCAGGCGCTGAAGGGCCAGCATGGCGCGAAGGTACTCCCCCACCCACAGGGGGATTGGGTTCGCCTCTTTGCGCCAACGCCAAACAGTGTTGGGCACCAGGCCCGTGCGGTCGCAGAAGTCGGTGCCCTTCCACTCAAGCGCGGACAAGGCTTCATCGAACTGTGCGGGGGTCAATGCAGTGGGTGTCATTCTGGTGGCCCTTGCGAGGGTGTTGGTTACGCTGCAAGCAGCGTAACAGACCTCGCAAAGTAGATCAAACGCGCGTTTTTTTCTACACTGGTTAACATAACGCTCGTTGTGCAACATCGCGCGAAAACGTTATC
>JBEAOO010000129.1:0-12693 GCA_041164825.1 Pseudomonadota bacterium | reverse complement strand
TGACGGCGAAGGCCTTCTTGGCGCCCGTGTTCACGGATTCTGGCAGCGCGCTCAGGCCGAAGGCTGAGGCCAGGGCGGCGGCGTCGTTGGCCTCAAAGGCCACGTCCAGCGTGTCGCTCTTTTTGTCGGCGTACTCGATCTCGAACTCGGCGAGTGACGAGCCGCAGTCAAAACACCAGTACACGGGCTTCAGGCCGCGGTAGACAAAACCGCGCTCGATCACGCGCTTGAAGGCGCGCAACTCGCCCGCCTCGTTGGCGTGATCCATGGTGCGGTAGGGCCGCTCCCAGTCGCCCAGCACACCCAGGCGCTTGAAGTCCTCTCGCTGCTGGTTGATCTGCTCGGTGGCGAAGGCGCGGCTCTTGGCCTGCATGTCGTCGCGGCTCAACTTGCGGCCGTGCAGTTTTTCGATCGCGTTCTCGATCGGCAGGCCGTGGCAGTCCCAGCCGGGGATGTATTGCGCGTCAAAGCCAGCCAGCTGCTTGCTCTTGACGATCATGTCCTTGAGCACCTTGTTGAGCGCGTGGCCGATGTGCAGCTTGCCGTTGGCATAGGGCGGGCCATCGTGCAGCACGAACAGCGGCTGGCCCTGGCGGGCGTCGCGCAGGCGTTTGTAGAGGCCGCCTTCGTTCCAGGTTTTCACCCAGCCCGGCTCGCGCTTGGGCAGGTCACCGCGCATGGGGAACGCGGTGTCGGGCATGTTGAGCGTGGCGCGGTAGGCGTTGGCTTCGGGCTTGGCGTCCTTGCCTTTGGCGGCTTGGGCGTCGGAGGACGCAGGGCGGGTCGATTCGGTCATGGCGCAAGCGCGTCCGCAGACGCGTTCTCAAAAAAGGGGAGGCTCGGCGGGCGGTGCTGCCGGGGATCGCGACCCGGCGCAGGGGCTGCGGCCGGGGGAGGGCGGGGAAGAGCGACGGATGAGGCGTTGCGGCGAGCTTTAAATTCGGTCGCGCGTGGTCTGGCGCCCGGTGGCCGCGTGCCCGGCCGACGAGGCTGCAAAAAACGCGCGCGCATTCACCGCGTCTTGCCGGATGGCAGCGGTGAGGGCGTCGAGGCCGTCGTAGCGGGCTTCGTCGCGGAGTTTGTGCAGCAGGTCCACGCGCACGATTTTACCGTAGCCCCCCTCCACGCCCAGTTCGCTCGGCCAATCGAAGCACATCACTTCGAGCAGCACGCGTCCGGCGTTCTCCACCGTGGGGCGCACGCCCAGGCTGGCCACGCCCCACACCGGCTCGCCCACCAGGCCGTGGGTGCGCACGGCGTAAATGCCGTGGGCCGCGCTCTTGGCGTGGGGGAAGCGCACGTTGAGGGTGCGAAAACCATCGCTGGCGCCCGCTGCGCTGGCGCCCAGCGAGCGGCCCAACTTGCGCCCGTGCACCACGTGGCCGCTGATGCTGTAGGGCCGGCCCAGCAGCTCGGCGGTGAGCGCCATGTTGCCGGCTTGCAGCGCCTCGCGCACGGCCGAGCTCGACACGCGCTGGCCGTGCACCTGGTAGCTGTTGAGCCGCGCCACGTCAAAACCAGCCGCCGCACCGGCGCGGTCGAGCATGTCGTAGTCGCCGGCGCGCTGCGCGCCAAAACGGAAGTCGTCGCCCACCAGCACGTAGCGCGCACCCAGGCCCTGCTGCAGCACGCGCTCGATGAAGTCGGCCGCGCTGAGCGAAGCCAGCGCCTCGTCAAAGCGCAGCACCACCACCTGGTCGATGCCGCAGCGCTCCAGTTCGGTGAGCTTGTCGCGCAGCGTGGCGATGCGTGCCGGCGCCAGCTCGGGCTTGCCAGCGCGAGTCGCAAACCAGTCGCGCGGGTGCGGCTCGAAGGTCATCACACACGACGGCAGCCCGCGGTGCTGGGCCTCGTTGCGCAGCAGCGCGAGCATGGCCTGGTGGCCGCGGTGCACGCCGTCGAAGTTGCCGATGGTGAGCGCGCACGCGGGCGCGATGCCGGGATGGTGAAAGCCGCGAAAAACCTGCATGGGTGAGATTATCGATGCGGGCTCAAGCCGCTGCGGGCTTCGGCGGCTTGGCCGGCTTGGCGGTCAGTGCCGCGCGCTCCTCCGCCGTCACCCAACGCCACTGGCCCGGCGCCACGTCGGCGCCCAGCTGGATGGGGCCAAAGCCGCTGCGGTGCAGCGCTTCCACCCGGTTGCTCACCGCGGCCAGCATGCGCTTGACCTGGTGGTACTTGCCCTCCATCAGCGTCAGCCGCAGGCCGTGCAGGCCGTCGGGGCGCTCGCCGGTCAGCTCGGCCGCCGCAGCAGCCACGGTGGCCGGGTCGTCCACCAGCTTGACGCCGGCCAAGAGGCGCTGCACTTGTTCGTCGCTCACCGGGTGTTTGCAGCCCACTTCGTAGACCTTGGGCACGTGGTGCTTGGGCGAGGTGAGGCGGTGGATGAGCGCGCCGTCGTCGGTGAACAGCAGCAGGCCAGTGGTGTCTTCATCAAGCCGGCCCACGCTCTGCACATCGCGCCGGCGCAGCGGCGAGGGCAGCAGGGTGTAGATGCTGGGGTGGTGCTTGGGCTTTTGCGAGCACTCCACGCCCTGCGGCTTGTTCATCAAGATCAGCGCCTGCTCGGCATACGGCCACACCTGGCCGCGCACGGTGAAGCTCAGGCCCTCGGGCTCGACCTCGACAAACGGGTCGTCCACCGTCTGCCCGCCGATGGCCACAAAGCCCGAGGCAATCAGCCCCTCACATTCACGGCGGGCACCAAAGCCCTGCGAAAACAACACCTGAGCCAGCTTCATCGCGCAGCCCTCGGCCGCGTCGGGGCGGCGAGGTTCAAATCAATCAACATGGGGGGATTGTCGGGGATGCGACGATGGGCGTTGAAGACGTTGCTCGTCGCTCGTTGCTTGCTGCTGACCGTTCGGAGGTCGGCGCTCGGGCGGCGATGGGCCGGGCCGATGCGCTCCGTGTCCTCCAGGCCCCCCCGTCGGTCGGCCATTCCCCCTTGACCGCCGCACATCGGCCCGGCCCATCACCGCCCCCCAAGCGCCAACTTGCCAGCGCAGTGCCTCACCAGCTGAATAGCGCCTCAACCCCCACCGATCGGCGCCACCGGCATGCCACCCAGCCGCCGCGAGTTGGCCGGGTCGCGGAACACCAGCGGGTGTTCCACCGGCGCTCCGGCTTCCACGCGGGCCACGGCCGCCAGCACCTGGGCGTGGTGCGGGCTTTTGCTGCACACCGGGTCGGCGGCGGCCGGGTCTTGGGCCAGCATGTAGGCTTGGCAGCGGCAGCCGCCCAGGTCTTCTTCTTTTTTGTCGCAAGTGCGGCAGGGGTCTTTCATCCAGGCGGTGCCGCGGTAGCGGTTGAAGCCTTCGGACTCAAACCAGATGTCACTCATCGACATCTGCGTGACCTGGGGAAAGGCCAGGCCGGGCAGCATGCGCGCGGTGTGGCAGGGCAGGGCCGTGCCGTCGGGCGTGACGGTGAGGAACATGCTGCCCCAGCCGTTGACGCACTTTTTGGGCTGGCCTTCGTGGTAGTCGGGGGCCACAAAAAACAGGCGCATGCGATCCGCCAGCTTGGCGCGCCAGGCGTTGGTCACGGCTTCGGCGTGTTGCAGTTGGGCGTGGCTGGGCAGCAGGTGCTGGCGGTTGAGCAGGGCCCAGGAGTAGTACTGGGTGTTGGCCAGCTCCAGGTACTCGGCGCCCATCTCATCGGCCATGGCGATGATGCGGTCGATGTGGTCGATGTTGAGGCGGTGGATCACCACGTTCATCACCATCGGCCAGCCTTGTTCCTTGATGGTGGCGGCCACACGGCTCTTGAGCGCGAAGGTGCGGGTGTGCGAGAGAAAGTCGTTCATCTCGCGCGTGGAGTCTTGGAACGACAACTGCACGTGGTCGAGCCCGGCGGCCTTGAGGGCGCGGGCGCGTTCGGGCGTGAGGCCCACACCGGAGGTGAGCAGGTTGGTGTAGTAACCCAGGCGGTGGGCCTCGGCCACGATCTCTTCGAGGTCGTCGCGCAGCAGCGGCTCGCCGCCCGACAGGCCGCACTGCACGGCGCCGAGCGCCCGGCCTTCGCGCAGCACTCGCAGCCAGTCGGCCGTGCTGAGCTCGGGGCCCTGGGCGGCGTAGTCGACCGGGTTGTAGCAAAACACGCAGTGCAGTGGGCAGCGGTAGGTGAGCTCGGCCAGCAGCCACAGCGGCGGGCCGGGGCGCGCTGGGGTGGGCCCGCTCATTCCCATCGCAACCACCGTTGTTGGGCCGCCATGTCGATGAAGGCCGTCACTTCGGCGAGCAAGCCGGTGGCTTGAAACTGCGCCTCCAGCTCGGCCACCACGGCCTGCACATCGCGCTGGCCGTCGCAGCGGCTGAGGATCTCGCCCGCGCTGCCGTTGAGCTTGACCATGCCTTCGGGGTAGAGCAGCACATGGCAAGCCTGCGCCGGCTCCCACTGCAGGCGAAAGCCCGGTGCAATGCGCGGCTGGCTCCGGGCGCTCAGCGGGCTCATGCGCGGCGCCCCTGAAGTTCGTGGGCCAGGCCGCAGCCCATGGCCATGGCGTCGTTCATGGCCCAGAGGATGTCGAGCTTGAACTGCAGCACCTGCAGTGCGCGCTCTTGCTGCGTGCGGGTGCAGAAGTGGTCGAGCGTGAGCGCCAGGCCTTGCTCTACGTCGCGCCGCGCTTGGCTGACGCGGTTGCGGAAGTAGCTCAGGCCGGCGTCGCTGATCCAGGGATAGTGGCCGGGCCAGGTGGCCAGGCGCTGCTTGTGGATGTCGGGCGCAAACAGCTCGGTGAGCGAGGAACACACGGCCTCTTGCCAGGGCGCTTTGCGCGCGAAGTTGACATAGGCATCGACCGCAAAGCGCACGCCGGGCAGCACGTGGCGCAGGTCGAGCACTTCCTCGCGCTGCAGGCCGGTGGCCTCGGCCAGGCGCAGCCAGGCCTCGATGCCGCCCTCGTCGTGCACGCTGCCGAGCGTGAAACCGTCGTGGTCGAGGATGCGTTGCACCCAACCGCGGCGCACCTCGCGGTCGGGGCAGTTGGCCATCACGTTGGCGTCTTTGATGGGGATGGCGATCTGGTAATAAAAGCGGTTCGCCACCCAGATGCGCACCTGCTCGGGCGTGGCCCGGCCTTCGTTGAGGTGACGGTTGAGCGGATGGTGGATGTGGTACGAGCGGCCGCGCTCGCGCAGCTGGGCTTCGAAGCTGACGCGGTCCCAGGCCGGGCCGTCGCTCGGCAGGGCGGGGGTGTGGGCTTGCAGGATGTCGGCGCGCATGGGGGGCTCTCAAAGATCAATCTGCATCCGGTCTTCGCAGACCTCCACGCCATGGCGGGCCAGGGTGGCGCGCTCGGGCGAGTCGTCGTCGAGGATGGGGTTGGTGTTGTTGATGTGGATGAGCAGCTTGCGGGTGCTGGGGCGCAGGCGGGCCAGCCAGCTCAGCATGCCGCCCTCGCCCGACTGCGGCAGGTGGCCGATGTCGCGCGCGCTCTTGGGGCTCAGGCCGAGCGATTGCATCTCGTCGTCGCGCCAAAAGGTGCCGTCCACCATCACCACGTCGGCCTGCTGCATGGCGTCGAACACGGCCGGGCTGATCTCGCCCAAGCCGGGCGCGTAAAAGAGGCGCGTGTTGCGGGCCGTGTCGTGCACGATCAGGCCGATGTTGTCGCCCGGCACGGGCGCGTCGCGGTGCGGTGAGTAGGGCGCGGCCTTGCTGCTCAGGGGCAGCGCGCGCCAAGTGAGGCCGGGCACACCCGGCACGCTGAAGCTGGCGCCATCGAGCGCGATGCGCTGGCGATCGACCCCGCAGTAGTGGCTCAGCACGCTCAGCACCGGGTTGCCGGTGCTGAGGTCTTCAAACACCGGGTCGGTGCACCACAGCGGCAGCGGCCGCCCGCGCTCACGCAGCATGAACAGGCCGGTGGCGTGGTCGATCTGCCCGTCCATCAGCAGCACACCGGCGATGGCGGTGTCGCGCTGGGCGCGTTGCGGTTGCAGGGCCGGGTGGCTGCGGATTTGCTCCAGCACATCGGGCGAGGCGTTGAGCAGCAGGCCGTCGGCGCTGTCGTCGGGGCGGATGAAGATCGACGATTGGGTGCGCGCTTTGCAGCGCAGCGTGCCGTTGCGCACGCCGGCGCATTGTCGGCAATTGCAGTTCCACTGCGGAAAGCCGCCGCCTGCGGCCGAGCCGAGGATGGTGATGCGCATGGGTCGTCTCGAAAATTCGGGGCCGATTCGTTCCGAGCTGGCGCAGCAGGCTGCCGCGCCAGCGGGCAGCGCTCAGCGCGCGGCGATGTAGAGCGTGATCTCGAAGCCGAAGCGGAAATCAATGGCGGTCGGGGTTTGCCAGGTGGGGGTGGCGATGGTGGTGGTTTGCATGGGGCGTCTCCTGTCGAAGTTCACTGCACCAGCCGGCGCAGCGGGGTTGTGGGCAACCCATGACCGATGGTGCGCGGCCCGGGCCGCGGTCGCCAGCCGGCGGGCCATGAATGCGGGCTCATGAAAATCATGAATCGCTGCGGCTTGGTGGGCCGGCCAGGCTTCCGCGCACTTTCCGCCCCGCGCCCCGCATACGATGGCGCCCGTGCCTGCCCGCCCCATGACGACCTCCGCCGCTTCTGCTGCCTCTGCCGCTTCCGCCGCCGACTGGCCTTTGCTCGACACCGGCTGGCTGCCCGCTGCCGGTGGCCACCGCCTGCATGTGCAGCAGTGGGGCGCGCCCGATGGCGTGCCCGTGCTGCTGCTGCACGGCGGCCCCGGCAGTGGCAGCACGCCGCTGCAGCGCCAGGGTTTCGATCCGGCGCGCTGCCGCCTCATCACGCCCGACCAGCGCGGTGCCGGCCGCAGCACGCCGCGCGGTGCCACGCACGCGCTCAGCGTGGCGCAATTGTTGGCCGACCTGCGGGCGCTGCATGCCCACCTGGGCGCGCCCCGATGGTGGGTGGTGGGCGGCTCCTGGGGCGCCACGCTGGCCTTGCGCCACGCGGCCGATGCGCCGCAAGCGGTGGCGGGGCTGGTGTTGCGCGCCACTTTTTTGGGGCGCGATGCCGACGTGGCGGCCATGTTGGACGACGCCCACGCGCTGGCCGCGGTGGCCGGCCAGCCGGTGGCGGCGCTGTGGCCCGGCATCGTGCCGCTGTGGCGTGCGGCCGATGCCCCGCGCCGCGAGCAACTGGCCACCGCCTGGGTGGCGCACGAGGCCGCGCGCTGCGGCGACGTGCCCCCCACCTGGACGCCCGACACCCTGGCCGCGGCGGTGGACCGCCTGAACGTGATGCTGCACCTGCTGGCCGATGGCGGTGGCTTGCGCGAGCGCAGCCTGCTGGCGCGCTGTGCCGAGGTGCCCGCCGTGCCCACGCTGCTGCTGCATTCGCCCGCCGACCGCGTGTGCGCGGCCGAGGGCGCGCAGGCGCTGCACCAGGCCTTGCCCGGCAGCACCTTGCGCTGGGTGCCCGAGGCCGGCCACCGCCTGGCCCACCCGGCCATGCAAGCGGCCCTGCAGGATGCGGGGCGCTGGCTGTTGGTGCAGGCGCAAGCTCAGGCTCAGCCATGTTGAGCCTGCGCGCACAAATCAACCTGCTGGTGGGCGGGCTCACGGCGCTGCTGCTGGCGCTGGTGCTGGGCCTGCAGTTCCGCGCCATGCGCGACTCGGTGCACGAAGAGGTGGTGGCCGCCAACCGCGTGGCTTCGCAGCTGCTCAAGCGCTTGGCCTGGGGTTACACCAGCGAGGGCGCGCCGGCGATGCAGGCGTTTTTGCAAGGCCTGGGGCGGGTGCGCTCCAACGACATCACGCTGCGCAACGCCCAAGGGCAGCTGCTCTACAGCTCGCCGCTCTCGCCCTACAAAGCCGGGCGCGAGGCGCCCACCTGGTTTGCCGGGCTGATTGCGCCGCCGCTGGCCGAGCAGCGCATCGACTTTGCCGATGGCAGCGGCCTGCAGATACGCAGCAATGCCAGCCGCGCCGTGCTCGACGCCTGGGACGACCTGCTGATGCTCTTGGCCGCCGGTTTGCTGCTGCTGGCGGCCGTCAACGCGCTGGTGTTTTGGCGCGTGGGCCAGGCGGTGCAGCCGCTGGGGCAGATTGTGGGTGCGCTGGGTGCGCTGGAGGCCGGGCGCTTTGACGTCATGCTGCCGCCGCTGCGCGGCGCCGAGGCGGGCGCGATTGGCGCCGCCTTCAACCGCATGGTGGGCGTGCTGCGCAACCACCTGGCCACCGAGCGCCGCGCCGCGCAGGCCGAGAGCGAGCTGGCCGGCAGCCGCGAGCTCACGCAGTGGATCGACCAACAGCTCGAAGCCGAGCGCCGCCTGATTGCCCGCGAGCTGCACGACGAGCTGGGCCAATCGGTGACGGCCATGCGCAGCATGGCGCTCAGCATCGCCCAGCGGTGCCAGGGTGTGGACGCCGGCAGCGAGCAGGCCGCGCGCGTGATTGCCGATGAATCTTCGCGCCTGTATGACGCCATGCACAGCATCATTCCCCGCTTGGCGCCCCTGGTGCTCGACCGGTTTGGCCTGGCCGATGCGCTCGCCGAGTTGGCCGAGCGCACCCGTCGCAGTCAACCTGGCCTGAGCCTCACGCTGCACAGCGCCGCGGGCGACACACCGCTCTCGGCCGATGCCGCGCTCACGCTGTATCGCAGTGCGCAAGAGGGCCTCACCAACGCGCTGCGCCACGGCCAGGCCAGCGAGGTGCAGATCCGCCTCCAGGTGGACGGCGCGCAGGCGCAGATCGAGGTGCAGGACAACGGCGTGGGCCTGGCGCCGGGTGCCGAAGGCCGCCCCGGCCACCACGGCTTGCGCTGGCTGGCCGAGCGCGCCCAGGCGCTGGGTGGCGAGCTCCAGCTCGCGCCCGCGCTGCCGCAAGGCCTGTGTTTGCGCGTGCGCCTGCCCTTGCCTCGCGCTGTGTCGGCACCCCACCGGCCGATGCCATGAACGCGCCGATCCGCGTGATGCTGGTGGACGACCACGCCTTGGTGCGCATGGGGTTTCGCATGTTGTTGAGCGACGCACTGGCCGAGGTGGTGGCCGAATGCGGCAGCGGCGAGCAGGCCTGCGCCGACTATCCCAAACACCGCCCCGACGTGGTGGTGATGGACCTGGCCATGCCCGGCATGGGCGGCATGGAGGCGGTGCGCCGGCTGCTGGCGCAGCACCCCGAGGCGCGCATCCTGGCGCTGTCGGCGTTTGAGGACACGGTGCACCCGCGCCGCGTGCTGAAGGCCGGCGCCTTGGGTTATTTGGCCAAGCGCAGCGCGCCCGAGGCGCTGACCGAGGCCGTCACCGCCGTGGCGCGGGGCCAGCGCTACCTCGACCCGCACACCGCGCAAGCCCTGGCCCTGGCGCAGCTCGACGGCGACGACAACCCCGCCGAGGCCTTGAGCGAGCGCGAGTTCGCGGTGTTTGTGCAACTGGCGCGCGGGCTGAGCGTGGCGCAGATTGCCGTCAACCTGAACCTCTCGGCCAGCACGGTCGGCACCCACCTCTATCACGTCAAACAAAAGCTCGGCGCCGGCAACCAGTCGGAGCTCACGCTGGTGGCGCTGCGCTGGGGCTTGATCGAGGGCTGATCTTGCTGATCCCGCTTCAGGGCATCACATCACAGCGCCAGCGCCCGGCTTGCAGCTGCACGGCGTAAAGGCGCGGCAGGTCGGCGCCCCAGCGGCCACCTCGGGCGGGCGTGCTGTAGCGGCAGACTTCGCGCTGCACCGCCAGGTCGACGAGGCACCAGGTGATGGGCGTGCCATCGGGCGCCGAGGTGGCCGCGCCGATGTGGGCCGAGCCCATGTTCATGCCGACGTGAAACTCAATGTCTGAGGCCACGGGCGGGTGCGTGGGGAAGGGCAGTCCGCCGTCAAAACCAAACACCGTGTCGTGCGCCAACACGCTTTGCCGCACCGTGGGCCAGGCGTGGCTGCGCAGCCAGTGCTGGTCGATCAAGCGCGTGCCCAGTTGCGGCGGCCGGCGCGTGGCGTCCAGCAGCTGCGTGGCCACGCCGCGAAACACCCCGCCGCAGCCGCCCCACATGCCGGCCAACAGCAGCTCGCTGTGGGTGCAGTAGTCGCGCATCAGGTGGAACCAGTGGCCGCTGTCCAGCCAAGCTTGCACGGCGGCCACTTCGCGCTCGCTCACCAGCGAGTCGGCGTCACGCAGCAGAAAACGGTCCACGGTGGGATCGTCCAACACCAAAAAGCGCCACATCAGCGGGTGGATCGCACGGGCCGGGTGGGAGCCCATGTCGACCAGCTGCGCCCCGGCCGTGGCCAGGCGCTGCTGCACGTGGGTGGGCACGCTGGCGTCGAGGTAGATGCGGCAGCGCCAGCCGGGCAGCAGGCGGGCCACGTCGAGCACGTTCATCAGCGCGGTTTCGCAGTAGCGCGGGTTGGCGCCAAAGAGCGTGAAGACGACCAGGTTGCGCTCGGGGCGGCTGGCGTCAAACGCGGGTGGCTGCGCTGCGGGCAGCGGCCACGCGGGCTGGCCGGCCACTTGCGCGGCCTTGAGCGCGAGTGCGCGCCGGCCGTGTGTGGCCGCCTCATCGAGGCGGCCCGAGCGACCACAACATTCGGCCAAGCCGTCGAGCGTGTTCTCGTTGTCGGGCTGCGCGCGCACGGCTTGCAGATAGGTCAGCCGTGCGGCGTCGAAGTCGTTCAGCCGCATCTGGCACAGCGCCAGATCGGCCAGCACGATGGGGTGGCCGGGGGCCAGCGCCAGGGCTTGCGTGGCGGCCTGCCGCGCCCCCTCAAAGTCACCCGCCGCGTTGAGCGCGCGCACCTGCTGGCCCAGCGCCATGAAGCGGGCTTGCACGGCGGCAGAAGGCAGCACAGGACGGGCAGCCGCGGCGGCGCGGCGCGGTGCAGGAGGGGAGCGTGGAGGGGCCATGGCGGGCGATTATCGGGGCCGCGCCAGCGGCGCCCACGGGCCGCCAAGCGAAGCCCGCCCCTGGCCCACGCCGTGGGATGCGGCAGCTGGCGTGGGGGGCGAGATCCCATCGCTGGGGGCTGGGTTTCAGCCGGGTTACAGCCCACAATGGCCCGCACCGCGCCCGCCGTTGTTTCCCTGTCCATGACCACCACGCACTCCACCCGCTTGAACCCGATCGCGGGCCCCATTCTTGGCGAATTTTTGGTGGGCATGACGGTGGCGATGGCGGGCCTGTGGCTGGCCTCGCACACGTCGGACGCCGCAGCCGGCGCCTTCAGCGTGGGCAACCAGGTGCTCGAAACGCTGTTCGTCTTGTTCCGCGTGCTGGCCATCGGTTCGGGCATCGTCATCACGCAGCTGCTGGGCGGGCAGCAGGTGCAAGCCGTGCGCCGCACCACGCTCACCGCCTTGGCCGCCTGCACCTGGGTGGGGGTGCTGGCGGTGGCGCTGGTGTCGCTGGGCAATGGGGCGATTCTGGACCTGCTCAACACGCCCGACGAGGTGGTGGCGCTGGCTGCACCCTATCTGCAGGTGCTGGCCGTGGGGCTGATGCTCGACGCCTACAACCTCACCATGGCCAGCATCTTGCGCGCTCACCTGCAAGCGCGCGCCACGCTGTATGTGATGCTGGCCATGCACGGCACCCACCTGCTGCTGGCCGCGGTGTTGATGCGCGGGGTGGGCGGCTGGGAGGGGCTGGGCCTCTACGGCTACGCCATCGCCTATGCGGTGAGCCGCTTGCTGGGCCTGGTGCTGCACCTGTGGTTGTGGAAGACCCGCATGAGCCTGGTGCCGGTGTGGCGCGACTGGTGGGCCTGCACGGTGCGTGCGCTCACCCCCATGTTGCGCATCGGCGTGCCGGGCGCGGCCCTGGAGCTGGGTTATCGCATCGCATTTTTGATGTCACTGGCCGCCGCCGCCAAGCATGGCGTGGCCGCACTCGCCACCCAGGCCTACACGCTGCAGTTGCTGAAGTACGTGCTGCTGATCAGCCTAGCCATCGGCTGGGCCTGCGAGATCATGGTGGGCCGCTTGATTGGCGCGGGCCAGTTTGACGAGGCGCGCAAACTGGTGCGCAAGGCGGTGCGCAATGGCCTGTTGGCCTCGGGCAGTTTGGCGGTGCTGGCGGCCTTGGGCGCGCCGTGGTTGATGCGCGCCTTCACGCGTGACCCGGTGGTGATCCAGGCGGCACAAACGCTGCTGTGGATTTCGGTGCTGCTTGAAACCGGCCGGGTCTTCAACTTGGTGCTCAACGGCGTGCTGCGCTCCACGGGCGACGCGGTGTATCCGGCCGCAGCCAGCATCGGCTCGCAGCTGCTGGTGCTGGGTGTGGGCTCGCTGGTGCTGGGCCGCCACTTCGGCCTGGTGGGCATCTGGTTTGCCTACTCGGCCGACGAGTGGATCCGCGGCCTGCTGATGTACTGGCGTTGGCACAAAGGCGGCTGGCTGCCCTTTGCCGAGGCCACCCACGCGCGCATGCAGCGCAAGGGGGCGGATTCGGTGGTTTGATGCGCCTGTGGGTTTGATGGCTTCGCGTTCGACGATCGGCGCGAGGGCGGCGATGGGCCGGGCCGATGTGCTCCGTGTCCTCCGGACCCGCTGCGCGGGCCCTCCCCCTTTACCTCCGCACATCGCCCCGGCCCATCACCGCCCCGCCAGCACAGTGACACGCGCCGTCGATGCATGCCCACCACCGGTGTGGGGAGCGCTGTGCCGCATTCGCTTTGCGCAGGTCAGAGGAGGAGCCGGCCGCAGGCCGGCGGGGGACACGGAGCAAAGCGAATGCGGCGCAGCGCTCCGAGCGCCAACCCCGGCATGAGGTTCGCCG
>JBEAOO010000128.1:0-8288 GCA_041164825.1 Pseudomonadota bacterium | reverse complement strand
AGCACTGCGCCGCTTTCGCTTTGCTCCGTGTCCTCCGCCGGCCTTCGGCCGGCTCCCCCTTGACCTGCGCAAAGCGAATGCGGCACAGCGCTCCCTGAACCGGTGGTGGCGTGCCACTTGGACGCAGACCGCGGTGCTTGAGGGGCGGCGATCATCGAACTGCAAACGGCCTATGACGCTCAAACCCGCGGCGGCAAGGTACCGAGAGCCGACAGGCCGAGTTGTGCCTTGTTTGAGGGGGAAATCGCTCGCTCAGGTCAACGAGGTGTCCACCTCGCGGCGCTCCAGGTCCAAGAACTCCTGCGATTGCATTTCGTTCAAGCGCGACACCGTGCGCGGGAACTCGTGCGACATCGGGCCTTCGGTGTAGAGCTGCTCAGGAGGCACGGCGGCCGACATGATCAGCTTGACGCGGCGGTCGTAAAGCACGTCCACCAGCCAGGTGAAGCGGCGCGCTTCAGAGGCCAGGCGCACCGGCATGTAGGGCACGTCCGACAGCAGCACGGTGTGGAACTGGGTGGCGATTTCGAGGTAGTCGTTTTGCGAGCGCGGGCCGCCGCACAGGTCTTTGAAATCAAACCACACCACGCCACCCGCGCGCCGGCGCGAACGGATCTCGCGCTGCTCGATGCGCAGCACCGGGTCGTCATCGCGCGTTTCGGCCAGGGCGTCAAATGCCGCGGCCATTTCGGCATCGGCCTCGGCGCCCAGTGGGCAGTGGTAGAGCTTCACCTGGTGCAGAGAGCGGCTGCGGTAGTCGGTGCCGTTGTCGACGTTGATGACCTGCAGGTTGGCCTTCAACAGCTCAATCGCGGGCAGGATGCGATCGCGGTGCAGGCCGTTGGGATAGAGGCCATCGGGCTCGAAGTTGGAGGTGGTGACGATGCTCACCCGGTGCGCAAACAGCGACTCCAGCAACCGGTACAAAATCATCGCGTCGGTCACATCGGCGACGTGAAATTCATCGAAGCAGATCAGCCTGTAGCGGCGCGAAATGCGCTTGCCCAGCTCTTCGAGCGGGTTTTGCAGGCCCTTCAGATCTTGCAACTCGCGGTGCACCTCGCGCATGAACTCGTGGAAGTGCAGGCGCGTTTTGCGCTGCAGTGGCACGGCCTGAAAAAACGCGTCCATCAAAAAACTCTTGCCGCGCCCCACCCCGCCAAACATGTAGACACCACGCGGAATCGGTGGTCGCACCAGCATTTTGGTGACGGCATTGCCGCGGCGCGCTTTGTAGGCCGCCCACTCATCTTGGCAGCGCTGCAAGGCGGCCACAGCGCGAAGCTGCGCCGGGTCGCTCTGGTAGCCGCGCTCGGTGAGGGTCTGCTGGTAGAGCTCGGTGACGGTGGTCATGCCTGGACTTTTCAAAACGAAGAAAGGGGCGACTCGCGCCGCCCCCTTTGATCAACGCAGATGCCGAATCAGAAATTCAGCGTGCGCTTGTCCACCGCCAGGGCGGCTTCCTTGGTCGATTCCGACAGCGAGGGGTGTGCGTGGCAGATTCGGGCGATGTCTTCCGACGAGGCCTTGAAGGCCATCGCCATCACCGCTTCGGCAATCAGCTCCGAGGCTTGCGGGCCAATGATGTGCACGCCCAAGATTTCGTCGCTCGCGGCATCGGCCAAGATCTTGACGAAGCCGGTGGTGTCACCCAGCGCGCGGGCGCGGCCGTTGGCCAAGAACGGGAACTGACCCGCTTTGTAGGCCACGCCATCGGCCTTGAGCTGCTGCTCGGTGCGGCCAACCCAAGCGATCTCCGGGCTGGTGTAGATCACCCAAGGGATGGTGTTGAAGTCGACGTGGCCGTGTTGGCCAGCGATGCGCTCGGCCACCGCCACGCCTTCTTCTTCGGCCTTGTGGGCCAGCATCGGGCCACGCACCACGTCACCCACCGCCCAGACGTTGGGCAGGTTGGTCTGGCAGTCGCCATTGACCACAATCGCGCCGCGCTCGTCGAGCTGCAGGCCGACGGCTTCGACGTTCAGGCCGATGGTGTTGGGCACGCGGCCGATCGAGACAATCAGCTTGTCAACAGCCAGCTCTTGGGCTTCGCCCTTGGCGTTGGCGTAGGACACGGTGACGCCCTTCTTGCCGGCCTTCACGTCGCTGATTTTCACGCCCAGCTCGATCTTCAGACCTTGCTTGGTGAACTGCTTCAGCGCTTCCTTGGCCACGCCTTCGTCCACGGCGCCGAGGAAGGTCGGCAGACCTTCCAGCACGGTCACTTCAGCACCCAGACGGCGCCAGACCGAGCCCATTTCCAGGCCGATCACGCCCGAGCCGATCACGCCCAGCTTCTTCGGCACCGCGCCGATGCGCAGCGCGCCGTCGTTGGACAGCACGTTGACTTCGTCGAACTCCGCGCCCGGCAACTGACGTGCGTTGGAGCCGGTGGCAATCACCACATGCTTGGCGGTGACAACTTCTTCAGCGGCGCCGGCCACCTTGATCTCGTACAGACCATCCTTGGCGGCGGCAAACGAGCCCCGGCCGTGGAAGAAGCTGACCTTGTTCTTCTTGAACAGGTACAGGATGCCGTCGTTGTTTTGCTTCACAACGGTGTCTTTGCGCGCCACCATCTTGGCCACATCCATCGTCACCTTGCCGGTGCTGATGCCGTGGTCGGCGAAGTGGTGGTTGGCCTGCTCGAAGTGCTCGCTCGACTGCAGCAGCGCCTTCGACGGGATGCAACCGACGTTGGTGCAGGTGCCGCCCGGGGCCGGGCCGCCGGCGGCGTTTTTCCACTCGTCGATGCAAGCGGTGTTGAAGCCCAGTTGGGCCGCACGAATGGCAGCGATGTAGCCGCCGGGGCCGCCGCCGATCACGACGACGTCAAATTGTTTGGACATGGTGTTTCCTCAAGTGCGTGGCAAAGCGCCCCCGAAGGGGCGCTGCGTCGATCCAGTGAGCCGACTTAAATGTCGAACAGCAAGCGGGCCGGGTCTTCCAGCGCTTCCTTCATCGTCACCAGGCCCAACACGGCTTCGCGGCCGTCGATGATGCGGTGGTCATACGACATGGCGAGGTAGTTGATCGGGCGCACCACAACCTGACCGTTTTCCACCACAGCGCGGTCCTTGGTGGCGTGAACGCCCAGGATGGCCGATTGCGGCGGGTTGATGATCGGGGTCGACAGCATGGAGCCGAAGGTGCCGCCGTTGGAGATCGAGAACGTGCCGCCGGTCAGCTCTTCGATGCCCAGCTTGCCGTCCTTGGCCTTTTGGCCAAACTCCGCGATCTTCTTCTCGATCTCGGCGAAGGTCATCTGGTCGGCGTTGCGGATGATGGGCACCACCAAACCGCGCGGCGAGCCCACAGCGATGCCGATGTCGAAGTAGCCGTGGTAGACGATGTCGTTGCCATCGACCGAGGCGTTCAACACCGGGTACTTCTTCAAGGCGTGCACCGCCGCTTTGACGAAGAAGCTCATGAAGCCCAGCTTGACGCCGTGTTCCTTCTCGAACTTGTCTTGGAACTTCTTGCGCATCTCCATCACCGGCGCCATGTTCACTTCGTTGAACGTGGTCAGGATGGCGTTCATCGACTGCGACTGCAGCAGGCGCTCAGCCACGCGGGCACGCAAGCGGCTCATCGGCACGCGCTGCTCCGGGCGGTCGCCCAGTTTTTGTGCGCTCGGTGCGGCCACGGCGGGCAGCGGCTTGGCCACGGCAGCAGCAGGCGCGGCCACCGGCGCAGCAGCGGGCTTGGCAGCAGCAGCGGCCACAGCACCCAGCACATCACCCTTGGTCACGCGGCCATCTTTGCCGGTGCCAGCCACGGCGCTGGCCGCCAGGCCGTTGTCGGCCAGCAGCTTGGCGGCAGCAGGCATGGCCACACCCGACTTGTCGGCGGACGGGGCGGCAGCGGCAGCGGCAGCCGCAGCGGCTGCGGCGGCCGGCGCAGCGACGCCAGCTTGGGCTTCGGTGTCGATCTGGGCGATCAGTTGATCGGCGGCCACGGTGGCGCCGTCACCTTGCACGATGGCGATGATCACGCCAGCGGCGGGAGCGGGCACTTCGAGCACGACCTTGTCGGTCTCGACTTCGATGAGGATCTCATCGATGGCCACGGCGTCGCCGGCCTTCTTCTTCCATTGCAGCAAGGTGGCTTCAGCCACGGATTCAGACAGCTGCGGGACTTTGACTTCTACGATTGCCATGATGTTGTGTATCTCTTGTTCGATGCCAATAGACGCATCGTGCGCTGGCCGTCCCGGCCACCGCTGCCGTGAGGCAGGCGGTGACGTGGGGGCGGCGTTCGCGGCGCACCAGCGTCCGCGATAGCGTTACTTGGAAAGCACGAAGCCCTTGAGCTTGGCGAAGGCCTGGTCCAGCAAAGCCTTTTGCTGTTCCTGGTGCAGGTGGGCGTAACCCACTGCCGGCGATGCCGAGGCCGGGCGGCCGGCGTAGCCGAGCTTCTGGCCGTCGAGCATGTTCTCGTGCACATAGTGCTGCACGAAGAACCAGGAGCCCTGGTTTTGCGGCTCGTCCTGGCACCACACGATGTCGGTGGCGTTCGGGTACTTCTTGAGCTCGGCGCCAAAGGCCTTGTGCGGGAAGGGGTAGAGCTGCTCGACGCGGATGATGGCCACGTCGTGCGACTTCTTCTCTTCGCGCTTCTTCACCAAGTCGTAATAGACCTTGCCCGAGCAAGCGATCACGCGCTTGACCTTGCTGGCGTCGATGTCGGCATTGAGCTCACCAATCACGGTGCGGAACTCGCCCTTGGTGAACTCGGACAACGACGAGGTCGCGTCCTTGTTACGCAGCAGCGATTTCGGCGTCATGATGATCAGCGGCTTGCGGAACTGGCGCACCATCTGGCGACGCAGCAAGTGGAAGATCTGGCTGGCGGTGGTGGGTTGCACCACCTGCATGTTGTTGTCAGCAGACAACTGCATGAAGCGCTCCAGGCGGGCCGAGCTGTGCTCCGGGCCTTGACCTTCGTAGCCGTGCGGCAGCATCAGCACCAAGCCGTTGGCACGGCCCCACTTCACTTCGCCGGAGGCGATGAACTGGTCGATCACGACTTGCGCGCCGTTCACGAAGTCGCCGAACTGGCCTTCCCAGATCGTCAGCGTGTTGGGCTCGGATCCGGCGTAACCGTACTCAAAACCCAGCACCGCTTCTTCAGACAGGATCGAGTCGATGACGACGTACGGGGCCTGGTTGTCTGCGATGTTTTGCAGCGGAATGTAGGTGCCTTCGTCGAATTTCTCGCGGTTCTGGTCGTGCAGCACGGCGTGGCGGTGCACAAAGGTGCCGCGGCCGCAGTCTTCACCCGACAGACGCACCGGGTAGCCCGACGCCACCAGCGAGGCGTAAGCCAAGTGCTCGCCCATGCCCCAGTCGACATTGATCTCGCCACGCCCCATGGCGGCGCGGTCGGCAATGACCTTTTCCACCAAAGCGTGCGGCTTGAAGTTTTTCGGGATCGTGGTGATGCGCTCGGCCAGGCGTTTGATCTCGGCCAGCGGCAGCGCGGTGTCGGCCGCATCGGTCCACTTTTTGCCCAGGAACGGCGCCCAATCGACCGCGTACTTGCTCTTGAAGTTGGTCAGCACCGGATCAATCGTGTGCTTGCCCGCGTCCATGGCGGCACGGTAGGCCTTGACCATCTCGTCCGGACCGTCAGCGGCCAGCACGCCCTGCGCCACCAGCTTGTCACCGAACAGCTTGCGCGTGCCCGGGTGCTTGGCGATGGTCTTGTACATCAGCGGCTGCGTCAGCGCCGGGGTGTCTTGCTCGTTGTGGCCCAGCTTGCGGAAGCAGATGATGTCGAGCACGACATCTTTCTTGAACTGTTGGCGGTAGTCCATGGCCAACTGCGTGCACCACACCACCGCGTCCGGATCGTCACCGTTCACGTGCAGCACGGGCGCTTCGATCATCTTGACGACGTCGGTGCAATAAAGCGTGGAGCGGGTGTCGCGCGGGTCGGAGGTGGTGAAACCGATCTGGTTGTTGATCACCAGGTGCACCGTGCCGCCCGTGTAGTAACCACGGGTTTGGGCCAGCGCCAGGGTTTCCATGATCACGCCTTGGCCGGCAAAAGCCGCGTCACCGTGGACCAAGATCGGCAGCACTTGCTCACCGGTCTTGTCGCCACGGCGGTCCATGCGCGCCTTGACCGAACCCTCGACCACCGGGTTGACGATTTCCAGGTGCGAGGGGTTGAACGACAGGCTCAAGTGAACCGGACCGCCCGCGGTGGTGATGTCGCTGGAGAAGCCTTGGTGGTACTTCACGTCGCCCGAAGGCAGGTCTTCGGGCGCGGTGTGGTCGAACTCGGCGAACAAGTCCTTGGGCATCTTGCCCAGGGTGTTCACGAGCACGTTCAGGCGGCCGCGGTGGGCCATGCCGATCACGATTTCTTGCACGCCCTTTTCACCCGCGCGCTGCACCAACTCGTCCATCGACGCGATGAAGCTCTCGCTGCCTTCGAGCGAAAAGCGCTTTTGGCCGACGAACTTGGTGTGCAGGTAGCGCTCCAGGCCTTCGGCCGCGGTCAAGCGGTCGAGGATGTGCTTGCGCTTGTCGGGGGTGAAGGTGGGCTTGCTGCGGGCGCTCTCCAAGCGTTCTTGCCACCAGCGTTTTTCGGTCGGGTCCGTGCAGTGCATGAACTCGGCACCGACGGAGCCGCAATACGTTTCGCGCAGCGCCTGCATGATGTCGCGCAGGCTGAGGTTCTCGGCCTTGCTGAAATACGTGTTCGCGGCGCTGAACGGGATGTCCATGTCGGACTCGCTCAGGTCGTAGAACGCCGGTTCCAGTTCAGGAATCTTCGGGCGCTCGGTGCGCTTGAGCGGGTCCAGGTCGGCCCAGCGCGAACCCAGGAAGCGGTAGGCGGCAATCAGCGATTGCACGTGCACCTGCTTGCGGGCGACGGCGAGGTCGGTCGAGCTGGCTTTGACGGTGAAGGCGTTCGACTTGGCGCGTTGCGCAAAGGATTCGATCACCGGGGCATGCGCCACGTCGCGGCTGGCAGAGCCATCGGTCGCGGGCACGTTTTGAAGCGCGTCGAAATACTCGCGCCAGTTGTCGGGCACGGAGCCCGGATTGTCGAGGTAAGCCTCGTACATCTCTTCTACGTACGGGGCATTGCCACCGAACAAGTACGAGTTGGACCCGTATTGCTGCATCATCTTTCGCTCACCTTTTGCTCCGGTTTCCGGAGCTCCGATGGGTTGATAAACCTTCCACGACCCGGCTCGACCGGTAGGCGGATTGCGACCCGCCTTGCTGACTGTGTCTCAAGAACCAGCAAGGGGACACAGAAGGAACTGTTGCGTCACATCCAGCACTCTAGCACTGTTGCGACTTGTCGTTGTGCGTTGAATTACGCACCTCCGAACCCTCTGTTTTCCTGACAGCCGGGGAAAACACCGATCAGACTCCCGGCTTGATGTCGTCTTCACGCCGCGAATTCAGGTCGTCCGCGACCGCCCAAATCATCCACCTGCACCCCGATGCCCCGGCCAAACCGGGCACCGGGCAGGCCTGCAATGGTTGCGGCGTGTGCTGCGCGGCCGAGCCCTGCCCGCTGGGTGTGTTGGTGAGCGGACGGCGCCACGGCGCCTGCAAGGCCTTGCTCTGGTCTGAGGCCGAGGGTCGCTACCGCTGCGGCATGGTCAGCGCGCCCGGCCAGGTGCTGCCCTGGTTGCCGCGGGTGTTGCATGGCCCCGTGCGCCGCGGCACGCTGCGCTGGATCAGCGCGGCGAGTGGCTGCGATGCGACGCTGGAAGTGGGCGACACGCTGCTGGGCTGAGCGCCACAGCGAAGCACCGCCCTGCCCGACTCACAGCGCCAAACGCGCCCGCGCTGCCAGATACTCGCGCTTGAGTTGCGCCACCAGCTCACCGGCAGGCTGCACCTTGTCGATGGCGCCAATGCCCTGGCCGCAACCCCAAATGTCTTTCCAGGCCTTGGCCGCGTCACCGCCGAAGTTCATGGCGCTCGGGTCGCTCTCGGGCAGGTGGGCCGGGTCCAAGCCTGCGGCGCGGATGGACGGCGCCAGGTAGTTGCCATGCACGCCGGTGAACAGGTTGCTGTAGACAATGTCGTCGCTGTCGCTGTCGACGATGGCTTGTTTGTAGGCCTCGGCAGCGCGCGCTTCGTCGGTGGCGATGAAGGCTGAGCCGATGTAGGCGAAGTCGGCACCCATGGCTTGCGCAGCCAGCACGGCGCCGCCCGAGGCGATGGCGCCCGACAGCGCCAGCGGGCCATCAAACCATTGGCGGATCTCCTGGACCAACGCAAACGGGCTCTTGGTGCCTGCGTGACCACCTG
>JBEAOO010000127.1:0-26593 GCA_041164825.1 Pseudomonadota bacterium | reverse complement strand
TGATACGACAAACGAGATGCCAAAACCAGACAATAGTAAACACGACTAAACATCATAAAAGCGCCCAGCAAGCCCTCCACGACCTGCTCCAGATCGGCCTTGCGCTCGCGCAGATACTCGTCTTCCATCTCGTCAAACTGGCGCGCCAGCACCTCCAGCTGCGCCGACAGTGCCCATTCGGCGTTGTAGTGCCGCTCCTGGATCCACTGCTTGGTGGCCACGGCCAGGGTGTCGTCGTGCAGCAGCATCAGGTGCACGTCCAAGAGCGCGGCCAGTTCGCCGGGCGCATCGTCGGGCAGGTCTTTTTGCAAGGTGCTCAGTTCGTTCGCGACGGCGTCGCGCGCCACGCGCAGGCGGGCCACCTCGGCATCAATGCCGACGGCATCGATGAAGTAGTGCGCCACGTCGACTCGGCTGGAAGCCACCAGCACCGCCCGACCGATGGCAACGCCCCGGGACACGGGTTGACCGAAAACCTGAAAACTCATGGGCCGATGCTAGCAGCGGCGCAGCGCTTGGCGCATTGGGGACAGCCCAGCCTCTCGGGCTCGGCGCACAAACGCTGTCACCCAGCGTTCATCGCGTCTTCATGGCCGCGTCACGGCTGCGCCCGAGCATCACGACCAGATCCACTGAGCCAGCCCCACGGAGCCCGACATGCGCGAACTACCCATGCCCACCTTGCCCCTGTCTCAACTCATCCTCGGCGACACACGGCGCAGCCCTGCGGCCGCCACGCCGGCTCGGCAGGCGGCGCCGGTGCTGGAAGCCACCTGGGCACGCAGCGAAGACGAGCTGCGCGAAGCCCAGCGGCTGCGCTACCGCGTGTTCGTCGGCGAAATGGGCGCCCGCCTGGCACCGCCCGATGGCGCACCCAAGGGGCACGACGTGGACCGCTTCGACGCTTTTTGTGAACACCTGCTGGTCCGCGCCCCCGGCCGCCCTGGCGCCCCAGGCCCCGTCATCGGCACCTATCGCCTGATGACGCCTGACGCCGCACGCCGCGCCGGCGGCCTCTACAGCGACACCGAATTTGATCTCAGCAGCCTCGATCCGCTGCGCTCACGCATGGTGGAGTTGGGACGCTCGTGCGTGGACCCGGCTTGGCGCTCGGGCGGCGCCATCATGACGCTCTGGGGCGCACTGGCGGAGTTCATGGTGCGTAACAAGCTCGACACGATGGTCGGCTGCGCCAGCGTGGGCATCCGCGACGGCGGCCACAGTGCCGCCAGCCTGTGGGACAAACTGCGCCAGACGCACTTGGCCGCCGCAGAGTGGCATGTGACGCCGCACCTGCCGCTGCCGGTGAACGAGTTGGACCGCGGCCTGGATGTCGAGCCGCCCGCACTGATCAAGGGCTACCTGCGCTGCGGCGCCAAGCTGCTCGGCGCCCCGGCATGGGACCCCGATTTCAACACCGCCGACCTGCCCCTGATGATGCGCACCGCCGACCTCCCGGCCCGCTACCTGCGTCACTTCATGGGCGCCTGAACCCGGCGCGGATCACCGCACGGGCACAAGCCAGGAGCTCACTGCCCTTCGCCGAACTTGTCGTTGATGAGCGCGATCAAAGCGGCCGAGGCAGCCTGCTCGTCCTCGCCCTCGACTTCCAATTCCACCTCGCTGCCCATGCCTGCGGCTAGCATCATCACGCCCATGATGCTTTTGGCATTGACGCGACGGCCGTTGCGCGACATGAAAATCTCGCTCCGAAAGCCGCCCGCCAACTTGGTGAACTTGGCCGAAGCCCGCGCGTGCAGGCCGAGTTTATTGCTGATGGTGAGCGTGGTTCTGATCATGTCCGCCTGGTTTGGAAGCTTGGTTCTGGGGTCGGGAGCTGGCCACGTGCATCACGCCCTGCGACGCGCCTGCCATGGCACGCACCACCAGCGTGTCGATCGGCTCGTGGGCGTAGGAGAGTGAGCGCCACAACATCGGCACATTGACACCGGCGATGAGCTTGACCTGCCCCCCCTCGGTGCTGCTGGCCAAGCGCTGCGCCACATTGCAGGGCGTGGCGCCGAACACATCGGTGAAGATGAGTGCATCGGGGTCGCGCACATGCTCCAAGGCCTCGCGGGCACTGGCCTCCACCTCTTCGATGGGCGTGTCAGGCCACACATCGAGTGCGATCAACTGCGCCCCGCAATCGGGAAACGTGTGACACGCCACCGCCTTCAAGGAAGACGCCAGCGGCGCGTGGGCAATGATCAGCAGTCCAGCCATGCGGCAGATTATCCGCTCAACCGCGACGCCCAACGGGCAGCGTGGCTCGCCCGCCCCACAACGCCCGCAGCCTCGCCCGGCAGGCTTGATGCATCAGCGCGCCGCGCCCGGGCGCCAGACCGCCCCCCACGTCGCCGCACCACACCCCACACGTCTCACATCAGTGCGGCAAACGCAGGCTGGCGAAGAAGGTGTCGGCAGCGTCGTCGCGCGGCCGCTCCGCCATCAGGGTGGCTTGGTAGACGCGCGCGCCGCGGGTGAACAGCAACACCTGCTGCTGCAACTCACCCGCCCCACCGGGCCGCTGCGCGCGCACCCGCCAACGCTGCGACCCCGGGTGCTGCGCCATGCCCGGCACCGCGACCATCGGCATCTGCTGCGCCTCGCCGCCCAAATGAGAGCGCGCAGCATCGCGCAGGCTCGCCAAGGCCAACGACGCCTCCTCAGTCGTCGCGAACTCGGCGTGACTCAGTGCAAACGTGATGCCGTCCGCCTGACAAGAGCTCAGGGACATGCGCACCTGACGCCCCGCCAACGGCACCTGGCGGCTCACCACGTCGGGCTTGCAAGGAAACTGCAGCATCACGTCCGCCTCTGCCCAACGCACATCGCGCCAGTTCAAGGCAGGGGCGCAGGCGGCGAGCCCCAGTGGCAACCAGGCCCAAAGAGCGACGGCAGTCAAGTTCATGAATCCATTATCGGTTCGGCACCCCGTCCCACCGCTGCATGATGTGCCTGGGGAAGGCTGGGCGCTACCCCCGGCATTCGACCGCGAGATTCGGCAATTTGTCACGCAACATCTGACGCATGGCCACGCGCCGCCGCACCTGCCCCCCCCTAGTTCAGAGGGTCCTCAGGCCCGATCTCGAAGTCAAGCCCCCCTTCCGCGTCACACTTGGGGCCGTGCCGGCGCAACAGCCCACTCGGCCCAGGGCGCGCTCCCAGGAGCCTGTCGGCACCCAGATTTTTGATTCGGACATGTCAGACCTCACCGCCCTCCCCATCGACACCAAGCCCGCCACCATCACACCCAAGAGCACCGAATGGTGGCAAGACTTGGTGGCGGCCCTCGGCATGGACATCGCCGGGCCGCTCACCGCGGCCCTCGACCGCGCCACCACCCTCGAACGCGAAGGCCACATCGACCGCGCCGGCCTGCGGGCGCTGCGCCAAGACATCGCGCAAGCCCGCCAAACCGGGATGGTCGCGCAACAACTGGTGCGCCTGGCCACAGGCCGCATGCGCCAGTCGTACGAGCGGCTTTCCCTGGCCGATCACGTCAAGTCAGCGCTGCAACAGCGCGGTGACGACCCGGCCTCGCTCGGCATGAGCCTCAAGGCCAGCACCCAACCGATCGAAGTGATCGTCGATCCGTCCTTGATGTTTGGCCTCATCGACACCGCCCTCGACTGGGCGGCGCGGCAGGCCCGGTCGCCGGTGGAATGGCGCATCGCGTTGAAAACCTGGCCCGTGAACGCCCTGCTGACATGCCGCTTTGCGCACCGCCCGGCCGACGAACTCCCGCCGGGCGCCCGAACGGAAACAGCCGCCACGTCCGCGCTGGACTCACTCAGCTGGCGCTTGCTCGACCTCACCGCAGGCCACATGGGCGTGGTGGTCACCCGCGAGGTTGACGCCTCGGAAACCACGCTGACGCTGGAGTTCCCGCGCACCGTGCACGAGCAGGTGGAGGGTCTGACCAGCCTGGACTTCGACCAGGGCGCTCCGAGCTCCGGCCACTCGCGCCCGCTGGAGGGGCACCAGGTGCTGGTGGTCGCGTCGCGCCGCGACATGCGCGTGCGGGTGCGCGACGCCATCCAGAGCATGGGGCTCACGGTCGACATCGTCGGCTCGGTGGACGACGCCGCCGCGTTTTGCGAAGACAGCCAGCCCGACGCCATCATCGTGGAAGGCATCCTCACCGGCGAGCGCTTCCGCAAATGGCGCGAAAAGCTGGTCGAGAAAGCACCGGGCACGGTGTTCATCGAAATCATCGAAGAGGGCCGAGATTTCGAAATGTCGGGCTTTGACGGCAAGAGCATGGCCCGCATTGGCCGCGATGTCATCGAAGGCACCTTGCCCTCGGTGCTGATCTTTGAGCTTTCCAAGATGATCTGAGCGGCTGGGCGACACCGGGTGCGCCGGCTGGCGCGCCACCCAGGCCAACCGGCAGGCTCACTTCAGGCCGCCAAACACCTTCTTCAAAATGGCGCTCCCGGTGCCCACCGGGTCTTGGCGGATGCGGCGCTCTTCTTCGCCAATCATCGCAAACAGCCCGTCCAGCGCACGCTCAGTCACGTACTGCTGGATGTTGGCGTCCTGGCCCTTGATGAGCCCCAAGCCCGCGGCCTTGCCCGCGACTGCGTTGTACTTGTCGGCCAGCGCCACCTGCTCGGTGGCCTTGGTGACGATGGGCAGGAACTTCGCCGCCAGCGGTGTGCGCGTCTGACGCGCAAAAAATTGGGTGGCAGCGTCATCTCCCCCGGTGATCACCTGCTTGGCATCGGCCACGCTCATGTTGCGCACGGCGGCCACCAGCAGGGTGCGCGCTTCGGGCACAGCGGCTTCAGCGGCCCGGTTCATCGCGGTTTCCAGATCGTCCAAGCGCTGCTGCTGACCGGTGGCCTTCAACAGCTTCGCCGCGTTTTTCAGCACGCCCGGCAAAGGAATGCGAACTTTCGGGTTGCCCAGGAATCCATCGGGGGCGCCCAGCAAACCGACCGCTGACTCCGCACCGCGGGTCAACGCGGCGCGAATGCCGGCCGCCGCATCGGCCTGGGCCACTGCGGCATGCGCCGGGACATGGCCCCCCATCAAGGGCGCGACCACCGCCACACCAAGCCCTGCCGTAAACTGTCGACGCTTCATCTGGAACTGCTCCCATGACCACAAAACGCCATCTTGCCGCATTGGCAGCCACCCTGGCCATCGGCGTGGGCGGCTACTTCATGTTCGGTGCCACACCGAAAGGCGAGGCTGCGCCACAAGTCGCATACACCTTGCTCGATGGCAGCAAGACCAGCACCGAGCAGCTCAAAGGCAAGGTCGTGCTGGTGAACTTCTGGGCCACCAGTTGCACCACCTGCGTGCACGAGATGCCCGAGGTGATGGCCACCTACGAAAAATTCAAAGGCCGTGGTTTCGAGACCGTGGCCGTGGCCATGAGCTATGACCCGCCGGTGTACGTGGCCAACTTTGCCGAGACGCGCAAGCTGCCGTTCGGCGTGGCCATCGACAACACGGGCGAGATCGCCAAGCAGTTCGGCGAAGTGCGGCTCACGCCCACCACCTTCGTGATCGACAAGCAGGGCAACATCGTCAAGCGCTACGTCGGCGCCCCCGACTTCGCGCAGCTGCACATCTTGCTCGACACACTGCTCAAGCAGGCCTGATTGGCCTGACCCGGCGCACGCTCGACCTGAGCGCCTCGCCAACATGCAGCGCGGGGCCCGCAGGCCCCGCAACATTCAACTTCAACGACCCACAGCCACTCAGACCGCGTCGCTCACACCCGCATGAGCTGCCTGCTGATCGGCGTGATACGACGAGCGCACCATCGCGCCCACGGCGGCGTGGGTGAAGCCCATCGCCTTGGCCTCGGCCTCAAACATCTTGAAGGTGTCCGGGTGCACATAGCGGCGCACCGGCAGGTGGTGGCCGCTCGGTGCCAGATATTGCCCGATGGTCAGCATGTCGATGCCGTGGGCACGCATGTCGCGCATCACCTGCAGAATCTCTTCGTCGGTCTCGCCCAGGCCCACCATGATGCCGCTCTTGGTCGGCACATCGGGATGCAGCGCTTTGAACTTCTTCAGCAAGTTGAGGCTGAACTGGTAGTCCGAGCCCGGGCGCGCTTCCTTGTACAGGCGCGGCGCGGTTTCCAGGTTGTGGTTCATCACATCGGGCGGCGCGGCCTTCAGGATCTCCAGCGCCCGGTCGTCGCGACCGCGGAAGTCGGGCACCAGCACCTCGATGCGGGTGGCGGGCGACAGCTCGCGGATGTGGCGAATGCAATCGACGAAGTGACCGGCACCGCCGTCGCGCAGGTCGTCGCGATCGACGCTGGTGATCACCACGTACTTGAGCTTGAGCTTGGCAATGGTTTGCGCGAGCTTCAGCGGCTCCTCGGCGTCCAGCGGGTCGGGGCGGCCGTGGCCCACATCGCAGAACGGGCAACGGCGGGTGCACTTGTCGCCCATGATCATGAAGGTGGCCGTGCCCTGGCCGAAGCACTCACCGATGTTGGGGCACGAGGCCTCTTCGCACACGGTGTGCAACTTCTGCTCGCGCAGGATGTCCTTGATCTCGTAGAAGCGCGTGGTCGGCGAACCCGCCTTGACGCGGATCCAGTCCGGCTTTTTCAGCACCTCTGCCGGCACCACCTTGATGGGAATGCGCGCTGTCTTGGCCTGGGCCTTTTGTTTGGCGGTCGCGTCGTAATTGGCGGCGTCCTGGGCTTGGCGGGTGACGTTGTCGGAAGACATGGCGGGCTTTCTGGCGAATGTTCAGGGCGCAAAGCGCGCGCCGGCGCGGGGTTCAGGGCGTCAAGTAGCTGGCCAACTTGTGGCCCAGCACCGGCGCCACGGTGTCCCAATCGGCGGGGACGCCGAGTGTAGCCAAGTCGACCGTGCGCAGCCCGGCATACCCGCAGGGGTTGATGCCATCGAAGGGGCTCAGGTCCATGGCCACGTTGAGTGCCACACCGTGGTAAGTGCAGTGCTGGCTCACTTTCACGCCCAGGGCTGCGATCTTGCCGAGGCCCAAAAACGGGTCGATCAAGGGGTCTGCATGCTGCTCGGCCGGGCTGCGGGCGTCGAGCCGCGCGTGGCCGCGGGGGTCGTCCATACGCACGTAAATGCCGGGCGCACCAGGCACACGGTGGCCGGTCACGTCAAAGGCTTCGAGCGTTTTGAGCACAGCCTGCTCGATGCGGTAGACGTATTCTTTGACGTAAATGCCCAGGCGCCGCAGGTCGATCAGCGGGTAGGCCACCACCTGCCCCGGGCCGTGGAAGGTCACCTGCCCGCCGCGGTTGGTGGCCAGCACCGGGATGCCGGCCGGGTTCAGCACATGGTCGGCCTTGCCGGCGATGCCTTGGGTGTAGACGGGCAGGTGCTCGCACAGCCAGATCTCGTCGGGCGTGTCGGCCGTGCGGGCCTCGGTGAAGGCCCCCATGGCCACATGCGTCTCTGCGCCAACGATGCGACCGAGCGACTTGATGAGGGGGGGCTGGGCGACGCTGCTCACGGGCTCAGAGCACGATCTTGACCATCGGGTGCGTGCTCAGCGTGCGGTACATCTCGTCGAGCTGCTCGCGGCTGGTGGCGGTGATGGTCAGCGTGATGCCGAGGTAGTTGCCGCCCTTGCTGGGGTGCGGCTCCAGGTTGGTGGCGTCAAATGACGGGTCAAACTGCCGGGCCACGTGAACCATGGCGTCGGCGAAACCCTCCACGTTCTTGCCCATCACCTTGATGGGGAACTGCGAGGGGTATTCGATCAGGGATTGTTCGGGCGGGATGTCGGCCACGGTGCGTCCTTTCAATGCAGTCGAGCGATCAGCGGATCCACAGACGCAGCGCGTCCCAGGCCCGGCCGAAGAGGCCTGCCTGCTCCACCGCAGCCAGCACGGTCAAGGGCAGCTCGGTCACCACGGTGCCGCTGGCGGTGGTCACCTTGATGGTGCCCACGCGCTGGCCGGCGGTCAGCGGCGCGATCAGCGGATCGGTGCGCTCGATGCGGGTTTGCAGCTTGCCACCCTCGCCGTGCGGCACGCTCACCACCAGGGCGCCGGGCGTGCCCAGCTTGGCCTCGGCGGCCTTGCCCTTCCACACCGGCACGGTGGCCAGCGGCTTGCCTTCGTCAAACAGCTTCACATCGTCAAACGCCTGGTAGCCCCAGTTCAGCAGCTTCTGGCTTTCGTTGGCACGTGCTTCCATCGAGGCGGTGTTCATCACCACGCTCAGCAGGCGGCGCTTGCCGTTGGGGTAGTCGCGCTGGGCCGAGGCGATCAGGCAATAACCCGCCGCATCGGTGTAGCCGGTTTTCATGCCGTCCACGGTTGGGTCGCGGCGCAGCAGCAGGTTGCGGTTGGGCTGGTTGATCTTGTTGTAGCGGTATTCGCGCGTGGCGTAGTACGGGTAGTACTCGGGAAAGTCGCGAATGATGTGCGAGGCGATGATGGCCAGGTCGCGCGCGCTGCTCTTGTGGCCCGCTTCGGTCAAGCCGGTCGGGTTGCGAAAGCTGGTGTTCTTCAGGCCCCAGGCTTGGGCTTGGCGGTTCATCATGGCCACAAACTGCTCCACCGTGCCACCCACGCCTTCGGCCAGCGCCACGGCGGCGTCGTTGCCCGAGACCACGATCAGCCCGCGCAGCAGCTCGTCCACCTTGGGCGTCATCGTGGTGTCGATGAACATCAGCGAGCCGCCGCCCTTGCGCTCGGCCCAGGCCAGCGTCGAGACGGGCAGCGTCTGCTCCAGCGAGACCTTTTTGTCGCGCAGCGCGGTGAACACCACGTAGGCCGTCATCAGCTTGGTGAGCGAGGCGGGCTCAGAGGGCGTGTCGGCATCGCGTTCGGCCAGCACCTGGTTGCTGGTCATGTCGAGCAGCAGGAAGTGCTTGGACGCGATTTCGGGCGGTTGCGGCGCTTGGGCAGATGCCGCGGTGGCCAGGCACAAGGCCAGCGCCAGGCTGAGGAGTCGTTTCATGGGGGACACAGACAAAGGAAAAACAAACATGCGCAGGGCCCAGACAGAGGCCCCGCCGCGAAAAAGGTTCAGCCAGCCAGCCCTTGCAGCACCAGCGACTTGAGGCGCGGCAACTGGCCGTGAAAGAAGTGGCCCACACCCGGCACCACGGTGATCGGCAGCGCCGTGGGGCGGGCCCAGTCCATCACGGCCGAGAGCGGCACCACGTCATCGGTCTCGCCGTGCAGCAGCAGCGTGTCGTCGGGCACGGCCGCCATCGGGAAGTTGATCACCGCCGGCGCCACCAGCACCAGGCGCTGCACCGGCGCGCCCGCCTCGGCCACGGCGGCCGCAGCACGCGATGCCACCGAGCCACCGAACGAAAAGCCCGCCAGCACCAGCGGCTCGCCCGCTGCGCGGTGGGCCGTGATGACAGCGCGTGCGTCGTCCACCTCGCCGCGGCCTTCGTCCCAGCTGCCGGCCGAGGCGCCGACCCCGCGGAAGTTGAAGCGCACCGTGCGGTAGCCCAGTTGCACCAGCGCGCGCGCCAGCGTTTGTGCCACCTTGTTGGTCATCGTGCCGCCATGCAGCGGGTGCGGGTGGCACACCACGGCCACGCCGCGGGGCGTGCCTGCCGGGTGGTCGATGGCGCATTCAATGGCGCCCGCCGGGCCGGCCACCACGGCCGCTTCGGTGTGCGCGTTCATCGGCCCACGCTGGCGGGCAACAACAAGCGCTCCACCACCTTGCCGTTTTTCAGGTGCGAGTCGACGATCTCGTCGATGTCGCTGCTGTCGACAAAGGTGTACCAAACAGCTTCGGGGTAGACCACGGCCACCGGGCCACCGGCGCAGCGGTCCAAGCAGCCGGCTTTGTTGACGCGCACGCCGCCCGGGCCGGCCAGCTTCTCGGTCTTCACCCGCGATTTGCAGTGGTCGAAACCGGCTTGCGCGCCATGGGCGGCACAGGCGTCTTCACCGTTGTCGCGCTGGTTGAGGCAGAAAAAAATGTGGCGCTGGTAATAGCTCATTCCGGCATTTTACGGACCTCGCCCGAGCGCACCGTGCCAGAAGGCTGTTCAAGCCGCGTCGTCGGCGCCAAAACGCCCCAGCAAGTACGCCAAGGTGGCAAACGGCCAGAGCCAGCCCACCCACTGCGCCGCGCCGTGAAAGCGGATGAAACGCCCCTGCTCCCAAGCTTGCAGGCTCTGCGAGAAATACGGGTCGGTGGGGAATTGCGCCACGATGGCCAACATCGCCGTGATCACCATCAGACACAGGCCCACCGTCAGCCGACGCGGCAACCAAGACAGCAAGGCCGCCAGCATCAAGCCCGCGCCGAGCGCGCCCCAGGCCACCGGCGTGCGCCAAGCCAAGGCGTGGTCGGGGCCAAAGTTGAGCACCGTGGACAAGGTGGTGGCCACAAAACCAAGGGCGGCTGCGCCCAGCGCCATGAAAGGCCGGCGCCACCCCGGCCGCGCCACGCTGAAGGCCAGCAGGCACGGCGCCATCAGGCCCAACGAGGTAGCGGCAAATTCAGCCGCCGGCGACAGCGGCTCCAGCACAAACGATTCGGGCCACCACTGCGCCAGCCAGGCCTCGCCCGCCGTGCCCAGCAACCACTCGGCCAGGCCGTCGCGGGCGCGCTCGATCACCGGTCCCAGGGCCAAGGGCGCGGGCGTGGGAAACAACAAACCCACCGGCCAGAGCAAAAGCAGCGTCAGCCCGCCGCCGCTGCGCGGCACAAACCAGCGGTCTCGCAGCCGCTGCCAGCGCACCACGCCACCCAGCAGATGCACCCCCTGCCCCAGCGCCACGCCCAGCGCCGTACCGGCGGCGTTGAGCGCCAGATCGATGTTGGACGGCACGCGCATGGGCAAAAAGTTTTGCCCCCATTCCAAGGAGAACGACAAAGCCGTGCCACCCAAGAACGCCAACAGCGCCGCCCACCCCACCCGCCAACCCGAGCGCAACAAGGCGCCAAACAGCAACACACCCAGCGGCACGTAGCCCAGCAGGTTGGCGATCAGGTCAAACGGGGTCCAGTAGGCGGGCCAGGGCAGGCTCAAAAAATCGAGCGTCGGCCGCACCGCCCAGCGCCAACCGCTGAAGGGGTACAGGCTGGCATACACCACCAGCGCGGCATACAGCCCGGCCAGCGAGGCCGCTGCGCTGCGGTGCCGGTCTGCAGCGGGCATGTCGACGCTCAGAAGGGCTTGACGACCACCAGCACGACGATCGCGCCGAACAACAGCACGGCCACTTCATTGAACACGCGGAACCAACGCGCCGAACGGCGGTTGGCGGCGAGTTCAAACTTCTTCAGGATCGACCAGCAGGCATGGTGATAGCCGATGACCAACACCACCAGCGTGAGCTTGGCGTGCAACCAGCCGCCCACCCAGGCGTCGCGGTAGCCGAGCCACATCCACAGGCCCAGGCCGATGGCGGGCAGCGCCAACAGCGTCATGAAGCGAAACAAGCGACGCGCCATCAGCAGCAAGCGCTCGCGCTCGGCATGGCTGTCGGCCTGCACATCGGCGAGGTTGACGAAAATGCGGGGCAGATAGAAGAGGCCAGCGAACCAGCTGGCGACGAAGAGGATGTGGAAGGCTTTGATCCAGAGCATCGCCGCATGATACGCATGCAGATGCCGGCAGATCGGCCGGCGGGAGCGCTCGGGGCCGGCTGAATCGGCGCCAGAATAAAAAAACCCCAGCCCTGAAAGGGCTGGGGTAGAAAAGCCCATTCGCTGTCATCACGGCAAGGCTTCCTGCTCAGGGAGGAAAAGCAGGGGACGATCACCTTGCGGCTATCATCCATTGCAGATTTTATCAGAACTGCCCGCAGCCAAGGTGTTGAGGAAATCACTTATACAGTGAGGGACTTTTCCGCTGACGGTCTGGCGGGCCACTTCGGCCACCTCCCGCAGCCCTTTGCCGGACACCCCACGTGCACACTCCCGCCCCCTACCCTGCCAACCGCCCGCGCCGTTTGCGCCGCGATGTTTTCACCCGTGCCCTGGTGCAAGAAAACCACCTGCACGCCAGCAACCTGATCCTGCCGGTGTTCGTGCTGGAAGGCCACAACCAGGCGCAAGACGTGGCCTCGATGCCCGGCGTACAGCGCCTGAGCGTGGACCGCCTGCTGGCCGTGGCCGAAGACTGCGTGACGCTCGGCATCCCGGTGCTGGCGCTGTTCCCGGTGATCGATACCGCGCGCAAAACCGAAGACGGCCTTGAGGCGCTGAACCCCGAGGGCCTGGTGCCCACCGCCGTTCGCGCGCTCAAGGCCCGATTTCCGGAGCTGGGTGTGCTCACCGATGTGGCGCTCGACCCCTACACCAGCCACGGCCAAGACGGCCTGCTGGACGACACCGGCTACATCGTCAACGACCCCACGGTGGAGATGCTCACCCGCCAGGCGTTGGTGCAGGCCGAAGCCGGCGTCGACATCGTGGCCCCCAGCGACATGATGGACGGCCGCATCGGTGCCATCCGCAGTGCGCTCGAAGCGCAGGGCCACATCCACACCCGCATCATGGCCTACAGCGCCAAGTACGCGAGTGCGTTTTACGGCCCCTTCCGCGACGCCGTGGGCTCGGCCGGCAACCTCGGCAAGAGCAACAAAAAGGTCTACCAAATGAACCCGGCCAACAGCGACGAAGCGCTGCGCGAGGTGGCGCTTGATTTGGCCGAAGGCGCCGACATGGTGATGGTGAAACCCGGCATGCCCTACCTCGACATCGTGCGCCGCGTGAAAGACGAGTTCAAGGTGCCGACCTTCGCCTACCAAGTGAGCGGCGAGTACGCCATGCTCAAGGCGGCTGCAGCCAATGGCTGGCTCGACCACGACGCGGTGATGATGGAGAGCCTGCTGGCCTTCCGCCGCGCTGGCGCCGATGGCGTGCTGACCTATTTCGCTCGCGACGCCGCGCGGCTGCTCAAGGCGCAGGCCTGATCGGCAGCGCGCCACCGCCACCCCATGCGCAGCTTCCACATTCAGGGCGAGCAGTTCGCCGAACTCACCGACCCGAGCGGGGGGCTGCCGGCCTCGCTGCCCGAACAGGGCTACCTGTGGGTGAGCTGTGCGCGGCGCGAATTTGAGGTGAACGTGGCGGCGCTGCAAAGCGCGCTGCAGCGCTGGACCGGCGGACAGTTGGTGGACTTGCATGTGTCCGACCTGCTGAGCAACCAACTGCCTTCGCACTTCGACTACACCTCGTGGTACGACCTGCTGGTGTTTCGCCGACTGGCCGCGGGCGAAGGCAGCGCGGCCTTGTTCTTGGATGACACCCACGGCACGCCAGTGAGCGCACGTGAAGCCCTCAAGGCGATCGACACCAGCCCAGTGGGCTTTGCGGTGTTCGACCGGGTGCTGCTCACCGTGCACCCGGCCGACTGCGCGGTGCGCGACTTCTTTGCCCAGCGGCTGGCCACCGCCCAGAGTGCCGAGGGCCGCGGCGCCACGCGCATGCCCACCAGCACGGCCGATCTGATGCTGCGCATGGTCAACCACATGGTGGACAGCTACCTCGACCTGCGCCGCCTGCTGACCAAGCAGTTCGCGGTGCTGCAGCAAGACCTGTTCAACCCACGCGGGCGCTTCAACCATTGGCAGTTGCTGCTCGACTCGCGCAACGCGCTGCACCTGCTGGAAGACACCTGCGAGGACCAACGCAGCGCATTGGTCGAGTGGATCGACGCGCTGGCCGAATGGCCGCGCCCCGCCGAGCCCGCCCAGCAACGCGAATTGGAGTTGCTCAGCGTGCGCTCGCGCGACGTGCTGGAACACATCGAGCGCGTGCTCAGCCATGTGCGGCGGCTGGAAAATTCGTCAGAGACTGCCGTGCAGATGCACCTCTCGCTGCAGGGCAACCGCACCAACGACATCATGCGCACGCTCACCGTGCTGACCGCCATCTTCTTGCCGCTGAACCTGGTGACGGGCTTTTTCGGCATGAACTTCGAAGGCCTGCCACTGATCCACAGCGCGCGCGGCTTTTGGGGCGTGGCGGGCGCGATGGCGCTGGTGGGCGCCGGGCTGGCTTGGTACTTCTGGCGCAAGCGGCTGCTCAGCGCGGACGAGTGAACCCGGCCACGGGGCGCGCAGCCCCCCCCCCCCGAACATCCCCCGAGCCCCACCGGGCCATCACTGCGGCATCGCGCCCCAACCGCCTTCAGCGCGCGTAGGGATCGGCCACACCCAAGCCGGCCAGCACCGCGGTCTCCAGCGCCTCCATCTCGGTCGCCTCGGCCTCGTCGTCGTGGTCGTGGCCCTGCGCATGCAGCGTGCCGTGCACCAGCAGGTGCAGGTAGTGATCGGTGAGCGCGATGCCCTGCTCGGCCGCTTCAGCGGCCACCACCGGCGCGCACAGCACCAGGTCGGCGCTCACCACCGGCTCGTGGCTGTAGTCGAAGGTGAGCACATTGGTGGCGTAGTCCTTGGCGCGGTACTCGCGGTTCAAGGTTTGGCCCTCTTCGGCGCCGACGATGCGCACGGTGATCTCACCCGGCAGGCTGAGCGCGGCGCGGATGGCGCGGGTGACTTGGCTGCGCGAGATCACGGTGCGGTGCGCACGCGCCACCGGATCGGGCGCGAATTGCAGGGACAAGCTCAAGCGGGGGCGGGCAGTGTGGGCCATGGCGGGGTCTTCGAGATGCAGGGTGGATTCGGGACGGGTGGATTCAGCGGCAGCCAGCGCCCTCAGGCGCGGCCACCCGACAACTTCTGCGCCGCCTCATAGGCCTCAACGATGCGCGCCACCAGCGGGTGGCGCACCACATCGGCCGACGTGAAGTAAGTGGTGGCCACGCCGCGCACATCGCGCAGCACACGCTCGGCGTCGACCAAACCGCTGAGCTGGCCCTTGGGCAGGTCGATCTGACTCACATCGCCCGTCACCACGCACTTGCTGCCAAAACCGATGCGGGTGAGGAACATCTTCATCTGCTCGGCCGAGGTGTTCTGCGCCTCGTCCAAGATGACAAACGCATGGTTGAGCGTGCGCCCGCGCATGAAGGCCAGGGGCGCCACTTCGATGGTGCCCTTCTCAAACGCGCGGGTCACCTTCTCCATGCCCATCAGGTCGTAGAGCGCGTCGTACAAGGGGCGCAAATACGGGTCCACCTTCTGCGCCAGGTCGCCCGGCAAAAAGCCCAGGTGCTCGCCGGCCTCCACCGCCGGGCGGGTCAGGATGATGCGCTGCACCGTGCTGCGCTCCAGCGCATCCACCGCACAGGCCACGGCCAAAAAGGTCTTGCCCGTGCCCGCAGGGCCGATGCCGAAGCTGATGTCGTGGGTGAGGATTTGCTGCAGGTAGCTGCGCTGGTTGGCAGTGCGGCCGGCCAGGTCGCTGCGGCGGGTGCGCAGCACCACGGCCTCGTCCTCGGCCACCGGCGCATCACCGCGCTCGGCGCTCACCAGCGCCAGCTGCAAGGCCTCGGCCGGAATCGGGCGCTGCGCACGCTCATACAGCGCCATCAACACCTCCACCGCCTTCTCGGCCCCGGCCTTCAGGCCCTCAATGCGAAACGCTTCGTTGCGCCGGCGGATGCTGACGTTGAACGCGGCTTCGATGTCGCGCAGGTGGCCGTCCAGGCTGCCGCACAAGTGGGCCAGGCGCAAGTTGTCGAGCGGAGCAAAGTCGTGGCGCAAGATCACAGGGGCAAACCTCAGAGGGTGTGAATGACATGAATGGCATCCGCGCCGGAGTGGCGCAAGACGCTGGGGAAGGCGCGGCGTGCGTCCCGGGCGGGTGGCCCGGGCAAGCGGCGCAACGCGCCCCGGCGGCTTGCGCCGCCCGGCCCGAAGGCTGAGACCCCAAAGTGGCCCCACTCGTTGTTGCACATGCTCGCCGAACCACCCGCCCGGCGGGGTGTTGCGTCGAGCGTCTCCATGGCCTGGCACCCGCTTTGGGGCCTCACGCGGATGTCATTCATGTCATTCACACACTCTCACAAAGAATCGACAGATTGTCGCTGCAAGCGGCACCACGCCCGGCCCGATCCGGGGGGGCCATCCTGCACAATGCCGGCCCATGCGCACACTCCCCTTGCCCGCCGCCGGCCTGGTTCAGCCCCCGGAACGCCTTGGACGACTCGGCCGGCTGCACGCACGACTGCAGCGGGCGCTGCTCGTGGCACTGCTCGTGGCACTGCTCATGGCGCTGCTGGGCGCAGTTGGGCCGGGTGCCGCCCGCGCCGCCGAGTTGCAGGTGACGCAAGCGCTCAGCGTGGCTGCCGATGGCCATCATTTTCCCGCTCAGCTGGTGCCGCAGGCGGTCAACCTGCCCGACGATTGGGCCATCTCGCACCCCGGCTACAGCGGCAGCATCTGGTACCGGGTGAGTTTCGATCTGGCCGCCGGCCACCCCACGGACGAGTTGCTGGCGGTGGTGATTGAGCGGGCCTGCAGCCACCTGGAGGTGCAACTCAACGGCCACCGCCTGCACACCAACGGCCGCATGACCGACCCGGTGGCGCGCAATTGCGACCGCAGCGAACTGGTGGTCTTGCCCGGCGCCCTGCTGCGCGCGCAGGGCAATCAACTCGACCTGCGGGTCGACGGTTGGGCGCTGCAGCGGGTGAGCGCGCCAGAACGGGCCGGCGGCTTGTCGGCGCTGCGCCTGGGTCCGCTGGTGGAGCTGGCCCCCTCGCAGTCGCAGTCCAGCAGCGTGCGCACCACCGTGGCCGTGCTGTGCGCGGTCACGCTGGCGGTGATGGGCGCGCTGATGCTGGGCTTGTCGTGGACGCAACGCAACTGGACGGCTCCACACTTCTATTTCGGTCTGCTCTGCCTGCTCTGGTCGGTGCTCTCAGCCCGGCGCTGGTGGCAGGAAGCGCCGTTGGGCCCGCAGATGTTTGACGGACTGTGGATCAGCCTGACGCCCTGGGTGGCACTGGCGGCAGTGCAATACCTGTTGCGGTGCGCGCGCCGCCAGTCGGCATTGATCGAGGCCATGCTGGTCGGCCAGACCTTGTTGGTGCCCGTGAGCTTGGCGGTGGCCGGCCCCGAGCGCACCTACCTGCTCAACGCTTTCTGGACGGTGCTGCTGGTGGTCGAGGTGATGGCAGCCATGGTGATCAACCTGAAGCTTCTGCGCATCGAGAAGCCGCTGGAATTCCGCTGGTCTGTGGGGCTGTACCTGCCGATCGCGTTGGGCCTGGCGGTGCACATGGCGCTGCTGCTGAGCGGGCGCCCCACACCGGCCTGGCTGATGGACGTGGGCATTCCCCTGCTGATGGTGGCCATCGGTGTGCGTGCCTTGCATGTGCTGACCCAGACCCTGCGCAGCGCCGAGAGCGACCGCGCCACGCTCGACAGCCGCGTGCAACTGGCCGCGGCCGAGATCGAAGCCAACTACCTGCAGATGGCCGAGGCCCGCATCGAGCAAGTGGCCGAAAAAGAACGCAAACGCATCGCCGCCGACCTGCACGACGACCTCGGCGCCAAGCTGCTGACCATCGTGCACACCAGTGAGAGCGAGCGCATCTCCACCTTGGCGCGCGAGGCGCTGGAAGAAATGCGCCTGTCGGTGCGCGGCCTCACGGGCAAACCGATGCGGCTCTCCGACGCCCTGGCCGACTGGCGCGCCGAGGTGGTGTCGCGGCTCGGCCAGGCCAACATCGAGGTCGAGTGGCACAGCCCGCACGACGAGGTGGAGCAACTGCTGCCGGCACGGGCCTTTGTGCAAACCACGCGCATCTTGCGCGAGGCCATCAGCAACATCATCAAGCACAGCGGCGCCTCGATGTGCCAGGTCACGCTCGACATCAATGGCACCGACTTCGCGGTCGCCGTGCAAGACAACGGCAAGGGCATTCCGCTGGAGCTTGATGGCCGCCTCGACCGCGGGCACGGCATGGCCAGCATGAAGCACCGCGCCAAACAATTGAATGGCCAATGCCTGGTCGAGTCGGGCCCGGGCTATGGAACCGTGATACGCCTCACACTGCCGCTCTGACAGCGGCTCCTGGGGTGCGGACTCCACTGCTACCATCAGCCGTTGCCTGATTGACAGGCACTGGAGCCCGTGATGAACAACATTCTGCTGCTGGAAGATCTGCCCGAAATTCGCGCCTGGCTCAAAGCCCTGGTGTTGCAGGTGTTCCCCAGCGCGCACATTTCTGAAGCCGCTCGCATCCAGGATGCGCTGGCCCTGATCGGTGCAGTCAAGTTCGACCTCGCGCTCTGCGACCTGGGCTTGCCAGACGGCTCCGGAGTCGATGTGATCCAAGCCCTGCGCGACGCGCAACCCGAAGCGCAGTCAGTGGTGGTCACCATCCACGACGACGACGAGCACCTGTTCCCGGCGCTGCAAGCCGGCGCCTTCGGCTACCTGCTGAAAGAGCAAGCGCGCGAGTTGATCGTCGAGCAGCTCAACCGCATGAGCCAGGGCGAGCCGCCACTGTCGCCATCGATTGCGCGGCGCATGATTTCGCACTTCGCGGCCCAGGCCAAACCGCAGGCGCGCCCGCACGACATGCCGCACGTGTCGCTCACCGACCGCGAAAACGAGGTGCTGCTGCGCGTGGCCAAGGGCTTCACGCTGCCCGAGATCGGCGTGCAGCTCAATTTGTCGCGCCACACCATTGCCGACTACGTGAAGCAGATCTACCGCAAGCTCAACGTCAATTCGCGCGCCGAAGCCGCGCTCGAAGCACAGCGCCTGGGCCTGTTCCGCAGCTGATCGGCTGCATGGTGACTGGCCCGCGCCGGCCCGACTGAAACGCCCCGGATAATGGCGCCATGATCGGACGTCTCACGGGCCAGCTCGCGGAAAAATCGCCCCCGCAATTGATCCTCGATGTGGCCGGCGTGGGCTATGAAGTGGATGTGCCGATGAGCACCTTCTTCAACCTGCCGGGCTTGGGCGAACGGGTCACGCTGCTCATCCACTTTGTGGTGCGCGAAGACGCCCACATCCTGTTCGGCTTCCTCAGCCACGAAGAGCGCAACACCTTCCGCCAGCTGATCAAGATCAGCGGTGTGGGCCCGCGCATGGCGCTGTCCATCCTCTCGGGCCTGAGCGTGGCTGAGCTGGCTCAGGCGGTGAGCCTCAAACAAGCGGGCCGCCTGGTGAAGGTGCCCGGCATTGGCAAAAAAACCGCCGAGCGCCTGCTGCTGGAGCTCGACGGCAAATTGGGCGCCGCCATCGGCGGCCCGGCCGTGGTGATGGACGACCCGCAGAACGACATCCTGCAAGCGCTGGTGGCTCTGGGCTACAGCGACAAAGAGGCGAGCGCTGCGCTCAAGCTGCTGCCGGCAGATGTGGGCGTGAGCGATGGCATCAAGCAGGCACTGAAGTCGCTGACGCGTTGAGTGAGCCGAAGCCGGGTCGGCGCCGCCCGTCAATAATGGCGGCATGAGCATCCAGACCGACAGTTTTGAGCCCGCACGGCGCGTGGTCAGCGCCGCCCCCACCTCGCCGCAAGAAGAAGCCATTGAGCGCGCATTGCGCCCCAAAGGCATGGCCGAATATGTGGGCCAGGCCAAGGTGCGTGAGCAGCTGGAGATCTTCATCGGCGCGGCCAAAAAGCGCGAAGAGGCGCTCGACCACGTGCTGCTGTTTGGCCCGCCGGGCCTGGGCAAAACCACGCTCAGCCACATCATTGCCAACGAGCTGGGCGTGAACCTGCGCCAAACCAGCGGCCCGGTGCTGGAGAAGCCCAAGGACCTGGCTGCCATCCTCACCAACCTCGAAAAAAACGATGTGCTGTTCATCGACGAGATCCACCGCCTGAGCCCGGTGGTCGAGGAAATTTTGTACCCCGCGCTGGAGGACTACCAGATCGACATCATGATCGGCGAGGGCCCGGCCGCACGCAGCATCAAGCTCGATCTGCAACCCTTCACGCTGGTGGGCGCCACCACGCGTGCGGGCATGTTGACCAACCCGCTGCGCGACCGCTTTGGCATCGTCGCGCGGCTGGAGTTTTACACGCCCGAGGAGTTGTCGCGCATCGTGCACCGCTCGGCCGGACTGCTCAAGGTGCCGGCCGATGACGAAGGGGCGTTCGAGATCGCCCGCCGCTCACGCGGCACCCCGCGCATCGCCAACCGCCTGCTGCGCCGCGTGCGCGACTACGCCGAGGTCAAGGGCAACGGCCGCATCACCAAGGCCTTGGCCGACAAGGCACTCGCCATGCTCGATGTCGACCCGCAGGGCTTCGACCTGATGGACCGCAAGCTGCTCGAAGCCGTGATCTTGCGCTTTGACGGTGGCCCGGTGGGGCTGGACAACGTGGCCGCAGCCATTGGCGAAGAGCGCGACACGATCGAAGACGTGATCGAGCCCTACCTGATTCAACAGGGCTTTTTGCAGCGCACGCCACGCGGGCGCATCGCCACGCTCGCGGCGTTTCGGCACCTGGGCGTCACCCCGCCCAAGCCGGCCGGGGCCACCGGCGAAGACCTGTTCGACGGCAGCTGAGACGCCTTCGCACTCCAAGAGTGGAGCGAGGGCGGCGATGGGCCGGGCCGATGTGCTCCGTGTTCCCCGGACCCGCTGCGCGGGCCCTCCTCCTTTACCTGCGCACATCGCCCCGGCCCATCACCGCGCCTAGACACACCGCGGCACGCGTCGACGTGGCGTGCCACCACCGGTTCGGAGGAGTGCTGTGCCGCATTTGCTTTGCGCAGGTCAAGGAGGAGCCGGCCGCAGGCCGGCGGGGGACACGGAGCAAAGCGAATGCGGCACAGCGCTCCTCGCTCGCTCAAACCGAGATCAAGCGCCGAAGGCCGCAGCCGCCCCACCGTCGGCCGATTCGTCGCGCACCGCATCGAGGTGATGCGTGTCGCTCCAGCCCACCAGGCTGAAGCCCTCGGGGGTGTAGAGCAAGCGGTTGATGCTGGCGTTGCCCAGCTGCCAGCTGCGCGGCGCTGACATGTCGATGCGCGTGGCCGCGCGGTAGAGGCAATCCATCACCCCACCGTGCGCCACCAGCGCAATCGTTTCGCCCGGGTGAGCGGCGGCCAAGGCGGCGGCGGCGCTCACCACGCGGGCACTGAAATCGGGCAGATTCTCGCCGCCGGGCGGCGCAAACGTGAGGTCGCGCTGGCGCCAGCGTTGTGACGATTCGGGCCACTGGGTTTCAATGTCGGCCCAGGTCTGGCCCTGGAACGCGCCAAAGCAGCGCTCACGCAGCCGCTCGTCGGCACGCACCGTGAGCCCCGTGGTGATCGACAGCGCCTCGGCGGTGGCCCAGGCGCGGCTCAGGTCGCTGCTGTAGATGGCCGCCAGCGGTTCGTGGGCCAGCGCCTCGGCCAGGCGCTGCGCTTGCCAGCGGCCGGTGTCGTTGAGCGGGATGTCGAGCTGGCCCTGCAAGCGGGTGTCCACATTCCAGGCGGTCTCGCCGTGGCGGATGGCGATGACGCGGGTGACGCGGTCGGGCATCGGCTCAGACTCCCCAGACGATGGCCTGGTCTTCGGCGCCAGCGCGCTTCATCATCTCCACCAGCGGCCACACGCGTTGGCGCAGGCTCACTTCTTGGCGCGGCGGCAGGGTGTGGCCTTCGGCTTGGGCCTCGGCTTCGGCGCGGGCGCGCTCGGCCTCGTCAGCGTGCACCGCCTGCTCCAGCGCGGCGATGGCGGCGGGCATCTGAGCGGGCTCGATGATGCCGCTGGCGCTCACGTCTTTGCCCAGCAGTTTGAGCAAGGCGTCGCCGTGCGCGCCCAGCATGATGACGTCGCCCGCGGCGTTGGATTTGAATTTGTAGATCATGGCGCTCGGCTCCCCGTGCAGTGAAGCCATGATTGTGCGCTGGCTGCAGCGCGCTCAGCCCGCCTCAGGGGGCCGACAAGCGCGCCCGCAGCTCCGCCGCCGGCAAGGCGCGCGAGTACAAAAAGCCTTGGTACTGGTCGCAGCCGGCCTCGCGCAGGAACTGTGCTTGCGCGGCGGTCTCCACCCCCTCGGCCACCACCTCCAGGCGCAGCGCGCGGGCCATGTTGACGATGGCGCTGGCGATGCCCACATCGCTCTCGTCGGTGGGCAGTCCGTTGACAAAACTGCGGTCGATCTTGAGCCGGTCGATGGGGAAACGCTTGAGGTAAGCGAGGCTGGAGTAGCCGGTGCCAAAGTCGTCGATGGCAAGTTTCACACCCAAACGCGCGAGCATGTTCAGGCGTTGCAGGGCCTGGTTCACGTCTTGCACCAAGATGCTCTCGGTGAGCTCCAGTTCCAGCCACTCGGGCGCGAGCTCGGCTTGGCGCAGGGCCGTGGCCACGCTGTCGACAAACCCCTCTTGCTGAAACTGCAGCGCCGACACGTTGACGCTGACCACCAGCGGCAGGCCCGTGCGCTGCCACTCGGCCGCTTGGCGCACCGCCTCGCGCAGCACCCAGGCGCCAATGGCCACGATGAAGCCGCTCTCTTCGGCCACCGGAATGAACTCGCCCGGCGACACATCACCCAGCACCGGGTCGTGCCAACGGATCAGCGCCTCCACGCTCCCCACCGCCCCCGTCCGCATGTCGACCTGCGGCTGGTAGTGCAGTTGAAAGTGGTGGGCGGGCAGGGCCAGGCGCATGGCGTGGTCCAGGCGCAAGCGCGAGCGGCCGTCCACCGCTTCGGCGTCAAAGCGCGCTTGGTGAAACCGGAAGCTCGCGCGCCCGGCCTCTTTGACGCTGCTCATGGCGGCGTCGGCGCGGGTCAACAATTCATCGAGCGTGTGGCCATCGAGCGGGTGCAGCGCAATGCCAATGCTGCAGGTGACGGTGAAGCTCAGGCCACCGTGCAAAAACGGTGCTTGCATGGCGTCGAGCAGGCGCCGGGCCGAGGCCTCGGCACCCGCGTGGTCGGCCTGGTGCACGAGCACCACAAACTCATCGCCGCCCAAGCGCGCCACGGTGTCGACCTGGCGCAAACTGCCCTTCAAACGCTCGGCCACTTCGCGCAGCACGCGGTCGCCAAAGGCGTGGCCGAGCGTGTCGTTGATGTGCTTGAAGTGGTCGATGTTGAGGAACATCAGCGCAAAGGGATCGCCCTCGCGCGCGGCCAGGGCCAGCAAAAAATCCACCCGGTGCGCCAGCGCTTGGCGGTTGGGCAAGGCGGTGAGGGCATCGGTGAGCGCCAGGGTGTCGATGCGGCGCGAGGCTTCGAGCCGCTCGCTGATGTCGCGAAACGAGGCCACGCGGCCCACGGGCAGGCCGTGGCTGCTTTGCGGCAGCGTCACGCACTCGAACACGCGGCCATCGCGCAGCGCCACGGTGTCGCTGCACTTCACCAGCGGCGCGCCGTCGAGCAGCGCCAGCCGGCGGTCGTGCGCGTCGGCGTCGGCCACCTGGGCGCGCAGCCAGGCGCGCACGGCGTCGTCGTCGCGCTGGCCGGAGAGCTCGGGCGGCAGGCGCCACATCTCGGCAAAGCGGCGGTTGAAGTTGCGAATGTGGCCGTGCAAGTCGGTCACCAAAATGCCATCGGCGGTGGATTCGAGCGTGGCTTGCAGCTCGGCCACTTGCTCGTCGAGCGCGCGCTCGACGCGGCGCAAGGCGCGGCAATCCACCCACTCCACCGCCAGCAGGCCTTGCGCGGGCAGCGGCCACACGCGCAGCGTGACGGGCACGGGCGCGGCGCCGCCGGGTTGCGGCAGCAGGGTGTCGGCGGTGATGCGGTCGTCCATGCCCAGGCTGACCTCGTGCCAAAAGGCGAGGTCGTGCGGCGTGGTGCAGAGCTCGGTGATGCGCAGGCCCAGGCAATCGCGCTCATTGCGGCCCAGCAACGCCAGCGCAGCACCGTTGGCCGCCACCACCATCAGGTGCACCGGGTGCACCAGGCAGAGCGCGGTGCTGATGCCGTCCAGCACCTCGGGCAGGGCCACACCCACCAGCGCGGGCGAGGTGCCGCCGGGTGGGTTCAGCGGTTTCATGCAGTGGCCACCAGCGGGCGCGCCCGCTCGAAAAAGGAGGCCAGCGAGCGCCGCGGTTGCAGGTACTCCAGCGTGGCCACGGGCAAGGCGCTGGGCTTCAAGCTGCGACGGATGCCCAGGCCGGGCACCGTCTCCAGGTCGAGCACCAAGGCTTCGTCGCGCGGCACACCACTGGTGTGCAGCAGCACACGGGGTTTGAGCGGGCGCGACGAGTTGGCGGCCACCACCATGCCGTAGCGGTCGTCGGTGAGCTGCACCACCGAGCCGGCGGGGTACACCCCCATCATCTTGATGAAGGCGTTGAGGATGGGCGGATCAAACTTCTGGCTGCCGGTGGCAAACAGCATCGACACCGCCTCATGCGGCGTCAGCGCACGCGAGGGCACGGACGGGTTGCAGAGGTTGTCGTAGCGGTTGACCAGCGCCACGATGCGCGCCAAGGCGCTCATGCGGTCACTGCCCAGGCGCAGCGGAAAGCCCGAGCCATCGGCCATCTCGTGGTGCTGCGCAATCACCAGCAGCGCCGCGGCCGACAGGCCCATGTGCCGGCCTTGCGACACGCCACGCGCCACGTGTTCTTCGTAGGCGCGCGGGTCGTGGTGGGGGTTGACCTCGTCGCGGTGCTGGTCGGACGCAGCCATGCCGTGTTTGCCCACGTCGTGCATCAGCGCGCCCACGCCGAGGTCGCGCATGTCGTCCTCTTGCAGGCCAAAGGCGCGGCCCATCAACAAGCTGATGATGGTGACGTTGACGGCATGGGCCGAGCCCTTGTCGCCCGCCCCTTCGTTGAGCAGGCGGATGCAGAGTTCTTCTTCCTGCGCCATCTTGCCCAGCAGCGCATCACTCAGCGCCAGCGCTTGTTCACCGGCCAGCACCGGGTCGAGGCGCACGCGGTCGCCGATGCCTTGGTAGGCGGACGTGGCTTCCGAGAATTGCCGCTCGCAGCGCTGCAGGCTGTCTTGTTGCGCGGCCAAAGCGGCGCGGTGGGCGGCCAGGGCCTGTGCCTCGGCGCTCAGTGGCGCGGGGGCGGCCGGCACGGGCGGCGGCTCGGCATCGGGCTCATCGCTGAGCTCCGGGCTCCAGCGCAGGTGCTGCGTGCCGAGCGAGCGCAGGGTGACGATCTGATCGGCGCTGCTGATCTTGAAGCTGCTGAGCGGGAACGGGTGCGACATCCAGCCCATGTCCAGGTGCACGAACACACCCACGCGCAAGTCGTCGATGGCGATCAGGGTCTGGGCGGCAGGGGTGGGCTTCATTCAGCAGTTCCGGCGGCAGGGCGCTTCAGGGCATTGACACCCTTTTCGGCCCCAACCAGACGGAACTTGAATTCACGGCAGCGCAGAACGTGCGGGATTGCCCACGCGAAGCGCCTGTTGGCCCGCCGAACGCCGTGCGGATGGCGCGTCGGCGTTACCCAGCCCGCAGCCGCCCCACGCCCGGTCTGCGGCTCGGCCGCTCAGCGCGGCAGCACCACCGCATCGCCCGGCGCAAAGTCCAGGCCCAGCAACTGGCCCGGCGGGTGCTCGCAGTGCACGTCGCCATCAAACACCAGCAGCTCTCCCCAGGCGCTGTCCACCGTCAGCTCAAAGCGGCTGCCCAGGTAGGCCGCACGCCGGTTGGTGGCGGGCAACACGCCCTGCCCGGCCGCGCACACGCGCAGGCGTTGCGGGCGCAGCGCCAAGGTGGCCGGGCCACTGGGCACACCCTCGGCCTGCACCGGCGCGCTCACGCCACCGGCCGTGAACAAGGCCTGACCGCCGCCGGCGTCGCGCTGCAAGTCGCCATCCACCAGATTGGCGTCGCCAATGAAATCGGCCAAAAAGCGGCTGGCCGGGCGCTCGTACAAGTCACGCGGCGCGCCTTGCTGGGCGATGCGGCCCTGGTCCATCACGATGATGCGGTCCGACACGGCCAGCGCTTCTTCCTGATCGTGGGTCACGTACAGCACGGTCAGCGACAGCTCCTGCTGCAGGTCGCGGATCTCCTGGCGCACGCGGCGGCGCAACTTGGCGTCGAGGTTGGACAGCGGTTCGTCAAACAACAGCACCGCCGGCTCCAGCACCAGCGAGCGCGCCACCGCCACCCGCTGCTGCTGGCCGCCCGACAACTCCGAGGGCAGCCGCGACTCCAGCGCCGACAAGCCCAGCATCTGCAGCTTGGCGCGCGCCAGCGTGCGGGCACGCTCGCGGTCAGGGTTCATGGAGAGCGGGCCGTAGCAGACGTTGTCGAGCACATTGAGGTGCGGAAACAGCGCGTACGACTGGAACACCATGCTCACATCACGCTCGTGCGCCGAGCGGTGGGTCACGTCACGACCGCCAATCACGACGCGGCCATCCGACACCGGCTCCAGCCCCGCCACCATGCGCAGCGTGCTGGTTTTGCCGCAGCCCGAGGGGCCGAGCAGGGTGACAAGTTCACCCGGGGCGATGTGGAACGACACCTCGTTGACGGCGGTGAAGCTGCCGTAGCGTTTGCTGACCCGCTCGAACACCACGCCGCCACTGGCGGAGGAAGAAAGGTTCTTGTCCATGTCTCAATGTCCCGTCAGCACGGCGTTGGGCCGGCGGCCCAGTTTGGTGGCGCCGGTGGCCCACTGCACCAGCAGCAGCACACTCAGCATCAACACGATCAGCACCGACGAATACGCAATGGCCAGCGGGTACTCGCCCGCCTCCACGCGGCCGATGATGTAGACCGTGGCCAGGTTGTATTTGGCGGTGGCCAAAAAAATCACCGCGCTCACCGCCGTCATCGCGTGGGTGAAGCTGAACACCAGCGTGGTGACGATGGCCGGGCGCAGCAGCGGCAGCACCACGC
>JBEAOO010000126.1:0-3742 GCA_041164825.1 Pseudomonadota bacterium | reverse complement strand
AACTCGCTCACGCTGACCGGCGTTTGCTCCCACAGCACCAGCATCACCAGGTACTGCGGGTAGGTCAGCCCTAGCGGCGCCAACAGCGGCTTGTAGAGCTTGGTCATGGCCAGCGAGCTGGCGTACAGAGCGAAGCACAGTTGCCGGTCCAGTTGCAGGACGCTGAGGGCCGCGGCGGTACGACTGGCAGGTTTGCGGGGTGCTGCGGGGGCGCGCTGGGATGGCATGCGCCCACTGTATTTCAATTGTCAACAATACAATTGTTAGCAATTTAATATCGGGGTTGCGCATGGGGTTGATGGCAGCCCGCGCATCGGGGGCCGATCTCGCGCCGCGGGCTGTTGGCTGTTGCCGGTGGACGGAGCGTGGGCGCGTACCCGCTCAACGGTCACCGTCCACGATGTCGAATCGCAGCCCGCTGGCACCTTCGCCGCGGCCGACTTGTTTGCGACAGCCCACCCACAGGTGGCTGCTGCCATTGAACCAGCGGGTGTACTGGGCGTTGCGGGTCACGCGGATGCCTCCGCGGGGGACTTCTTCTTCGCGCAGGGCCAGACGCCGCCCTTCGGCTTGCAGTAGCAGGCCTTGCGCGGCGCGCACGGTGGGTGTGTCGCTGTCCAGCGCGTACATGGCCGCGCGCACCAGACGCAAGGGGGCGCCGGGCTGGTCGGTGGTGCGTTGTGGCAGCAAGGGCACCCAGTTGGCGGGCACGGCGGTGCTGATGCGATAGCGCGGCGCGGTAGGCGGCCCGGCGGGGTTCAGCGGCAGGGCTGCGCTGCTCGGCGTGGCCGCCATGTGGCTGGTGGCGGCCAGATGCAGATCCAGAGGTTGTTCCAGTGGCCCCGCGATGCAGCGCTCGATGGCCCACACCACATTGGCCATTTCGTCGCGCATGAAGAGCACCTCTTCGCTCGCCCGGCCCTCGGTGTTGCGCACCACGCTGGGCGCGAGGAAAAACAGGTTGCTGGCCGGGCGTGCGTCATGGTCACTGCCTGCGCGCCGCACCTGGGCGAGGCTGAACATGGACCAATCGCTGTGCGGCAAGGACGGATCGTTGTGCGGCCGGATCAGCGTCTGGACGCCGAAGGTGTCGGTGACCAGCAATGAACGCGCGCGGGTGATCGTGCCCACCGGCAGATCAATCGGGATCACATACCAGTCATTGCCATAGCAGGTGGCGAATTCGCTCAAAAGCAATTGAGGGAGGTCGCTCGGAGCGGCGGGCAGTTGGCCGAGGTCGAGTCGCGCATCCTCAAACTCCCAGAAGCGTTGCGTCGGGGCGCCCCGAAAGCTCACCGGTGCTGGCATGACAGTGCGCACCACGGGCAGAGAGGCTCGGTCACGCGCGGCGCCCAGGCTCACCTCCGCATCGAGGTCGACCGTGTGCCAGTCGATGTGTCCGTCGGTGTAGTCCGTCGCCGTCAACGGGACCTCGCCGTCGGCCAAGGCGCCCGCCACCGAAAAAGCGTAGGCCATGCGCTCGCTGTCCCAGCAGTTGCCGCCTTCTGCTGGCGCGTTGCACAGCGAGGCCAGCCAGATCAGCCATTGGTCGATGGCTTGTTCGATCTCGGCGCGGTCGGTGGCCGCGATGAGCAGCCCGGTGGTGGGGAGGGGAATGCGCCGACCCGTGGCGTCGTGCACGGCGGCACGCAAGCTGCGGGCATCGATGGCCCTCTGTGCCATGAGTTCCCACCAGGCGAGGGTTTCGGCATCGGTGCGGGCGCGTTCGGTGACCGTGGGTGCTGCCAGGGCAAAGCGTGCCACGAAGGCGCTGCGGTAGTTCCGGGTCAGCGCGGGTTGGGCCAACAGGCGCAGGAAGTGCGCACCGGCCTCCACGGCCAAGCGCAGTGAGATGTCCGTGGTGGCGGCACCGGGCTGCTGGCGTTCCACCAGCGCCTCCAGCGGCATCACGCCAGCGTCGTAAGTGGCGGCTTCGACGCGGGTGTTGGCGCCGATGCTGCCGGGATGGAAGCGCGTCAGTGGGCTCATCTCCGCGCGCCAGCGGGCCGACACGGGGGTGCCCGCGTCTTCACCGCGAAACTCGCCCACCTGCCATTGGCGCGCGAGCAGCCAGAGCGGGTCGTACAGGCGAGCCTGGACGGACTGCGTCATGTTGGCGTCACGCCCCCGCGGTTCCAGACGGGTCCAGGTGGTGATTGATCCCATGGTGTGTGTTCCGGTTGACCAGCTTGTTTGGCAGGACGGGCTGTGGCGAGGTGGTGTCTCAGCCGCGGGTCAGCGGTCCGAAGTCGAGCGACGGCGTGTCAGCGTTCAGGTTGAGCGGAAAGTAGAGCGCGGGCAGAAAGTGCGCCACGTCGCCCACGGCCTCGGCGCCGGGAACCGGGTTGTGCAGGGCTGTGTCCAAGGCCTCGGCATCGATGGTGCGCAGCCGAGCCAAGTCCCATGTTTCCATCAGGACGCGGTGCAGGTTCCAGGCGGTCCAGGCTTGCCCGGGTGCGCTGGGCACCGCCAACAGCAGCGCTTGTGGCGCACTGGCATCGGGCGGGTTGGACTGGAAGGCGATGCCCGTGGTCTCGAAGGTGCTCGGTACGGTCTCCACCCATTCATCGATCAACAGGCCCACCATCGGCTGGGCGAGGTCGAGCTTCTCCTGGGCTTGCAGCACCAGCGACACCACCCCGGCCGGGCAGGCGTGAGGGGGGTCGAAGGGCAGGCCGATCCAGCGATCATGGGCGACGTGCGGCAATTGGCCCACGGTCAGATGCATGCGCTCGCCCGTGCCTACGCTGTCTGCGGCATGCAAGCTGGCGCTCAGCCTGGCCACCCCTGGGCGCACGCGCTGCACCTGGGCCAGCCAGGGGTAGACGGCGATGGCGTCCCCGCCCTGCAAGGCCGTGGACGCGGCCATCGTGGCGCGCAGCTCCGTGGCGTTGGGTGCGTTGAAGCGGGGCAGCGCGAGAAAGTCCTCGCCAAACACATTGCGCAGCCGCGTCAGGGCCGCGGCCATTCGCGGATCGGTGCTGCTGGCCGTGGGCTCGCGGGTGGTGCTGCGTTGGCGCAGCGACGCCATGCGGTCGATGCGCTGCTGTGCAGCGCGCAGCAGCGTGTCGGCCTGCGCCAGCAGCGCTGCGCGCTGCGCGACTTCGCTGCCCTGCGGCGGGGGCGGAACCGCAGCGGCCAAACCCCAGCCCAGCATCGCCAGCATGGCCGTGCGAAGCTTGTCGAGGGCGGTGACAGCCGGGGTTTTGAGCAGTGCGCTCAGGGCCGCAGCCTGGGCGGTGAGCAGCTTCTCGGCGGTGCTGGCTCGGCGTTCGAATTCGTCCAACGCCCAACCAGCCGGGGGCGCCTGGGCCAAGGCCGAGAGGTCCCGGGCATCCAAGGCACGCGCACCCGCCAGCAGTTGACGTGTGCGGGTCGCCAGTTCGCCAAATTCGCTCAGGCTCAGCTCGCGCGCGGCCCAGTTGGCGGCCCGCCTCGGGTTCAGGCGCAAGCGCTCGCCCGGCGCCAGATTGGCGAAACGCTGTTGGCCCAGGTACAGCGCCAGGGCTTCGATATCGTTCATGGGCTCGCCGCTGCGGAGGGGGGCCATGTACACCGCATCCAGTGCGGCCAGGCCGAGGTCGGAGAGGCGCAACTCCTGGATCTCCAGCACCGTGCCGACCTCGCCCGCCGGTGTGCTGACATCCGCCACACGTTCGATGGGCAAACGCACGTCGCTGGACGGCCCCATCAGCCGCGCCGCCCAGGCATTGAGCACGGGCTCGGCGCTGGCCCGGCGCGC
>JBEAOO010000125.1:0-10007 GCA_041164825.1 Pseudomonadota bacterium | reverse complement strand
CCTGCCACCTCACCCTGCAAAGCCAGTGCCGTGGCCGCCTCGATGCACGCTGCCGCGCTGGCACCCGCCCGCGCATCCACCTGCCCCATGGGCGCCTGCAAGGCATCCAGCGCGGGCACGGACCAGACCGGGATGCAGTTCGGGGGCACGCGCCACGCATCGGCAGGCTGCGCGATCACGGCCACGCTCAACAAGCCGCCCACCCAGCCCGCCGCGCGGCGCATCACGTCCACATCCCCCACCACGAAACAGCCTCGGGCCGCAGCGCCGCTGCCGAACAACTTGGCAATGATCTCGGGGCCGATGCCGCAGGGATCGCCCTGGGTGACGGCCAGTGGCAGCTCAGCGGGGGGGCGTGCGGGCATCGACGAAGGCATGGTGGGCTGAGTCTTGGTGAGATCGGAATCGGCGCGATCAAGCCGGGTTGGGCAGATCGATGAAGACGTGGTCGAGGCCATGTTGCGCGGCGATGTGCGCCCCCAGGGCCTGCGCACCATAGCGCTCGGTGGCATGGTGGCCGCAGGCCAAAAAGGCCACGCCGCATTCGCGCGCCAGGTGCGCTTGCGGCTCGGAAATTTCACCCGTGATGAAGGCATCGGCCCCGGCCGCGATGGCGGACTCGAAATAGCCTTGCGCGCCGCCCGTGCACCACGCGATGCGGCGCAGCGGCCGGCCGTCGCCCGGAGCCACCACGGGAGCGCGGCCCAAGGCCGTTTGCGCACGCTCAGCCAGTTCATCCACGCTCAGTGAACCGACCGGTGCATCGGGCGCGCCAATCCAGCCCAGCGTTTGCTCGCCCCAGCGGCCATCGCCCACCAGCCCCAGGCGCAGGCCCAGTTGCGCGTTGTTGCCCAGCGTGGGGTGGGCGTCGAGCGGCAGGTGGTAGGCGTAGAGCGTGATGTCGTGGGCGAGCAGGCGCGCCAGGCGTTGCTTCATCCAGCCCGTCACACGGCCGTCCTGGCCGCGCCAAAACAAGCCGTGGTGCACCAGCAGCGCATCGGCGCCTTCTGCAATGGCCGCGTCGATCAAGGCCAGGCTGGCGGTGACCCCGCTGACCACCTTGTGAACCACGGGTTTGCCCTCAACTTGCACACCGTTCGGCCCATAATCCTTAAAGCGGCCCACCTCCAGCAGCGTGCTAAGGGAGGTTTCGATGTCGGTGCGCAGGGCCATTGGAAGAGACTTTCTCAGATGCGAAAAACCTGGTTGATTTTCTCCCAAGCGGTCACCGTGTGCGTGGCGGCTTTGTTTGTGGTGGCCACGTTGCAACCCGACTGGCTGAACCGGCGTGGCGGCGGCAGCGGTGTGCTGCCCAGCATCGTCACAGCCGCGCCGCTGCCTGCCGGCAGCGCGGGCAACAGCGGCGCCTTGGTGAGTTATGCCGAGGCGGCCCGCCAAGCCATGCCGGCGGTGGTCAGCATCACGGCCAGCAAAGCGCCCCAGCGTGCGGCCAATGGTGATGGCAACCCGCAGTCGCAAGACCCGTGGTTTCGCTTCTTCTTTGGCGATCGTGGCCAACAGCAACAGCAGCAACAGCAACAAGCGCCGCAGGTCGGCCTGGGCTCGGGCGTGATCGTCTCGCCCGAGGGCTACCTGCTGACCAACAACCACGTGGTGGCCGGGGCCGACGACATCGAGGTGCAGCTCATCGACGGCCGCAGCGCCCGCGCCACCGTGGTCGGTACCGATCCGGAAACCGATGTGGCGGTGCTGAAGATCAACCTCGACAAACTGCCCGTCATCACCTTCGGCGACGCCGACCACCTGCAGGTGGGTGATGTGGTGCTGGCCATCGGCAACCCCTTCGGCGTGGGCCAAACAGTCACATCCGGCATCGTCAGCGCCATGGGCCGCAACCAGCTCGGCCTCAACACCTTCGAGAATTTCATCCAGACCGACGCGGCCATCAACCCCGGCAACTCGGGCGGTGCGCTGGTGGATGCACGTGGCAGCCTGCTGGGCATCAACACGGCCATTTATTCCCGCAGCGGCGGCAGCATGGGCATTGGGTTTGCCATCCCCGTGAGCACGGCCAAACAAGTGATGGAAGGGCTGATCAAGGACGGCCGTGTCACCCGCGGCTGGATTGGCGTGGAGCCGCGCGACCTGACGCCCGAGATGGCCGAGACCTTCCACCTGCAGGTCAACCATGGTGTGCTGATCACCGGCGTGCTGCAAGACGGCCCGGCCGGCGCTGGCGGCATCCGCCCCGGCGATGTGGTGGTGAAGGTGGCCGACACACCCGTGGCCAACACCGCGCAGTTGCTGGCGGCGGTGGCCGCACTCAAACCCAAATCACAAGCGGTGATTGGCCTGCAGCGCGGCGACAAGGCGCTGGACGTGAACGTCACCGTGGCCCTGCGCCCGCCAAGCACGCGCCGACCGGCGGCCAACGAAGACGATCAGCAGCGCTGAAACCACCAGGGTGTCGCGATGCGCGGGTTGAGAGCCCCCGCCGCGACGCCGAACTGCGGCAGGGCAAGCCCTCGCAGCGCTTGAACGACGCCGCGCACCACGCGTCACGCATCAGCGCAGCGGCGTGACCCGGCGCATCAGGCCGCCGATGCGGGCGGCTCTTCTGACGGCGCCTGGGTGTGCTTGATGAAGATCTGCGCCGCCCAGATGCCCACTTCGTACAAGATGCACATCGGGATCGCCAGCGAGAGCTGCGACACCACGTCGGGCGGCGTGATGACCGCCGCAATGATGAAGGCCAGCACGATGAAATAGCTGCGAAATTCGCGCAGCTTGGCCACCGACACCAGCCCCATGCGCGCCAGCACCACCACCACCACCGGCACCTCAAACGCGGCGCCAAAGGCGATGAACATGCTGAGCACGAAGCTCAGGTAGGCCTCGATGTCGGGGGCGGCGGTGATGCTCTTGGGCGCGAAGCCCTGGATGAAGCTGAACACCTGCTTGAACACGAAGAAGTAGCAAAACGCCACACCCACAAAAAACAGCAGGCTGCTGGAGATCACCAGCGGCAGCACCAGCTTCTTCTCGTGCAGGTACAGGCCCGGCGCCACAAAGGCCCAGACTTGGTACAGCACCACCGGCAGCGCGCCCATGAAGGCGGCCATCAGCGTGATCTTGAGCGGCACCAGAAACGGCGAGATCACGCTGGTGGCGATCATGGTGGCGCCATGTGGCAGCGTGGCCACCAAGGGCGCCGCCAGCAGGTCGTACATGCCCGAGGGCGTGGGCCAGATGCACAGCCCGCCAAACACCACCCCCACCGCCAACACGGCGCGAATCAGGCGGTCGCGCAACTCGACCAAGTGGGCGACAAAGGGCTGCTCGGTGCCCGCGAGTTCGTCGTCGGGCCGGGGGTCAGTGGTCATGGTGGGGAGTCAGAAAACAAAGCGCCGCAGCGGGTGCTGCGGCGTGACAGATCGAACACGAGAGGCGCCGTGAACCACTGCCGGCCCGTCGTCAGCGCGAGCGGCCGGGCGGACGAAAGCGCGCCACGCGCGCCGAGGCCGACTGCACATGCGTGCGCACACCCGCTTGGCGCTTGTACCACTGCGGCGTGGCGCCACGTTTGAGGCGCCACTTCTTGCCCGGGTGCTTATAGGTCGGCGTCAGGTCGGCGAGCGTGGTGCCGCCGAAGGCCGAACCGTAGGCCTCGTTGCTCCAGGCGTCGTTGAGGTCAGCGCGGGTTTGGTTGATCTCGCCCGACACGCTTTGCTCGATGCCGCGCGCCGCGTCTTCGAAGCTGGACTTCATCGACTTGAGCTCTTCGAGCTCCATCGAGCGGTTCACCTCGGCCTTCACGTCGGCCACGTAGCGCTGGGCCTTGCCCATCAGGTGGCCCACCGTGCGCGCCACCTTGGGCAGGCGCTCAGGGCCAATGACGATCAGCGCCACGCCGCCGATCAGGGCAAGCTTGTCGAAACCGAAGTCAATCATTCAGCGGCGCTCGCGCAAAGCAGCGGGCCACAGGCGCGCAGGGCCACAGCCTCAGCCCTTGGTCTTGGCATCGACGTCAACGGTGTTGGCGTCGACGGCGCGTTGTGCGGCAGCGGCGTCGGTGGCCGCACCATCACGCATGCCGTCCTTGAAGCCCTTCACCGCGCCGCCCAGGTCGCCGCCGATGTTTTTGAGCTTTTTGGTGCCAAACACCATCACCACAATCAGCAAGACGATGAGCCAATGCCAGATGCTGAACGAACCCATGATTAATTCTCCGAAAGGAATGCTGTGATTTTAGGCTCAGGGATGGACCCCGGCCGGCGCCGAGGGTTCCCCTGGGCAAAGACCGCGACAAACCGGCGCAGCCAACGCGGTGTGTCAGCCCTTGGCCCAGGGCCGCGGGCCGCCCATCACATGGATGTGCAGGTGATCGACCTCTTGGCCGCCGTCGTGCCCGGTGTTGATGAGGGTGCGAAAGCCGTTGACCACGCCCAGGCCGCGCGCCAACTCGGGCGCCAGCGAGAGCATGCGGCCAAGCAGCCCTTGATGAGCCTCCAGCGACACGTCATACAACGAGCCGATGTGCTGCTTGGGGATCAACAGAAAGTGCACCGGCGCCCAGGGTGCGATGTCATGGAACGCCAGCACATGGTCGTCCTCGAACACCTTGCGGCTGGGGATCTGGCCGGCAACGATCTTGCAGAAGATGCAATTCGGATCAGCGGGTGCAGTCGTCATGGGGTGCGCCTCATTGCGGCATCGGTTGTTGCTTGTTCATGGCCATCCAGCCACGAATCACGCGATAAAGAAACCAGATCGAAATCACCGCATAAGCCAACATGCCGGGCAGCAACAACAGCAGCCACAGCGGCCCCGTCAGCACATACAAGCCGCCCGCCCACAGCACGCTGCGGATGCGCCAGCTGAAGTGCGACTCCTGCCACGTGCCCGCAGCCTCGCTCTTTTTCACCAGGTCAAGGATGAAGGCGACGATCAGCAGGCCGATGCCCACCTGCGCGCCGGGCACCACGCCCGCCACTGCCACGATGGCGTGCAGCAAGTAGCTGATGTTGCCAACCGTGGTCAGCGATTGGATGCGGTCGTCAGCGCCGTTGTCGACAATCATGTGCCACTGGCCTCGCGGTCTTTGAGTTTGCGGGCGGCAAACTCCTCCAAACCTGAGAGCCCTTCGCGGCGCTCCAGTTCCGCCAGCACCTCGGCCGGGCTCAGCCCAAAGTGCGCCAGCGCAATCATCGAGTGGAACCACAGGTCGGCCACCTCGTAGACGATCTTCTGCCGGTCGCCATCTTTGGCGGCCATCACGGTCTCGGTGGCCTCTTCGCCAATCTTTTTCAGGATGGCGTCGGTGCCTTTGTGGAACAGGCGAGCGACGTAGCTCTTGTCCGGGTCACCGGCGCGGCGGGTTTCGATCACCTGGTGCAGGCGCGCCAGGGTGTCGTTGCTGGTGGGGGGGATCGTCATGGCAGCGGACTCAAGCAGGTTCATTTGTAGATGTGGCCGGGGTCTTTGAGCACCGGGGCCACGGTCTCCCACTCGCCGCCCTTCAGGCGCCGGAAGAAGCAGGAGTGCCGCCCCGTGTGGCACGCAATGCCCGGCGTGTGGCCGAGTTGTTCCACCTCGATCAGCACCACGTCAGCGTCGCAATCGATGCGCATCGCGTGCACCTTCTGGATGTGGCCCGACTCCTCGCCCTTGTGCCACAGACGCCCGCGCGAGCGGCTCCAGTACACGGCCTCGCCGCGCTCGGCGGTGAGCGTCAGCGATTCGCGATTCATGTAGGCAAACATCAGCACGTCTTTCGTGCCCACTTCCTGCGCGATCACCGGCACCAGGCCGTTCGCGTCCCAGGTGATGTCGTCCAACCAATTCGCCGCGGTAGTCATGGTAGTGAGTGTAGCGATGGACTCAGGGTTGGCCCCGATGGGTGGCGCCGTCAAAGCCACGCTCCTGCGCGAACCAGCGCAGCACGGGGAGGGTGCCGGGCAGCACGGGCACCACCTGCACCGGCAGGTCTTGCCAGGCCATGGCCTGCTGCTCGCGCATCTCGAACGCACCGGTCCACTCGAACACCTTGCAAAAATGCAGGCGCACGCGGGCGTGTGGGTAGTCCATCACCTCCACCTTCCAGGGGTGGGCCTCGCCGATGGTGATGCCGAGCTCTTCGATCAGCTCGCGGCGCAGTGCCTCGGCCACGGATTCGCCGGCTTCGAGCTTTCCGCCAGGGAACTCCCAGTGGCCGGCGTAGACCTTGCCCTCGGGCCGCGAGGTGAGCAGAAAGCGCCCTTCCCGCCCGGCCGCGTCGCGCTCGATCAGCACGCCGACGGCGACCTCGACCGGCACGCGGTCGGTGGGGGCGTGCGGATCCTGCTCAGACATGGTCCAGGCCTTCCGGCGCGGGGGCATCGCCCGATGGCGACAAGGCCGCGTCGCTGCTGCCGCGCCCGGCCCAATCGCGCGCAAATTGATAGGCCACGCGACCCGAGCGCGAGCCACGCTCCAGCGCCCACACCAGCGAGGGTTGGCGGGCGGCGGCAATGTCGGCCTCGCTGGCGCCAAAGTGGCTCAGCCACTGCGCCACGATGGCCAGGTACTCGGGCTGGCTGAAGGGGTAGAAGCTGACCCACAAACCAAAGCGCTCGGAGAGCGAAATCTTTTCTTCGATGACCTCGCCCGGATGCACCTCACCGTCTTCGGTGTGGGTGTAGCTGAGGTTGTCCTTCATGTGCTCGGGCAGCAGGTGGCGGCGGTTGCTGGTGGCGTAGATCAGCACGTTGTCGCCCGCGGCCGAGATCGAGCCATCGAGGATGGACTTGAGCGCCTTGTAGCCTGGCTCGCCGTCGTCAAAGCTCAGGTCGTCGCAGAACACGATGAAGCGCTCGGGTCGCTGGTCCACCAAGTCGACGATGTCGGGCAGGTCGATCAGGTCGGTTTTGTCGACCTCGATCAGGCGCAAGCCTTGCGACGACAACTCACTCAGGCAGGCCTTGATCAGCGAGCTTTTGCCGGTGCCACGCGCGCCGGTGAGCAGCACGTTATTGGCCGGTTTGCCCGCCACAAACTGCTGGGTGTTGCGCCAGATGCGCTCTTTTTGGCCGTCGATTTCTTGCAGGTCGGCCAAGCGAATGCCCGCCACATGGCGCACGGGTTCGAGCACGCCGCTGCCGCGCCGCTTGCGGTAGCGAAACGCCACCGAGGCCGCCCAATCGGGCTCGCTCAGCGGCTGCGGCAGCACGGCTTCGAGCCGGGACAAAAGCGCTTCGGCGCGGGCGATCAAGGTGGTGAAGTCGGACATGGGTGTCGTCAGCGAATCAAGAGGGCGGCGTGGCACGCCAGCGGAAGAGAACGGTGCGGCGCTCAGCCCAGCACCAGTTGCTGTGCGGTGCCGAGGTGTTCGGTGGGCAGGCGCTTGAAGCCCGAGCGGGCATAACGCTGCAAACGGCCCACCGCCAACGCGGTGAGCAGCGAGGCGCGCTCGGCGGCCTCCACCGTGGGCATGGGCGAGCCGGCGGCATCGGCCGCGGCGCGCAGGCACTGGCGCCATTGCGATTCGAGCCGGTCAAAAAACTGGTTCATGCGCGCTTGCAGGCGGTCGGCCTCAAACACCAGCGCATCGCCCACCATCACGCGGGTCATGCCGGGGTTTTTTTCGCCAAACTGCAGCAGCACCTGCAACATTTTTTGCGCCTGCTGCAGCGGGTCGGGCTCACGCTCGGCGATCTGGTTGACCAGCGTGAACACGCTGGCTTCGATGAACTCGATCAGCCCCTGGAACATCTGCGCCTTGCTGGCGAAGTGGCGGTAGAGCGCAGCCTCACTCACGTCGAGCTTGGCGGCCAGCGCAGCGGTGGTGATGCGCTCGGCGCCGGGCTGCTCCAGCATGCTGGCCAGCGTTTGCAGAATTTGCACCCGGCGCTCGCCGGGCTTGGGGCGTTTGCGCACGGGCGCGGCCATCATCAAAGGCACCACCACCGCAGCCTGCTGCACGCTGCCCACGTCCAGCGCCAGCGCGCTGCGCTCTTCAGAATCGTGGGTGGAATCGGCCATGGAGGTCGGCATCAAGTGGGTCACCAAGGGGCCAGCAGCGTGAGAACGCGGTGGATTCTGGCACACACGTAAGGCGGCTTGATGCAGCGCCGGGGGGCACCCGGCCGCGCCGGTGCGGCCTGCGCCGCCGAACGCAAATAGCGCTGCATCCACACCGTGCGCATGCCGAGCGAGTGCGCGGCTTGCTGGTGCTCCAGCGTGTCTTCCACCAACACGCATTGCGCAGGCCGCACCTTCAGCCGCGCGCACACGTGGCGAAACATGCGCACATCGGGTTTGGGCCGCCAGTGGCCAAACATGCGCATGTCTTCCACGCACAGCACCAGGTCAAAACAGCCCAGCAGGTTCAGCGTGCGCATCACGCGCAGCGCGTAGTGGCGCGGCGCGTTGGTGAGCAGCACCTTGCGGCCGGGCAGGCGCTGGAGCGCGGCGCGGTCGTGGGCGCTGGTGCGCAACCTCGCCTCCAGGCCCGGCAGGCGGTGCGTCTCTTCCAGAAAGTGCTGGCCGTGCACACCGTGGTGGCGCACCAGGCCCAGCAGCGTGGCGCCGTAGCGGTGCCAGTAGTGGTTGCGCAGCACGGCGGCCTCGTCCGTGTCCACCTGCAGGTGCGCCACCATGTAGTCGGTCATGGCCGCGCTGGTGGGGCCAAACGAGGCGTGGCTGGCGTCGTGCAGGGTGTTGTCGAGATCGAAAAACCAGACGGTTTGTGACTTGTTGCGGACGCTCATGGCTGGGCCTTGTCTGCGTGGGATGGCGGTGCATCGCAAGGCCCGTGGTCGTGGCGAAACGTGCGCGGCTCGATGGCTTGCGCATCGGCAAACAAGCCGCGGTGGGCTCGGCGCGCCTGCGCTTCTTCGGCCGCATACGGGCCCTCGCTGCTGCGCCAGCGGTAACTCCAGGCATGGCCCTGCGCCACCATCCACGCGCCCACGTCCACGCCGCCCCACATCGGCCGGCCGAGCAAGCGACCGTAGTCGTCGCGGCCGCGGCCTTCCAATTCGATGCGCTGACCCAGCAGCTTCTCGGTCAATGCAGCCGTGGCTTGCGGGCCCCAGGCTTGGCAGCGCTCCGGCGCGTCCAGGCCTTCCAAGCGCACCTTCACCGGTTTGCCACCGCCGTCCGGTCGCACCCAAAGCGTGTCGCCATCGGTGACGTGGGTGACGGTGCCGCTCAAGGCCTGAGCCGCACCCGTGGCCACGCACCAAAGCATCAGCACAGCGGCGCCGCGTGTCATGCGCTCACCTCGGCATGCGGCGCGCTGACGATCCAGCCCTCGATCGGGTCGATCTGCGCCGGCAAGCCGTGGCCCTGCTGGCGCTGCGCCCAACCGGCTTGCGCCATGCAGAGCACTGCATCCAGCCGATCGCCACTGGCGTCATCCACCAAGGCTTCGCGTTGCGCGTGGGTGAGTTTCAAGCGCAGGCCCAAGCGGCTGCGGCCCAGCTCCAGCCCTTCCACGATGTCTTTGCGCGCCACCAGGCGCTCGGGCGTCTGGCGCGCGCGCTCATCGCTCTTGTAAGAGCGGTGGCCAATCAGCTCGCGCGCGAGCAGCCCGGGGTAGGCCTCCAGCGCCACGCGTTGCGCATCACCGGCATGCAAGCCAGGCAGATGCACACCCGCGTCAATCAGCAGCGGCACACCGGCATGCAGCATGTAGGCCACGGGCGGGTTCACCCACTTCATCGACGGGCTGGAACCGGCCGGGCCGTCACACGCGCGGTGCGCGAACTTGCCGCCCACGGGCCGTGCATCGCAAAACGCGGCAAAGGTGGCGCGGATCTGCTCGCGGCTGAGCGCAGCGTAGTGGCGCATCAGCGGCAGCCACTCGGTGGGCCAGCCGAGCGTGTGCACCAGCTCGCGAGGCAGGCCGAAGGGCAGATCGAACCCACCCACCCAAGGCCCCGGCGCCTGCAGCCAGGCGGCGAACGTATCGAAGTCAGTGTGGGCCTGCATCGCGGTGAGTTGCAGCACGGGCGCGCCCGCCCCGCGCCACTGGCCCAGCGCCACGGTGATGGGTTTGCGCGCCG
>JBEAOO010000124.1:0-10274 GCA_041164825.1 Pseudomonadota bacterium | reverse complement strand
CTGTTTGTGCCTGGCGAAGGCACGGGCCTCTGGCCCGGGCACGGAGCAAAGCGAATGCGGCACAACGCTCCGAGCGCCTGCCTCCTCAGCGAAAGAATCCCGAGCGCTCAGGCTCCGATCGCGCGTTGCAGCGCCACGCGCAAGGCTGCGGCCACGGCAGGCGCGGCATAGCGCTCGCGCACGCGGGCCGATACCTTCACCGTGCCGGCGCGCAATTCGCGCAGGCCAGACTCCACCAAGCGCGTCACTGCGGCCACATCACCGGCCGTGGCCAGCACGGTGGCGCCGGGGCACCACTCGCTGATGACCTCGGCCGAGGTGCCCGGCGGGGTGATGCCCCAAACCGGGCGGTTGGCGCCAATCGACTCCACCAGCTTGCTGGGCAAAAAGATGCTCGGGGTGGCGCTGGGTGCGTCGATCACCAGCAGCGCATCGGCGCTGGCCGAGAGGCTCAGGCCGTCGAGGTAGCCCACCATGCCCAGGCACTGCACCAGGCCAGGCGGCAGGCCGGCCAGCGCCTCGGCGCTCGTGTAGTCGGGCGACATGTAGCCATAAAACTCGAAACGCACGCCGGCCAACAGCGCTGGCTGCTGTTGCCACAGGGTCGCCAGCGCGCGGTACAGCGCCAGCGGTGAGCGCGCGCCATAGAGGCTGCCGATGTGGCGGATCACCAGGGGGCCTTTGGGATCCGTGATGGGGTCCGTGGTGGGATCGGTGCTCGGGGCCAGCGCGGAGGGCGCGGCGGCGGCGTCGTCCCAGGCGTGAGGCAGCACGCGGGCTTTGCTGCGCCAGGCGCCGGGGTGCTGGCTCATCACGTGATCCAGTGTGCGCTGGGAGGTGAACACGATCTGGTCGGCCTCGGCCAACACGCTGCGCTCTTGCTGCGCGTTGCGCTGTTGGCTCCACCAGCCGCGCTGGTGAAACGGGTTGTTCAACCACGGGTCGCTGAAGTGCGCCAGCCAGGGGCGGCCGGTGCGGCGCTTGAGCGCGCGGCCCACCAGGTGGTCGCTCATGGGCATGCCAAAGCTGGCGATCACGTCGCTCTCGCGGGCGGCCGCTTGCGCAGCCTCGGTGGCGCGGCCGGCCCAGCGGGTGTAGCCGTCGGGGCAGTCGCCATAACCGGGCAGGGCGCGCAAGGCCGCGCGGTGCCACAGGCCGCTGAGCAGCGGGCCGGGGTCGGCCACGGGCAGCGGGCGCACACGCTCAAAGAAGTCGGGGTACTGGTCGAAGCGCTGCGGGCTGGCGGGGGCCGGCCGGTGCAGCAGCGTCACCTCGGCATCGAGGTGGTAGAGCTGGCGGCCGATCTGGATCGCTTGCGGGGTGAGCTCGGGCGGCGCGAAGGCGCAAATCGCCAGCACCTTCATGCGGTGGTGGCCGCGGCTTGCGGCGCGGGCTGGCTCGGGACCGTGGCCCCGCTGGCCGCCACGCCGGGCACGGCATGCAGGCGCGCGGCCTCGGTCGCCACGCGGTCGAGGATGCGCGCGCAGGCTTGGCCGTCGCCATACCAGGTGCCGCCGCGGCGCGCTGTGTCGCCCTCGGCCAAAAAGCCCTGCACGGCGTCAACGATGCGCGCGCGGTGCGGCCCGGCCATGACCACGCGGCCGGAGGCCGTGCCTTCCATGCGCTCGGTCACGTCGCGCATCACCACCACCGGGCAGCCCAGGCTGGGCGCTTCTTCTTGCACGCCGCCGGAGTCGGTCAGCACCACGCGGGCGCCGATCATCAGGGCCACAAAGGGCAGGTAGTCGAGCGGCTGACACAGCACCAGATTGCAGCCCGACTCACTCTCGGCCGTGGGCGCCAACCAGCGGTCGACCGCGGCGCGCACCGAAGGGTTGGGGTGCACCGGGAACACGAAATCCACCGCCGGGTGGCGCTGCACCAGATCGCGCACCGCCTGGCAGATCTCGTCGAAACCGGCGCCAAAACTCTCGCGCCGGTGCGCGGTGATCAGCACATACGGCCGCGCGGCGTGGGCAAAACGCTGCAGGCCGAGCGTGCTCAACTGCTGGCGCACCTGGGCCTGCGCGCTGGCGTCGTGGGCCAAGCGCTCGCGCACCAGAAACAGCGCGTCGATGCCGGTGTTGCCGGTGACGTTGATGGTGTCGGGCGCGATGCCTTCGGCCAGCAGGTTGTTCTGTGCGGTGGGCGTGGGCGCGAAGTGCAGTTGCGCCAACGGCGCCACCAGGCGGCGGTTCATCTCTTCGGGCCAGGGCTGCTGCATGTTGTGGGTGCGCAGGCCGGCCTCCACATGCATCACCGGCACGCGGGCCAAGAAGGCCGCGAGCGCGGCGGCGAAGGCCGTGGTGGTGTCGCCTTGCACAACCACCCAGTCGGCGCCCAAGCTGGGCCAGTGTGGCTCCATGCCTTGCAGCACGCCGCAGGTGAGCCGGCTCAGCGATTGGCCGGGGCGCATCAGGTCGAGGTCGAGGTCGGGCGTGATGGCAAAAAACTGCAGCACGCTGTCGAGCATCTCGCGGTGCTGGGCCGACACACACACCTTGGCCGCAAAGCGCGGATCCTGTTGGGCCGCCAGCACCAAGGGGGCGAGCTTGATGGCCTCGGGGCGGGTGCCGAAGACGAACAGCAAGGTGATGGGCTTCATGGTTCGGGGCACCTTGGGCGCACGTGAACATCACGTGGCGGGCATGTTGAAAAAGGGCCTGTGGCAACAGGCGCATTCACTGTGCGTGCGCCTTGTGACGTGGGCATGAACGGCGGCGGTTTGACGCGTGGGTGGCGCCCACCGAAGCGAGGGGTCACGGGGCGGTGGCGGCCTGGCCCACACCCGCAGCCCGGCGTGGCCGCACACGCTGCCAAGCCAGCGCGTAGCTCGCCCGCGTGGCCGGCCAGAGCCACACCCCGGCGCCGTACACCGCCACGAACACGCCCAGGCCGAGCAGCACGGCACTCAGCCGTTGGGTCATCGGCGCGGGTGCCGCACCCGGGCTGAGCGTGAGGGCGGCCACCATCGCTGCCGTGCAGGCCAGCGCCGTCACGGCCAGCAGCGGCAGCAGCGCGGCCAGCGGCACCAGCTCGCGCACGCGCAGCCCATGCCGATGGCGCAGCAGCCACAAGCTGGCACCGCTGCCCACCAGCGTGGCGGCCAGCGCACCCAGCGGGATGCCCACCAACCCCAGCGCCCACGCGCCCCCGGTGGCCGCACCCGCACCCAGCAGCAACAGCGCGCCGCTGCTGTAGAGCGCAAAGCGGCCATGGCCCAGGGCCTGCACCAGCGGGCTCACCTCCACGGCCAGCAGCAGTTGGGTGATGGCAAACACCCGCGCTGCGCCTGCAGCGCCGTGAAACGCCGGTGTGTAGAGCAGCGAGATCGCATCGGGCGCCACCGCCACAAAGCCCCCCACCATCGGAAGCGCAAACAGCGCCACACCCAGATTGCATTGCCGCACCAGCGCCGTGGCATCGCCCATGGCCCCGGCCTGCACGCTCTGCGCCAGCCTGGACACCGTGGCGCCCACCAGCGCTTGCCGCACCATGCCCACCAACGGCACCACGGTGGCGGCCACCGAGATGGCGGCCACGCCGCTGGCACCCAACCAGGCTGCGGCCACCCAGCCGTCAGCCTGCGCGCGCAAGCTCCACAGGCTGCCGCCCAGGCCAAAGGCCAAGGCATAGCGTGCCTGCCAGCCGGCCAGATCGCGGTCGAGCGCACGCGGGCTCACGTGAAAACGCCGGCGCGCATACACAGCGCTGGCCAGCGTGCGCAGCAGCGCAAACGCCAACAAGTTCCACACCACGCCGTTGACGCCGGCCAGCAGCGCGCCGCCGCCAATGAGCAGCAAGCGCGCCAGCGATTGCAGCAGCCCCAGGGCGGCCTGGGTGCCGGCCTGGCCACCCGCGATCGCGATCTGGTCAAACGGCAGCGAGAGCAGCCAGAGCGCGCAGAACAAGGCGGGCCACACCGCGGGCAAGTGCAGGGTCGCACCCATCGCCGAGCCCGGCAGCCACAGGCTCACCACCAGCGCGGTGAGGCCGGCAGCGGCCGCCAGGTAGGCCCACACATTGGCCACCAGCCCCGCATGGCTGCTGGCCGGGCGCTGCGCAATCCAGTAGACCAAGCTGCCTTGCGCATTGAAGGCCAGCAAGGCCGAGGCGCTCAGGGCCAGCAGCCAGAGCGTGCGGTAGACGCCGAAGTCATCGGCGCCCAGCTGGCGCACCAGCAGCATTGGCAGCAGCATCTGCACGCCAAAGTCGACCACCTGCACGCTGCCCAGGCTGAGCGCGGCACGGGCGCTCACGGTGCCGCCTGGCTGTGCTCGCGCACCAGGTGGAGGTAGCGCGCATTCATGCCCAGCAGGTCAAAGCGGGCCAGCACCTTGCGGCGGGCACGCAAGCCCATGTGGCTGCGCAGGTGCGCGTCGCTGAGCTGCCAGAGCGCATCGGCCAGCGCGGTGGCGTCCCCGGCCGGCACCAGCAGGCCGTCGAGACCGTCGTTGATTTGCTCTTCCACCGCGCCCACTTGCGTGGCCACCACCGGCAGGCCGCAGGCCATGCCTTCCAGAATGGCGAGCGAAAACGTTTCGTGGTCGGACACCAGGCAGAGCGCGTCGCAGGCGCCCATCCAGGGCCGCACATCGTGGCTGTAGCCGGTGAGCGTGAGCTCGCCTTCAACGCCCAGCGCGCGCGCCTGCGCCTCAATGGCCGGGCGCAGCGCGCCGTCGCCAATCAGCAGCGCGTGCACGGCGTGGCCGCGGCGCTTCAATTCGGCCACGGCGTTCAACAGCAGGTCGTGGCGTTTCTCGGGCCGGTAGCCGGCGCACAGGCCCACCAGCAAGGTGCCCTCGGGCACACCGGTGGCCGCGCGCCACGCGCGGCGTTGCTCGGGCGATGGCGGGGTGAAACGGCTCACGTCCACGCCGTTGTGGATGCAGTGATCGGCGCCGTCCACACCCTTGCGGCGCCAGAACTGCCGCTGCCGTTCGCACACATACACATGCGCTTGCGGGCGGTGTTTCAGCAGCGCTTGCAAGCGGCGCTTGAGCAGCGAATCTTCGTGCGGCAGCTCGATGGTGTGCGAGATGTGCAGCAGCGGCGGCCGCTGGCGCAGGCCCAGCGTGGCCGCACTCACAAAGGCCAGTGGGTACTGGTTGACGGTGAGCGTCAGCGCCGCCGGCGCCTGGCGCGTGAGGCTGCGATAGCGGTGCAGCGCGCTGAGGTCGAGCGGGCCGCTGCGGCCCAGCATCACGGCGTGTGCGGCCACCGCCGGGTGCAGCGCTTGGCGCAGCGCATCAGCGGCACTGAGCGCCACCACGCGCACCGGGTGGCCCGCGGCAAACAGCGCATTGGCCAGGCCCACGCTGTGGCGCTCGGCGCCGCCAAAGGCCAGGGAGTTCATGACGAGCTCGATCAAGCGGGGCATGTCAGAGGGGTCCGGTCAAGCGAGCCATGTCAAGCCGAGCATGGGTCAAGCCAAGCATGGGCGTGCGCCGGTGCGGTCATCGGTGGGGCCGCTGTGCAGCGTCATGAAGGCCTGCTCGTAGGGCGCCAGCAGCGCATCGCGCCGGTAGCGGGTGCGCATGAAGGTGCGGCAGGCTTGGGCGGCGTGGGCATGGTGGGTGGGGTCGCTGCTGAGGCGGTCAATGGCTTGCACCAAGGCCTCGAAGGCATCAATGCGTGCACCCAGCCCGTGGCGGGCCACCAAGCCGTCGGGGTCGAAGAACGACACCGACGGCACCTCATGCGCCCAGGCCTGCAAGAAGGTGTTGGGGAAGCCTTCGGTGTGCGAGGTGCTGACGAAAACGCGGGCGCGGGCAAACAGCGTCAGCGTGTCGCGGTAGCCGCGGCGGCCATGCAGCGTGAGGTTGGGCACATCGCGCGCGGCCTGTGTCACCCGCTCGGCCACCTCGGGCTCGGCCTCGGTGGCGCCGCCCACCAGGTGGAACTTCAAATGGGGCAACTGGCGCGCCGCTTCCACCAGCATCTCCGGGCGTTTGAGCGCCCGCAAGTTGGCCACCCAGAGCACGTCGATGTCGCGCGGCGCGTGCTGGATGGCGGCGGTGTCCTCGGGCAGGTCGATCAACATCGGCGCCAAGGCGGCGGCGATGCGGTGGTGCTGCTGCATCAGGTCGACCTGCAAGGGCGTTTGCGCCAGCACCACATCGCAGCGGCGCAGACCCCAGTGGTAGAGCGCGCGCTCGCGGGCGGTGCCCACCAGCACGCGCGCGGGCACGCAGTCGGTGTCGGAGGCAATGCGGAAGACCGTGCGCCGCTGGTGGAGCTGGGCAAACAGCGCCACCTGGCCGATCAGCGAGCCGGCACAGGAGGTGTAGTACACGTCGGCATCGGCGCGTCGCAGGGCGGCGTGCAGGCCCGTCCAGCGCGGGGTGATGAAGCGCAGCCCGGGCCAACCGGCGTGGGGCGCATAGCAGCCGTGGACGCGCACGCCGTCGATCCGCGCGCCGTCGGCTTGGCCGAGGTCGTGGGTGACCAGGCTGACGTCCCAGCCCTTGGCCGCAAACGCGCTGGCGAGCAGTGCGTGCTGCACCTCTTCGCCGCCCACAGGGTGGTCGTCATGGCCGCTGTCGAGGGCGGCCACGGCGCCCAGGTTGACGAAGCACACCCGGGGCGGGCGGGCTGGCGACGCGGTGGCCGCGGTCGTGCTCGCAGTTGAACCCGCTGCCGAGCCCGCTGTTGAGGCGTCAGCGAGCTGCATGCCCAACCTCGTTCAGGGCAGGGCGCTGCTGACGTGCGGCGGCCCGTTTGCGGCCGCCGCCGCGGCGGTGGCGGCGCAGCCGCGTGCCCAGGCCGGCGCCAATGGCAAACCACATGAAGGTTTGCGGCACGGTGGGCGTGAAGCGGTCGTCCGACATGCCCTGCACAAACAGCAGCAAGACAGTGACGGCGCAGCCAGCCAGCATCTCGCGATCAAACGCCTGTGGCACGGCGGCCGAGGCCGCGCGGATCTGCCGCCAAGCCCAGATGTGAAACCCGATCACCGCCAGGAAGCCCGCCACGCCCAGTTCCACCAGCAGGCCGAGGTAAGCGTTGTGCGCTTGTGCCACCGAGAGCACCCCTTGGCGCGCCGGGGTCGACCACAAGATGCCGTGCAGGCCGTGGCCGATCAACGGCGACTCCAAAAAGATGTTGATCAGGTGCGGCCAGATGTCGGTCATGCGGCCGGCCGACATGGCGCTGCGGTCGCCGCTGTCGAAGCCGAGGAACATGCGGTCCCAGGCCGCGCTCGGCATCAGCACCAGCACCAGCGCCGCCAGCAGCAGCGAGCCCAGCCAGGCGCGCACCGAGGCCGAGCGGAACATGAAGGCCAGGAACACCAGGCCCAGGCCCAAGAAGCCACCGCGCGAGAACGTCAGCACCACGCAGCTGGCAAACATGGCGGCCGACACCGCCAGCAGCAGCCGCACCCAGCCCGTGGCGCCGCGCGCGCTGAACAAGGTGATGGCCAGCACGCTGTTGAGCATCAGGCTCAGTTCGTTGGCGTGCATGCCCAGGCCTGAGAGGGTCTCGCGGTTGTGCGTGCTCGACAGCGCCGCCAGGTCGAAGCCGCTCAGCGTCACCACCATCACGATCAAGCCGCACAACAACCAGCCTGAGAGCACGACCGGCGTGAGCAAGTAGCGCGGGCGGCGCGCATCGCGAAACACCATCGCCACCATCAGCGCAAACAACACCTCCAGCATCGGCCGCACAAACACATCGCGCGCATAGGTGCTGGCCGAGTCGAAGGCGACGGCCTTGATTTGGTAGTAGTACTCGGCAATCAGCGGCACCGAAGGAATGCCGTGCAACATGCCCAGGCCAATGGGCAGCACGTACAACCACAGCAGCGGGCGCGGCGCGGGCGGCAGCTGGCAACGCTCGTTGCGCCAGCGCGCGCCGGCCCAGGCCAGCACGATGGCGCACACGGTGGCCAGCATCAGCACATTGGGCGGATTGAGGCCGCTCAGGCCCAAGATCTGGCGCGGCATCACCGACAACTGCGCCAGCGGGTAGAGCAGACACATCCACCACACGCCCAGCCGCGGGTACACCAGCACCAGCGCGGCAATCACCAGCACCACGCCCGTCAGCACCGCGATCTCGCCCGACAGCGCCGCCAACGCGCCCAGCAACATCGCCAAAAACAGGCTGCCCGCCATCACCAGCACGGGCAACACGGTGCGGCCGAGGTCGGGCGTCCAGCGGGCGGGGAGGGCGAGGCTGATGGCCATGGAGGGAGCGTGTGCGCTGCAGTCGAGGAGGAGCCGCTGACCTTAGTGGCGCACTGTGGCGCGGCCATGACATCAGCACCCCACAAAGCGGTGTGAGCCGTTCGGCTCATGCGCTGTGCCCCGGTGTGATCGCGGTGCCGCATTGACACGGCCACGACGCATGCGGCGCGCAGGCTGCACGGCAGGCTCGCACACCCCTCTTACCAACCCGCTCACCCACCCCGCTCATGCCACTCAGCCCATGAACCTCCTCCGACAAGCTTGGCGCCGCTTGCGCCGTGCGATCCAAGGCGACCCGCTCGATGCGCTCAAGCAACGCGGCCTGCGCGTGGGCCGCAACTTCCATTGGTTCGAGAGCGTTTTCATCGACCTCAGCCACGGCGACCCCAGCCACTGCGAGCACATCCGCATTGGCGACGACGTGACCCTGGCGCCGCGGGTGTACCTGCTGGCCCACGACGCCAGCACCAAGCGCGCGCTCGACCGCACCCGCATCGGCACGGTGGAGATCGGTGACCGCGTGTTCATCGGTGCGGGTGCCATGGTGCTGCCCGGGGTGCGCATCGGCAGCGATGTGGTCATCGGTGCGGGCAGCGTGGTGACGCGCGACATCCCGGACGGCTCAGTGGCCGCAGGCAACCCGGCGCGGGTGTTGGGCGACACGGACGACTGGCTCGACCAGCGTCGCGCGCAACTGGCTGCCCGCTCGGAGCGCTTTCATTTCATCCCCTGACGGTGGTGTGCGCGACGGCGCCGCGCTGGCGTCTGTGCGCTGCAGCCCCCGCACTTCGGGGGTGTCGTGAGCCGTTCGGCCCACGCGGGCCGGGAACATGACAGGAACAAGCGGGGTTGACACATTGTTGCTGCGGGCGCTTTGAACAATCGAGCGCATGACTGCCCGTGCCCCGTTTTCCCATTTGGACCTGCCCGCGACCCGTGAGGTGGCCCTCAGCGCGCCGTGCCTTGTCGTGCCCGCGCAGATCAGCCGCCGCAGCGCCCTGGCAGGCCTGTGCGCGATGCTGGCGGGCTGTGGTGGCGGCGGCAGCGGAGCTGGCGACAACGCGTCGGTGACCCCCGTGGTGCCTGTCGTGACGCCGCCCGTGGTGGTGCCCGTGGTGGTGCCAGAACGCCCGCGCCCCGCGCGCTACATCGACCCGCTGGCGGGCAGCGACGCGGCCGATGGGCTCATGCCAACCACCGCCTTGTTGACCGTGCCGGTGCTGGTCTCGGGCGAGACGGTGTACTTTCGCCGCGGCACGACCACGGTGTTTCCGGGCAACTTCGATCCCGGTGTGGCCGACATCGTGTTTGACGCCTACGCTGCCGCGGGCGACGCGGCCGATGCCGCCTTGCCGGTGTGGACCACCGCCAACCCCTACACCCAGGTGCTGTGGACCGGCGGGCACGAGAAGCTGGTGTTCCGTCGCCTGCGTTTTGCCGTCACGGAGGCCACCACCTGGCGGCCAGCGGTGCGCATCGACATCGTGCGCCCCACGGCAGCCGCGGTGGTGTTTGAGGACTGCGAATTCGACGGCGACGATGGGGCCTTGGTGGGCACGCTGCAAGCCGAGTGCAGCGGCCTGACGTTCCGCCGCTGCCGCTTCACGGCGCAGCGCGCGCTCAATGCGGCGTGGGGCGCCACGGGCTGCGTGTTTCTCACGGCGGGCTTGGGCAGCGCGCCGTTTGCCGTGCGCGGCATGGTGTGGGAGGACAACGTGCTCAGCAGCCCGGCAGGTTCGGGCCTGGTGATCCGCTCCGGCGCGGGCGCCGAGGACGACAACGTTGCCAAGTTCGCCGGCAAGTTCATCAACACCGACTTCCGCGGCAACAGCGTGCAGGGCTGCGGCGGCCACGGCGTGTTTCTGGTGTGCGGATTCCATGCCGAAGTGCGCCTGGCCGATGCGCCGCAGCACTACGGCTGGGACGGCCTGCGCTTTGAGAACAACGTGATCTCGAACAACGCCGGCGGTGGCGCCTCCATCGGCCCCAACCTGGTCGACAGCCTGCGCGCCACGGTCATCCGCGGCAACACCGTGCACTTCAACGGCCACCTCAAAGACACCACCGGCGGCCTGCAGCTCAATG
>JBEAOO010000123.1:0-40935 GCA_041164825.1 Pseudomonadota bacterium | reverse complement strand
GCCCAGGCCCGGGCGTGGTTCACCGCGCAGCAGGTGCCGTTCAGCGAGTGTTTCATCGAGCTCGATGCGGCCTGTGCCCAGCGCTACCGCGCGCTGATGGCGCCGGGCACGCCCACGCTCTTGGTGCGCGGGCAGCGGCAAGTGGGCTTCTCGGCGGAACGCGTGCTGCTGGGCTTGCAGTGATGGCCGCCTCGCTGAGCGTGGCGAACTGAGGGCACTGAACGCAGCGTCCTCAGCGGCCGCAGCTCACCACTTGGTCTGCGTCAGCTCGCGCAAAATTTCGCCATAGATGCGGTAGCGGCTGTCGGTGATCTCGCCGCGCTCGATGGCGGCCAGCACGCCGCAGCCCGGCTCATGCTGGTGGCTGCAGTTGTAGAAGCGGCAGTGCGTGGTGGCCTCGCGGAAGTCGGGCATCAGGCGCGGCAGGTCTTGCGCGCCGATCTGGCGCAGGCCAAATTCCTGGAAGCCCGGTGAGTCGATCAGCGCCGTGCCGGCGGCTGCATCGAGCCAATACCACTGCGTGGTGGTGGTGGTGTGGCGGCCCGAGTTGAGCGCTTGCGAGATCTCGCCCACCTGCGCCCGGGCATCGGGCGCGAGCAGGTTGATCAGCGTGCTTTTGCCGGTGCCGCTGGGGCCCAGCACCAGCGAGGTTTTGCCGGCCAGCAGCGGGTCGAGCACCTCGCGGGCAGCGTCGGGCGCGGTTTTCAGCGCCAGCTCGATCACGCTGTAGCCCATGCGGGTGTAGGGCGCCAGGCGCTCGCGTGCCAGGGCCACGGCGGGCAGGTCGGCCTTGTTGAGCAGCACGCGCACGGCAATGCCGGTGCTCTCGGCGGCAATCAGCGCGCGTGTCAGTTGCGACTCGCTGAACACGGGCTCCCCCGCCACCATCACCAAGATCTGGTCGAGGTTGGCGGCAAAGGCCTTGGTCTTCCATTCGTCTTGGCGAAACAGCAGGTTGCGGCGCTCTTCCACCTGCTCGATCACGCCTTCCTCGCCGCTGTCGGTGGTGGGCGCCCAGCGCACGCGGTCGCCCACCACGCAGGCGCTCTTTTTGCCGCGCGGGTGGCAGGTCAGGCGCCGGCCTTCGGGGGTTTCGACGATGTAGTGGCGGCCATGGCCGGCCACGATGATGCCGATGGCGAGTGCGTCGTGGCGGCTCACGCGGCGTTCACCAGCGCATCAGCCTGCGCGGCGCAGATGAAGTCATTCACAGAGATGCCGTGCACGTCGTGGGTGTTGAAGCGCACCGTGCATTCGGCATAGGTCACCTTGAGCTCAGGGTGGTGGTCTTCGCGTTCGCACATCTCTGCCAGCGCGTTCACAAAAGCCATCGTGGCGCGGAAGTGGGCGAAGTGGAAGGTCTTGGTGATGAAGCCGCCGACGCAGCTCCAGTGCTGCAGCTGGTCGAGCAGGGTGTTGATCTCGGCTGCGCTGAGCGCCGGGTGGTCGGCCAAGGGCACGCAGTGCCGGTCTTTCAATGCGATCGTCATGGCTTGAAACTCCTTCAGGCGGCAGCCGCGGCCAAGGGCAGGGCCGCCAGACGCTCGGAGGCGGGCGGGTGCGAGTAGTAGAAGCGCACGTACACCGGGTCAGGCGTGAGCGTGGAGGCGTTGTCTTCGTGCAGCTTGAGCAGGGCCGAGGCGAGGGCCGCGCCATCGGCTTGCGCGCAGGCGTAGGCGTCGGCTTCAAACTCGTGGCGCCGCGAGAGCTGAGCCATCAGCGGCGAGATGAAAAAGCTGAACACCGGCACCACGCTCAAAAACAGAATCAGCGCCACCGCATCGTTGGGCGCAGCCATCGAGGGCAACACGCCCAGGCCGCTGTAGAACCACGGCGTGCTGCTCAACCCACCCAGCAACGCCAGGCCGCCCAAGCTCAGCACAAACATCAACGCAATGCGCTTGATGACGTGGCGGTGCTTGAAGTGGCCGAGCTCGTGGGCCAACACGGCCTCCACCTCGGCCGGGCTGAGCTTGGCCAGCAGGGTGTCAAAAAACACCACCCGCTTGGCGCGGCCCAGGCCGGTGAAGTAGGCGTTGCCATGCGCCGAGCGGCGGCTGCCGTCCATCACGAACAGCCCTTGCGCCTGAAAGCCGCAGCGCTGCATCAGCGCCTGCACGCGCGTGCGCAAAGTTTCATCGGCCAGCGGCTCGAACTTGTTGAACAGCGGCGCGATGACCGTGGGGTAGAGCACCAAAATCAGCAGGTTGAAGCCCATCCACACGCCCCAGGCCCACAACCACCACAGCCCGCCCGTGGCCTGCATCAGCCACAGCACCAGGGCCGCCAGCGGCAGGCCGATGATGGCGCCCACCAACAGGCCCTTGAGTGCATCGCCCAGCCACAGCCGCCAAGTCATGCGGTTGAAACCAAAACGCTGCTCGATGCGGAAGGTGCTGTAGAGCTCGAACGGCAGGTCGAGCAGTGAGCCAATGGCGCTGAAGGCTGCCAGCAGCGCGAGCTGATACGCCATGGCGCCAAAGCGCGGGTAGAGCGCGTCACGCAGCAGGGTGTTGAGCGTGTCGAGCCCGCCGAGCAGGGTCCAGCCCAGCAGCACCGTGGCGCTGAAGGCCATGCTGAGCAGGCCAAAACGCAGTTTGGCCACGGTGTAGTCTGCGGCCTTGGCGTGGGCCTCGGCCGGCACGGCGGCGGCAAACGCGGGCGGCACGGTGCCACGGTGCGCCGCCACATGGCGGATCTGGCGGCTGGCGAGCCAGAACTTCAAGCCCAGCGAGGCCAACAAGGTGGCGGCAAAAACAAGCGTCAACACGGTCGAATACATGGGCGGGAGTGTAGGGCCAGGGCTGCGAGAATCACGGTTTGCCAGACCGGCCCCACCCCTGTTGCACGACCCCGTTGCCACCATGACCGACACCACCCTTGCCAAGAGCGACCAGAACCTGGTCTGGATCGACCTCGAAATGACCGGCCTCGACCCGGACGGCGACCGCATCATCGAGATCGCCGTGCTGGTGACCGACCCGCAGCTGAACGTGCGCGTCGAGGGCCCCGTGTTCGCCATTCACCAAAGCGATGCCACGCTCGACCGCATGGACGCCTGGAACAAGGGCACCCACGGCAAGAGCGGGCTGATTGACCGTGTGAAGGCATCCACCACCGACGAAGCCAGCGCCGAGGCGCAGGTGATCGAGTTTTTGAAGAAGTACTTGCCCGCCAACAAGTCGCCGATGTGCGGCAACAGCATCTGTCAAGACCGCCGGTTTTTGGTGCGCACGATGCCCAAGCTGGAAGCCTTTTTTCACTACCGCAACCTCGACGTGAGCACGCTCAAAGAGCTGGCCAAGCGCTGGAAGCCCGAGATCATGGCCGGCTTCAAAAAGGCCCAGGCGCACACGGCGATGGCCGACATCCAAGAATCGGTGGAAGAGCTCGCTTACTACCGCGAGCACTTCCTGAAGCTGTGAGCGGCGCGGTGGTGTGGGCCTGCCGGGTGGCCGTGTGCAGGGGTGCCGCCAAGTTGTTGACTGCCGCGGTGATGGGGTGGGCTGCACTGCTGCCCGCTGGCCACGCCGACGCCGCCGACGACGCAGTGAAGGCCTTTGGCAAAGTGTCCGTGACCACCCACAGCGTGCCGGCCGACGTCATCCAACGCTACGCCCAACACCAGCCCAGCGCGCCCGTGAAGGGCGAATCGACGCTGACCAATGCGCTGCTGGCCGACACGGTGAACTGGGCGGCACCGCCCTTGGCCGTGGAGACCACGGGCAACCCGTATGTCATCAGCCTGCGCGTGCGCGGCCAGGTGCTGCAAGACGGCGACGCCAGCAGCCTGTGGCAAGCCGGCTGGGCCGAAGACGGTGTGGAGCGCAGCCTGATCGTGCCGGGTGCGGCGCGCACCGGCGCCAAGGCTGGCGACACGTTCGACGTGCAGGTGGCCTCAGCCCCGGTGCAGTTCAAAGAAGGCCACGCGGCCATGGTGCCGGTGCTGTCGTTCGTGCGCGCTGGCAACCTGCGCATCGATGCGGTAGAGGTGACCGTCTGGTCCGGCTTGCCCAAGACGAGCTGGCGCGAGTGGTTGTTGCCCTTTCAGGGCGCGGGCGTGGGCCTGGTGATGCTGGTGCTGCTGTGGTGGTGGCGCCGGCGCTGAGCGGCGCCTGGGCACGCCGCTTTGTGGGTCGTGTGCCGCGCGCGGCAGCGGCCGAAACAGCTGCCGCGCGATTGCCCCGCTAAAATCGGTGTTTTATCGCGTTTGCCCCCTTCATGGCTGCTGCCTCTTCCGCTTCGTCTGCCACATCCTCTGCCGTGTTTGAGCTCAAGAGCGCCGCGCTGACCTTGTTGGCGGTGCAATTGCGCACGGCAGATTTGGCCTTGTTGGCCGCCGAGCTCGATGCCCGCTTTGGCGCCACGCCCGGCTTGTTTGAGCAAGAGCCGGTGGCGATTGATCTGTCGCCGCTGCGCGAGGCCGACGAGGCCATCGACATGCCCGCGCTGCTGGCCCTGCTGAAGCAGCACGAGATGCGCCCGCTGGCCGTCAAAGGCGGCAGTGCCGCGCAGATGGCTGCGGCCTTGGCGGCAGGCTTGTTTGAGGCGCCAGAGACGGCGCAGGCCCCGGCCGCACCGACCCGCGCTGCGGCTGAGGCGGCTGCCGCGGTTGCAGCGGCCCCGGTTGAGCCCGCGGCCGCTGCCCCTGTGACCGCACCCGCGCCTGCCGTCACCACGATGGTGATCGACAAGCCGCTGCGCTCGGGCCAGCAGGTCTACGCCAAGGGCTGCGATCTGGTGGTGCTGGCGGTGGTCAACTTTGGCGCCGAGGTGATTGCCGACGGCAGCATTCATGTGTACGCCCCGCTGCGCGGTCGTGCCATTGCCGGCGCGCGTGGCAACACCGAGGCCCGCATTTTCAGCACCTGCATGGAACCCCAACTGATCTCGATCGCTGGCATCTACCGCACGGCCGAGAACAGCTTGGCCGCGCCGGTGCAAGGCCAGCCCGCGCAAGTGCGGCTCGATGGCGAGAAGCTTGTTTTTGAACCGCTGACTTTCTGATCCTTTATTGATGCGTCCCCGCCGAACCCAGAGTCGTCCCCTCGTCCCCCACGGCGACGACCTCATCCACAACAATAACAACGACAGTGCCGTCAGCGGCCCCAGTTCTTTGAAAGGAAATTCCTCTTCCATGGCCAAAATCATTGTGGTGACTTCCGGCAAGGGTGGCGTGGGCAAAACCACCACCAGCGCCAGCTTTTCGTCCGGCCTGGCCTTGCGCGGCCACAAGACCGCGGTCATCGACTTCGACGTCGGCCTGCGCAACCTCGACCTGATCATGGGTTGCGAGCGCCGCGTGGTGTACGACCTGATCAACGTGATCCAGGGCGAGGTCAACCTCAGCCAAGCGCTGATCAAGGACAAGCAGTGCGACAACCTGTTTGTGCTGGCCGCCTCGCAAACGCGCGACAAAGAAGCGCTGACGCAAGACGGCGTGCAACGCGTGCTCAAAGAGCTGGGCGAGATGGGTTTCGAGTACATCGTCTGCGACTCGCCGGCCGGCATTGAAACCGGGGCCATGATGGCCATGCACTACGCTGACGAAGCGATCGTGGTGACCAACCCCGAAGTCTCTTCGGTGCGCGACTCTGACCGCATCCTGGGCATGCTGAGCAGCAAGACGCAGCGCGCCATCGACGGCGCCGAGCCGATCAAAGAGCATCTGCTGATCACGCGCTACAACCCCTCGCGCGTCGAAGGCGGCCAAATGCTGTCGCTGACCGACATCCAAGAGATCCTGCGCATCAAGCTGATTGGTGTGATCCCGGAATCGGAAACCGTGCTCGACGCCTCCAACCAGGGCCTGCCGGCGGTGCACCTGAAGGGCACCGATGTCTCGGAGGCTTACCAGGACGTGATTTCGCGGTTCTTGGGCGAAGACAAGCCGCTGCGCTTCATCGACGCGGACAAGCCGGGTTTCTTCAAGCGCCTGTTCGGAGGCAAATAAACCATGTCGTTTCTCTCCTTTTTTCTGGGCGAGAAGAAGAAGACTGCCTCGGTCGCCAAAGAGCGCCTGCAGATCATCCTCGCCCACGAACGCAGCGGACTCAGCCCCAAGGCCGACTACCTGCCCGCGCTGCAGCGCGAGCTGGTGGCCGTGATTTCCAAGTACGTGAAAATCAACGCCGACGACATCAAGGTGAGCCTGGAGCGCCAGGACAACTTTGAGGTGCTGGAGGTGAAGATCGAACTGCCGGAGGCGGCGCGCTGAGCGCTTGCGTCATTGCTGTTGGATCGACAAAGGACGGCCGCGGCAGTCCTTTTTTTCTGGGCGATGCGCGAGCGGTGTGCGCTGCCCTCGGCTTGCAGGCGGCAAGCCGGCGGCTCACTTCACATCAACAAATGCTCGCCCGCGTTGTCCCCGCCCAGGATCACGTAGTTGACGCGGCGGATGTCGGACAGGCGGGTGCCGCCGGAGTAGCTGATGGAGCTTTGCACGTCTTCGCGCATCTCGCGCAGGGTGTCGGCCAGCTTGCCCTTCACGGGCTCCAAGATGCGCTTGCCTTCGACGTGTTTGTACTCGCCCTTGTTGAAGTCGCTGGCGCTGCCGTAGTACTCCTTGAACAGCTTGCCGTCGACCTCCACCGTCTTGCCCGGCGATTCTTCGTGGCCGGCAAACAGCGAGCCGATCATCACCATGGCCGCGCCAAATCGGATGCTTTTGGCGATGTCGCCGTGGTCGCGGATGCCGCCGTCGGCAATGATGGGCTTGGTGGCCACGCGGGCACACCATTTGAGCGCGCTGAGCTGCCAGCCGCCCGTGCCGAAGCCGGTCTTCAGGCGCGTGATGCAGACCTTGCCCGGGCCGATGCCCACTTTGGTGGCATCGGCGCCCCAGTTTTCGAGGTCGATCACGGCCTCGGGCGTGCCCACATTGCCAGCAATCACAAACGAGTTGGGCAGGCGCTGCTTGATGTGCGCGATCATTTTGCGCACGCTCTCGGCGTGGCCGTGCGCGATATCGATGGTGATGTAGTCGGCGCCCACGCCTTCGGCGGCGAGGCGGTCGACGATGGCGTAGTCCTCGGCCTTCACGCCCGAGCTCACCGACACCATCAGGCCCTTGTCGCGCATCGTCTTGGCGTAGGCCACGGTGTCGAGGTCGAACCGGTGCATGACGTAGAAGTAGCCGTTGGCGGCCAGCCACTCGGTGATGGGCTCGTCCACCACGGTCTTCATGTTGGCCGGCACCACCGGCAGCTTGAAGCGGCGGCCGCCGAACTCGGTCGAGGCGTCGCACTCACTGCGGCTCTCCACGCGACATTGGCGGGGCAGCAGCAGGACGTTGTCGTAGTCAAAAATTTCCATGGTGACTCGCTCCTCAAATGCGCCTGCCCACAACGGGGTCGGGCGCGCAGGGCGGTAGCCAGCTTCGGACTGTTCAGCCAGGCACCGCGCCATGTTCAGTGCAACGCACATGCGCTGCACCGGGCGGCGCGTTTGTGCAGTGCGCGGCCCAATGGCTGCGAGCGCGTGATGCGTCTTGGGGGAGGGACGTGTTCCGGCGAAAAAAAACCGGGTCCCGCATCAGCGGCCCGGTGGCGCATTCTACGCAGCCAAGCGCAGTGTGGGCAAGGCGGCTGCCTGCGACGCGCAGGGCCACCCTCCTAAAATGCGCGAATGAATGCCGACCTGCCTTTTGATGCCGCGCCCGATGCCGGTGACTCTGCCGCCCCAGCGCCCCACGACGACCGAGCCATCCCGGTGTTTGAAGAGGACGGCGAGTGCGCGCCGCCACCTGTGGCCGACATGGGCACGCTGCTGCGCGGGTTGAACCCGGAGCAGTTGGCGGCCGTCACATTGCCGGCGCAACCGGCGCTGATCTTGGCCGGCGCCGGCTCGGGCAAAACGCGGGTGCTGACCACGCGCATCGCGTGGTTGATCCAGACCGGGCAACTGTCGCCGGGCGGCGTGATGGCGGTGACCTTCACCAACAAAGCGGCCAAAGAGATGCTGACCCGTTTGGGCGCCATGCTGCCGCTGCCGGTGCGCGGCATGTGGATTGGCACCTTCCACGGCCTGTGCAACCGGTTTTTGCGCGCGCATTGGAAGCTCGCGGGCCTGCCGCAGGGTTTTCAGATTCTGGACACCGCGGATCAGCTCTCCGCCGTCAAACGCATCATCAAGGCGATGAAACTGGACGAAGAGCGCTTTGTGCCCAAGAAGGTGAGCTGGTTCATCAGCGGCAGCAAGGACGATGGCCTGCGGCCACAAGATGTGGACGTGCGCGACCCCGAGACGCGCACCATGGTGGAGGTCTACCAGGCCTATGAAGACCAATGCCAGCGCGAAGGCGTGGTCGATTTTGCCGAGCTGATGCTGCGCACGTTTGAGCTGATGCGCGACAACGCCTCGCTGCGCGAGCACTACCAGCGCCGCTTCAGCCACATCTTGGTCGATGAGTTTCAAGACACCAACCGCTTGCAATACGCCTGGCTGAAGATGTTTGCCAGCCCCACCTGCGGCGTGTTTGCGGTGGGCGACGACGACCAGAGCATTTACGCCTTCCGCGGTGCGCAGGTGGGCAATATGCGCGACTTCGAGCGTGAGTTCCGCGTGCAAAACGTGATCAAGCTGGAGCGCAATTACCGCAGCTTCGGCAATATTCTGGACAGCGCCAACGCGCTGATCTCCAACAACTCGCGCCGCATGGGCAAAAACCTCAGCACCGAGGCCGGCCCCGGCGAGCCCGTGCGCGTGTACGAGGCGACCAGCGACTTTGCCGAAGCGCAGTGGCTGGTGGAAGAAGTGCGGCAACTTGTCCGCGATGGCTACGAGCGCCGCGACATCGCGCTGCTCTACCGCAGCAACGCCCAAAGCCGGGTGATGGAAAGCGCGCTCTTCAACGCGGGCGTGCCCTACAAGGTGTATGGCGGCCTGCGCTTTTTCGAGCGCGCCGAAGTGAAGCACGCGCTGAGCTATTTGCGCCTGCTGGAAAACGCCAACGACGACACCAGTTTTTTGCGCGTCGTCAATTTCCCCACCCGTGGCATCGGCGCGCGCACCATCGAGCAGCTGCAAGACGCCGCCCGCGCCAGTGGACGCAGCCTGAGCCAGAGCGTGGGTGCGCTGGCCGGCAAGGGCGGCAGCAATGTGCAGGGTTTTGTGGCGCTGCTGGACGCGATGCGAGAGGCCACGCGTGGCATGACGCTGCGCGAGATCATCGAGCGCATGCTGCAGTCCTCGGGTCTGACCGACTTTTACCGCGCCGACAAGGACGGCCAAGACCGCCTGGAGAACTTGGACGAACTGGTCAACGCGGCCGAAGCCTTTGTGACCCAAGAGGGCTTCGGCAAAGACGCGGTGGCGCTGCCGGTGGACGAGCACGCGGGCGCGATTGCCGAAGGGTTTCCTGCGGCGGTGGCGGCAGCGGCCTTCACGCCCGACGCTGACACCGGCGAGATCATGTCGCCGCTGGCAGCGTTTTTGACCCACGCTTCGCTCGAAGCCGGCGACAACCAGGCGCAAGCTGGCCAAGACGCGATCCAGCTGATGACGGTGCACGCGGCCAAGGGCTTGGAGTTTGACGCGGTGTTCATCAGCGGCCTGGAAGAAGGCCTGTTCCCACACGAGAACAGCGCTTCTGATCTGGACGGCTTGGAAGAAGAACGTCGCTTGATGTACGTGGCCATCACGCGGGCACGCAAACGGCTCTACATCAGCTTCAGCCAGACCCGCATGCTGCACGGTCAGACGCGCTACAACGTGAAGAGCCGCTTCTTCGAGGAATTGCCCGAAGGCGCGCTGCGCTGGCTCACGCCGCGCAACCAAGGCTTTGGCTCGGGCTTTGCCAAGGAGTATCAGCAGGCTTGGAGCAAGGGCTCGGGCTTGAGCTCGATGGTGGGCGCGGGCCGGGTGGAGCCGGCAGCGCCGAAGATCGTGCCCAAGGTGTCGTCACACGGGCTGCGCTCCGGCCAGTCGGTGTTTCACACCAAGTTTGGCGAGGGCGTGGTGATGACGCTCGAAGGGCAGGGCGAGGACGCCCGTGCGCAAGTCAACTTTGGCCGCCACGGCGTGAAGTGGCTGGCGCTGAGCGTGGCCAAGTTGACGCCCATCGATTGAGGTGGCCGGCTGGCGCGGCTGCGGCGGGGCGCCCCGTCGACGGGCTCAGCCTCTCGATCTCAATTTCAATTTCAATCGCCCGAGGGCGTCACCACGTCAATGGTTTTCTCGATCACCTTGCCGGTGACCTTGACGCCGGTGCTGACCACCGCCCCGGTCACCGAGATGGCCGCGCCCGCGGTGGCGCCCACCACGCTCATCACACCGCAGCCGCTCAACAGCAGCAGTGGCAGCGCGAACAGGGCGGCGAGGGCGAGGTGCAGGCGGTGTGAGGTCGTCATGGCGATGTGAACAAGAGGTGATGAAGGGGAAGCGGACAACTCGCGATGCGCCAGCAGGTGCGCTGGCTGTGCGCGCTGACCGTGTGCGGAGGCGGCGCTGGATGAGGCTGCCGTGCGGGGAGGATTGTCGCGGCTTCTTCGCTGAGCATGGTTTCGCGGCGTGTCACGGCCCGGTCATGGTGTTGCCGCCATGCAGTCATGGGCGCTGCGGACACTGGCGGCATGCGCACACCAGCACAGCCCTGCAGGCCCATTCTCTCCACGCCGTTTGAGCGCATCGCGGCCATGGCCCGGGAGATTCAATGGCCCGACGACGCCGGCCTCGGTTTCGACCCGGTGTTGGCCGTTCGCATGGCACGCCATGGCGACAGGGGCGGCACGGTGGGCACGCGGGTGGGGGCGCTCTACGGTGGGCTCAGCCTGGCGCATGAGTCCGGTGGCGCATTGGTGATGGTGCCGGACGCCATTCACTTCTGACCTGCGGCGGGCCTCAGCGCCTGGGCGCCAGAGGCTGCGCAGGTCGTCTTCAGCGCACGCGCCGTTGCAGACAAATGTTGCTGCCCACGGTGGTGAGCCGCAAACCGCCGCCGTGCCATTCCAGCCAATCCAAGGCGATGTATTCGGCGATCACGGCTTCGTCAATCAAATCGGCGCGCCGTTGTTTGAGCAGATCGACCGTGGTTTGCAGCGATTCACGCAAGGCCTCCTTGCGCACCAGAGGGTTGGCCGGTGGGCGGGGAATTTCCGAGGGCGGGGCGGCGCGATGATTCATGGTGAACATCCGGAAGTGGCGTCGCAAACCATACCACCCGGACCCGTCAAGCGGATGACGGCACAGACCCCCGGGTGAGGGGCGGGTTGGACCCGTGCAAAGTACGGCGAACTGTGGCGCAACCGCCCCAATGGGCGCGCAGTGGTACAGTTCGGAAGTTTGCATATCGCGCCCTGTGCGCGCCGGGCGTTCGGCTTCAGGCCTCGGGCCCGAGGCCGTTCACGTCGCCGCTGCGGTCCGCCCGCACGGTCGCTGGCTCGGGCAATCCCTGTCGACGCGTTGGCCCTGGCCGGCGTTGACGATCTGTAGTGGCCCACCTGGCCCGATCTGCTGCATGGCAGCCTCGGGCGTTTGAGAGTTTTGCATCGACCCGTCCAAAGACATCGGAGTGACCTGTTGGGTACCGCGACGCCGCCTGTGTGTGGCATCGCACGGTGCGCAAGCAGCCTCCAGCGTGCAAAGCTCGTTGGGCCCGCCCGGATTTTGTTTTTCCTGTGCACCGGCTTTGGCCGGTGTCTGTCGTTGCTGCCGCTGATTCGCCGCAGCCTCGACCCCGCCGTCATCACCGAATCACACTGAAGAATCTCACTGGAGCAGCCACATGGCCAAAGAAGAACTGATTGAAATGCAAGGCATCGTCAACGAAGTGTTGCCCGACTCGCGTTTTCGCGTCACGCTGGAAAACGGTCACCAGCTGATCGCCTACACCTCGGGCAAGATGCGCAAGCACCACATCCGCATCTTGGCGGGTGACAACGTGTCGCTGGAACTCTCGCCCTACGACCTGAGCAAGGGTCGGATCACCTTCCGCCACCTGGAGCGCCGCGGCCCTGCACCGACGAGCCCGCAGCGTCGCGCGCACTGAACGGTGCCTCTGGGCTGAGGGCCCTGAAAATGCCGAGCTCAGGCTCGGCTGATGCTGCTGAACGCGATGCGTGATGCGTGATGCGTGATGCGTGATGCGCGTGCCGCCGGCTTCAGCCGCGGCCGATCAGCGGCATCTTGGTGGCCATGATGGTCATGAACTGCACATTGGCGTCCAGCGGCAAGCTGGCCATGTGCACCACCGCGCGGGCCACATGGGCCACGTCCATGCGCGGCTCCACGGCCATCTCGCCGTTGGCCTGCAGGATGCCTGCGGCCATGCGTTCGGTCATCTCGGTGGCCGCGTTGCCGATGTCGATCTGGCCGCAGGCGATGTCAAACGCCCGGCCATCCAGCGAGGTGGCCTTGGTCAGCCCGGTGATGGCGTGTTTGGTGGCCGTGTAGGGCGCTGAATACGGGCGCGGTGATTGCGCCGAGATCGAGCCGTTGTTGATGATGCGCCCGCCGCGTGGCGACTGATGGCGCATCAACTTGAAGGCCTGCTGGGTGCACAAAAAGGCCCCGGTCAGGTTCACATCGACCACGGCCTTCCACTGCTCAAACGTCAGCTCGTCCATCGGCACGCCCGGTGTGCCCAGGCCGGCGTTGTTGAACAGCACATCGAGCCGGCCGAAACGCTGCTTCACAGCCTCAAACAGCGCCGCCACCGCCGCCGGGTCGGCCACATCGGTGGGCACGGCCAGCAGCTGCGCGCCGCGTGCACCCGCTTGCGCGATGGTCTCGTCCAGCGGCGCTTGGCGGCGGCCCGCCAACACCACCTGGTACCCCGCCTCGGCCAGCGCCAGCGCACAAGCGCGGCCAATGCCGCTGCCCGCGCCCGTCACCAGGGCCACGTTCAGCGCAGCATCCGTCGTCATCACAGGTTCTCCAGGCTTTGCGTGTCACCGGCCGACGAAGCGGGGGCGCGCTCAAACGAATCGGCGAAGGTGAAAAACAGCGAGGCGTAGAACACGGTGGAGAACATCAGCCCGGCCGGCATGGCGACCACGGCCAACAACTCCGGCGCACCCAGCAGCGCGAACACGATGTTGGCGAGCAGACCGAAGGCCAGCACCACACCCGTCCAGCACAGCATGTAGACGCTGAAGGCGCCGCGGTTGCGCCACACGGCCAGCGTGCTGGAGAACAGCGACATCAGCCAGCCCTGGCCGCCCCAGTGCACCATGGCTGGCGCGTGCCAAAACGGCACCGAGAGCAGCGAGGCCAGCGTCAAGCGCAGCAGCAAGCCGGCTTGCAGTTGGCCGTCGTTGAGCAGGGCGTTCAGGGCTTCGGGGTCGTCGTTGCCTTTGGCCAGCGCGTCTTGCAGGCGGCCAAAGGAGCCGCCATCCACCCAGTCTGACACCAGCATCGCCAGCACGCTCAGCAGCGCATACACCGCGCCCAGCATCAAGATGGAGCGCGTGCGCGCCGGGTCGCGGCGCAGCGGGCGGATGAACACGGTGGGCGTGGGCGTGCGGTCTTGCAGCGCCAATTGGCTGGCGATCATGAAGCCCAGGCTCACCAGCGGCAGCGCACCCAGCAGCAGCACGGCGCCCAGTGTGGGCACCATCAGCAGCACCAGGCTGATGAACATGAAGGCCGCAAACAGGGCCGAGAACGCCAGCGGCTTGCGGCTGAAGATGCGAAAGCCATTGCGCACCCACTGCACGCCTTGCGAGGGGCGCGCCTGGCGCAGCCGCATGGCGCGGACGGGATAGGGTGGGATGCTCATGGGGTTTCGGTTCAGCTTTGCGCGGGGTCACGTGCGGCGTCAGCGCGCAAAAAATGCCAGGGGGTGTCGACCCGGCAGCGCAACACGCGCTCGAAGTGGGTGGGGTCGTGCGGCTTGAGCATGGCGGCGTCGCGCGGCAGGTGCCAGTCCCAGAGGCGCGAGATCCAAAAGCGCAAGGCACCCGCGCGCATGAAGCCCGGCAGCAGCCGCAACTCGTTGCCGTCCAGCGGCCGCACGGCGTCGTAGGCGGCCACAAAGGCCTGGGCGCGCTCTTCTACCAAGGCGCCGGTGGCGAGGTCAATGCACCAGTCGTTCAGGCACACGGCCACATCGAACAGCAGGTGGTCGGTGCCGGCAAAAAAGAAATCGAAGAAGCCAGTGAGCCGCGCGCCGTCGAACATCACGTTGTCGCGGAACAAATCGGCGTGGATGGGGCCTTGCGGCAGCGCGTGGGCCATGGCGGAGGCGGCCAAGTGCTGCTGAAACGCCAGTTCGGCCTCGATCAGCGTGCGTTGCTCGGCAGCCAGGTGCGGGGCGATCACGGGGATGGTTTCGGTCCACCACGGCAGCCCGCGCAGGTTGGGCTGCTGGCGCGGGTAGTCGCGCCCGGCGAGGTGCATGCGCGCCAGCATGTCGCCCACGCTGGCGCAGTGCGCCACGTCGGGGGCGAGGTGGCTGGCGCCGGTCAGGCGGTCGACCACGGCGGCGGGTTTGCCGTTGAGGCTGAACAAAATCTCGCCGCTGGCGTCGCCCCGGGGCCTGGGCACGGGAATGCCGCGCTCGGCCAGGTGCTTCATCAGGTGCAGGTAAAACGGCAGCTCATCAAAGCCCAGGCGCTCAAACAGCGTGAGCACAAAGCGGCCCTGCGTGGTGTCGGCGAAGTAGTTGGTGTTCTCGATGCCGGAGGTGATGCCCTGCAAATGGGTCAGCTGGCCCAGGCCCAGTTGGGCGAGCAGGGGGGCGGCGTCGTCGAACGACACCTCGGTGTAGACGGCCATGTCGGTGCGGAGTGGGGAGCCAGAGGCGGGTGGCGCGGCGGGTGCGCTGCCATCAGCCGGTCATTTTAGGGGGCGTTGGCTCGCGCCCTGGCGCCGCACTGACGCGACAATCACGCCCATGAGCGAGAACACTCCCCAGAACAACACCCTGCTGCTGGTTGACGGGTCCAGTTACCTGTACCGGGCCTTCCACGCGCTGCCCGATCTGCGTGCGCCCGATGGCTTCCCCACTGGCGCCATCCACGGCTTGGTGGCGATGATGAAGCGGCTGCGCGAGCAGTTTCCGGCCAACCATGCGGCATGCGTGTTTGATGCCAAGGGCCCGACCTTCCGCGACGAGTGGTACCCGGAGTACAAGGCCCAGCGCCCGCCCATGCCCGACGACCTGCGCCAGCAGATCGCGCCCATCCACGAGGTGGTGAAGATGCTGGGCTGGCCGGTGCTGGAGGTGCCCGGCATCGAGGCCGACGACGTGATTGGCACGCTCGCCCGCGTGGGCGCGGCCAGTGGCCACAAGGTGATCATCTCCACCGGCGACAAGGACTTGGCGCAGTTGGTCACGACCGATGTCACGCTCATCAACACCATGAGCAACGAGGCGCTCGACGAGGCCGGTGTGCTGGCCAAGTTCGGCGTGCCGCCCGACCGCATCATCGACTACCTGACGCTGATGGGCGACACCGTGGACAACGTGCCGGGTGTGGAAAAGGTCGGTCCCAAGACCGCGGCCAAGTGGATTGGCGAGCATGGCTCGCTCGACGGCGTGATCGCCGCGGCCGCCAGCATCAAGGGGGTGGCGGGCGAGAACCTGCGCAAGGCGCTCGATTGGCTGCCCCAGGGCCGCCGCCTCGTCACCGTGCGCTGCGACTGCGACCTGAGCGAGCACATCGCGCAGTGGCCGGTGCTCGACGCGCTGGCGCTGCGCCCGGTCGACCGCGAAGCGATGTTGGAGTTCTACGGCCGCTACGGCTTCAAAACCTTCCGCAAGGAGCTGGAGATCGAGCTGGGCCGCAGCAACGCAGCGTCGGCGCCCGCACCCAAGGCCAAAGCTGCAAAACCTACCCAGCCTGCCGGACGCGACCTGTTCAGCGTGGACGACGAACCCGCCGAGGCGGATGCCGCTGACGTGCCAGCCGCGCCGCCGCGCGACACGCAGTACGAAACCATTCTCACCGCCGAGGCGCTGCAAACCTGGGTGGCCAAGGTGCAGGCCGCGCCGCTCACCGCGCTCGACACCGAAACCGATTCGCTCGACCCGATGCGCGCGCAGCTGGTGGGCATCTCGCTCTCGGTGCAGCCCGGCGAGGCGGCCTACATCCCGGTGGGCCACAACTACCCCGGCGCACCCGAGCAACTGCCGATGGACAGTGTGCTGGCCGCGCTGCGCCCCTGGCTGGAAGACGCCAACGCGCCCAAGCTCGGCCAAAACATCAAGTACGACATCCACGTGCTGGCCAATGCCGGCATCACCGTGCGCGGCTACACCCACGACACCATGCTGCAAAGCTATGTGCTCGAAGCCCACAAACCGCACGGCCTGGAGAGTCTGGCCGACCGTCACCTCGGCCGCCACGGCCTGAGTTTTGAGGATCTGTGCGGCAAGGGCGTGCACCAGATCAGCTTCGCGCAGGTGGAGGTGGCGCGTGCCGCCGAGTACTCGTGCGAAGACAGCGACATGACGCTGGAGGTGCACCACACCCTGTGGCCGCAGATCGAGGCCGATGCCGGCCTGCTGCGCGTCTACCGTGACATCGAGATGCCCACGGCCTTGCTGCTGCAGCGCATTGAGCGCACGGGTGTGCTGATCGACCCGGCCGTGTTGAACGCGCAAAGTCATCAGCTGGGCGAGCGCTTGGTGGCGCTGGAGCAGCAGGCGTATGAGTTGGCCGGCCAGCCCTTCAACATGGGCAGCCCCAAGCAGATCGGCGAGATCTTGTTTGGCAAGCTCGGCCTGCCGATCAAGAAAAAAACCGCCACCGGCGCACCCAGCACCGACGAAGAGGTGCTGCAAGAGCTCTCGGCCGACTACCCGCTGCCCGCACGGCTGCTGGAGCACCGGGGCCTGGCCAAGCTCAAAAGCACCTACACCGACAAGCTGCCGCTGATGGTGAATGCCGCCGATGGCCGCGTGCACACCAACTACGCACAAGCCGTGGCAGTGACCGGCCGCTTGGCCAGCAACGAGCCCAATCTGCAAAACATTCCCATCCGCACGGTCGAGGGCCGGCGCGTGCGCGAGGCCTTCATTGCCCCGCCGGGCTGCGTGATCCTGAGCGCCGACTACTCGCAGATCGAGCTGCGCATCATGGCCCACCTGTCGGGTGACGAGAGCCTGCTGCGCGCGTTCTCAGAAGGGCTGGACGTGCACCGCGCCACCGCGGGCGAGATCTTTGGCATCACGCCCGCCGAGGTCAGCAGCGAGCAGCGCCGCTACGCCAAGGTCATCAACTTCGGCCTGATCTACGGCATGAGCGCGTTTGGCCTGGCCGGCAACCTGGGCATCGAGCGCAGCGCGGCCAGTGCCTACATCGAGCGCTACTTTGCCCGCTACCCGGGTGTGAAGCGCTACATGGACGACACCCGCGCCCAGGCCAAGGCCCAGGGCCATGTGGAAACGGTGTTTGGCCGCCGCCTGTGGCTGCCCGAGATCAACAGCCCCAACGGCCCGCGCCGCGCCGGGGCCGAGCGCGCCGCCATCAACGCGCCCATGCAGGGCACGGCGGCTGATTTGATCAAGCTGGCCATGGTGGCGGTGCAGCGCGAGCTCGATGCGCAAGGCCGCGCCACCCGCATCGTGATGCAGGTGCACGACGAGCTCGTGTGCGAGGTGCCCGAGGGTGAATTGGCGTGGGCGCGCGAGGCGCTGCCGGCACTGATGGCGGGCGTGGCACAGCTCAAGGTGCCTTTGTTGGCCGAGGTGGGGGTGGGGCCGAACTGGGACCAGGCGCATTGAAGCGGGGCAAGGTGTGGGCATCGGGTCTGTTCGGTGGCCCGCTTTGAGGCGTGGGCCAGTGCACGGGTGGGCTGCGTTGATGCACGCGGTTGCGCGGCATCAGCATGGGCCAAATGGCACATGGTCGTGTCACCAAACTGACTTTTTCAGTCGCTAGACTGGCCAGAACTCTGATTCTGTCCTGCCTGTGCCTTCTTCCGCCTCGCCTGCCGCTGTGCCCGCCTCCGGGCGCGTTTCCCTGATCAACCGCGAGCAATCGCTGTTGGCCTTCAACCAGCGGGTGCTGGCGCAGGCGCAGCGCGCAGATGTGCCGCTGCTGGAGCGGCTGCGCTACATCTGCATCGTGTCGTCCAACCTCGACGAATTTTTCGAGGTGCGTTTTGCCGACACGCTCGAAGCGCTGCGCGACCCCAAAGTGGGTGGCTCACGGCGTGAGCTGGCGGGCTTGGCCGTGGCGGCGCACACCTTGATGGAGCAGCAGTACGAGGTGTTCAACACCGAGGTGATGCCGGCGCTGGCGCGCGAGGGCATCGTGGTCGTCAACCACGCCGAGCGCAACGCCGCGCAGCGCAAATGGGTGGCCGAGTTTTATGCTCGCCAGGTGCGGCCGCTGCTGGTGCCAGTGGGGCTCGACCCCTCGCACCCGTTTCCGCAGGTGGCCAACAAAACGCTCAACTTCATCGTGCGCCTGGGCGGCATGGACGCGTTTGGCCGCGCCAACACCATTGCCATCGTCAAGGTGCCGCGCGCGCTGCCGCGCGTGATCCGCCTGCCCGACGCGATTGCCGACGGCAAGCAGGCTTTTGTGCTGCTCACCAGCGTGATCCGCGCGCACTTGGGCGAGCTGTTTCCGGGCCGCGAGGTGGAGGCGTTTTCGCAGTTCCGCGTCACCCGCGACTCCGACCTGACGGTGGACGAAGAAGAAGTCACCAACCTGCGCCAGGCCCTGCGCTCGGGCCTCACCGCACGGCATTTTGGCCAGGCGATTCGGCTGGAAGTGGTGCGCACCTGCCCGCCCGAGTTGTCGGCGTTTTTGTTGCAGCAATTTTCGCTGCCCGCAGCCGCGCTGTACCCGGTCAATGGCCCGGTCAACCTGGTGCGCCTGAATCAGTTGATCGACCAGGTGGATGCGCCGCCGCTGCGTTTTCCGCCGCACGTGCCGGCCTGGCCCGAGACGGTGCCGCGCCAGGGCTCGATTTTTGAGCGCTTGCGCGAGGGCGATGTGTTGCTGCACCACCCCTTCGAGTCGTTCGACCCGGTGGTGGCGTTTTTGCGTGAGGCGGTGCACGACCCCGATGTGCTGGCCATCAAACAAACCATCTACCGCACTGGCAGCGAATCGCCGCTGATGGACCTGCTGATCGAGGCCGCGCAGCGTGGCAAAGACGTGGTGGTGGTGGTAGAGCTCAAAGCGCGTTTTGACGAAGAGGCCAACATCAACTGGGCCGAGCGCCTGGAGGCGGTGGGCGTGCAGGTGGTGTACGGCGTGGTGGGGCTCAAGACCCACGCCAAGCTGCTGCTGGTGACGCGCCGCGAGCGCAACCGGCTGGCGCGCTATGCGCACTTCTCCACCGGCAACTACAACCCCAAAACCGCGCGGCTCTACACCGATGTGGGCATGCTCACCGGCGACGCGGAGCTGACGGCCGACGCCGATGCGGTGTTCCAGCAAATGGCCAGCCTGGGCAAAACCCGGCCACTCAAGGCGCTGCTGCAAGCCCCGTTCACGCTGCACAAGCGCACCCTGAGCCACCTCACCCGCGTCACCAACGCGGCGCGCGCGGGGCAAGAAGCGCGCGTGGTGGTCAAGGTCAACGCCCTCACCGATGTGCCTTTGATCGAGGCGCTGGTGGTGGCTGGCCAGGCCGGGGTGAAGATTGATCTGATCGTGCGCGGTGCCTGCATGCTGCCACCCGGTGTGCCCGGGCTCAGCGACAACATCCGCGTGCGCTCGGTGGTGGGGCGCTTCCTGGAGCACTCGCGCATCATCTACTTCCGCTGGGGCTCAGGCGCGCTGGATGAGGTGCTGTATTTGTCGAGCGCCGATTGGATGAGCCGCAACATGTTCCGTCGCATCGAGGTGGCGTGGCCAGTGCGCGACGCCGCATTGCGCCAGCGTGTGATCGACGAGTGTCTTGTGCCTTACTTGTTGGACCGCCAAGATGCGTGGACGATCTTGCCCGATGGTGGTTGCGAGCGCGTGGCCACCGAGGGCGTGAGTGCGCAGGCCGCCTTGATGCAGCGCTACAGCGACGCGTGACGAACTTGCAAGGACCCCTCTCCCCATGGACCTGATCCTCTGGCGCCACGCCGAAGCCCATCTGATCCGCGACGGGCAAGACGACCTGAGCCGCGCGCTCACCACCAAAGGCGAGCGCCAAGCCCAGCGCATGGCCGATTGGCTCAACCACCGCATGGCGCACTCCACGCGCATTTTGGTGAGCCCGGCGCTGCGCTGCCAACAAACGGCCAAGGCTTTGGGCCGCGCGTTCAAGACCGTGCCCAGCCTCAGCCCCGAGGCCACACCCGACGACCTGCTGCAGGCCGCGCGTTGGCCCGCAGGCAACGAGCCGGTGCTGATCATTGGCCACCAGCCCACGCTGGGCCAGCTCAGCGCCTGGCTGCTGACCGGGCAGGTGGGCGAATGGACGGTGAAAAAGGGCGGCGTGTGGTGGTTTCGCGGCCGCGACCGCGAAGGCGGATTGCAGACGGTGTTGCAGGCTGTGCAGAACGCAGACAACCTCTGATTGGCGTTCGCGGTCAACGCCCGCAATGGTGACGCGGGCGGCAAGGGCCGTTCTCTGTGATGCGACGAACCTCATGCCAAGGCCGGTGCTCGGAGCGCTGTGCCGCATTCGCTTTGCTCCGTGTCCCCCGCCGGCGTGCGGCCGGCGCCCCCTTTCCCTGCGCAAAGCGAATGCGGCACAGCGCTCCCTGAACCGGTGGTGACGTGCCTCGTCCACGCACACCGCGGTGGTGGTGGGGGCGGTGATGTGCCAGGGCGATTTGCGCAGGTAAAGGAGGAGGTCCTGCGCAAGCGGGGCCGGGGGACACGGAGCAAATCGCCCTGGCACATCGCCGCCCTCGCGCCGACCGCTGAACGAGCGGCGTTCGAGCGGCGTTCGAGCGGCGTTCGAGCGACAACCAAGCATCTCCGGCCGCAGAGCGCTTGAACTCTCGAGCGCAAGCCGGTCGCTCGTGTGCCAACGGGCCCCGCAGGACCCGTCAGCGCGCCAAACCGCGGCGCAAAAACAACGTCGGCGCGTGCCGCCGTTTGCGTCAGGTCAAAGTTCGGCGATGTCGCCCTCCATCGGCGGCACCTCAAAATCTTCCACGTGCACCGCCGTTTGCATCCACTCGTGCAGCACGGTGGCGGCGTCGCCCACGCCGGTTTTCTTGAGCGCGGAGAACAAGCAGATGCTGATGTCGGCCTCGTCCGAGCTCAGCTCGCCCAGCACCTCTTGCGCCTTGGCCAGCGCCTCGTTGGACTCTCGGCGGTTGAGCTTGTCGGCCTTCGTCAGCAGCACCAACAGCTTCACCGAACCATTGCCAATGCGCTCGCCCACAAACTCGATCAGCTGGCGGTCGAGCTCGGTGAACCCCAGGCGCGAATCGACCATCAGCACCACCCCCGTGAGGCTGCGGCGCAGGGCCAAGTAGTCGGCCATCACCTTCTGCCAGCGCATTTTGGCGCCGCGCGCCACAGCCGCATAACCATAGCCGGGCAAGTCGGCCAGCAGCGCGTTGGCGGCCAGCTTGGGGCCCACTTCAAACAGGTTGATGTGCTGGGTGCGGCCCGGGGTTTTGGAGGCGAACGCCAGGCGCCGGTGGTTGGTCAGCGTGTTGATCGCCGTGGACTTGCCCGCGTTGGAGCGGCCCACAAACGCGATCTCGGGCAGGTTGGTGGGCGGCAGTTGGTTGAGCTGGCTGGCGGTGGTGAGAAAGCGCGCTGTGTGCGCCCAGGCCAAGGCCTGTTTTTCGGCGTCAGCGGGGCTGAGTGTGGGGGCCGGCGCAGTGTCCGGCAGTTCGTTTTTCGCGGTCATCGGTGTCCTTCAGATTCGGCATTGTAAAATCGCCCGGTTTTGCACAAAGAATCGACCACCGTCATGACGTCTTTTGCCCGCTTCCTGCCCAGCCTCCTGATTGCCGCCGCCTGCGGCAGCGCCTTTGCCAACGAGGCCGCCGCTCCGGCGAAGCCCGACTTGGCACGCGGCGCTGAGATCTCCACCCAGGTGTGCGCGGCCTGCCACACGGCCGATGGTTCGCGGGGCGTGCCCACCAACCCGATCCTGCAAGGCCAGCACGCCGACTACCTGGTCAAGCAACTGACCGAGTTCAAGTCGGGCAAGCGTGACAACGCGATCATGAAGGGCATGGCCAGCACGCTGAGCGAGGCCGACATGAAAAACGTCGCCGCCTTCTACGCCAGCAAAAAAGCCAAGCCCGGTGCGGCCAAGAACAAAGACCTGGTGCTGCTGGGTGAAAAAATCTACCGTGGTGGCTTGGCCGACCGCAGCATTCCGGCCTGCGCTGCATGCCACAGCCCGACTGGCGCCGGCATCCCGGCCCAGTACCCGCGTGTGGCCGGCCAACACGCCGACTACGCCGCCGCGCAGCTCACCGCCTTCCGCGACGGCGTGCGCAAGAACAACAGCGTGATGACCGGTGTGGCCGCCAAGCTCAACGACCGCGAAATCAAGGCCGTGGCCGACTACATCACCGGGCTGCAGTAAGCCCCAAGGGTTCCCCGCAGGAACTCTGCCCTCAAAGGCCGGTCTTTCACCGGCCTTTTGTCTTTTTCGGCGCCGCCCCGTGCGTCGCCCTGCTTCCTTGCCGCCGCGCCCATGACCGCATCCACCTCCGGACTCGACGTCCCCGCGCGCTCGCGCGGGCTGCGCGACAGCATCGAGTTGATGTCCTCGATGCGGTTTGCCATCTCGCTGCTCACCGTCATCTGCATCGCTTCGGTGATCGGCACCGTGGTCAAGCAGCACGAGGCCACCAACAACTACATCAACCAGTTCGGCCCCTTCTGGGCCCAGGTGTTTGAGGCCGCCAGCCTGACCACGGTCTACAGCGCCTGGTGGTTCTTGTTGATCTTGGCGTTTCTGGTGCTCTCCACCAGCCTCTGCATTGCGCGCAATGCGCCCAAAATTTTGGGCGACCTGCGCAACTACAAAGAAAACATCCGCGAGCAAGGCCTGCAGGCCTTTCACCTGAAGGGTCAGGCGCATTCGGCCGAGACGCCCGCGGCTGCGTTTGAGCGCATCAGCACCCTGCTGCTGCAAGACGGCTGGAAGGCCAAGGCCCAGGTGCGCGACGGCGGCACCATGATCGCGGCGCGCCGCGGCGCGGCCAACAAGCTGGGCTACATCGCCGCGCACTCGGCCATCGTGCTGATCTGCATTGGCGGGCTGTTTGACGGCGATTTGATCGTCAAGGCGCAAATGCTGCTGCAGGGCAAGACGCCCTTCACGGGTGGCGGCCTGATCAAGGACGTGCCGGCGTCACACCGCCTCGGCCCCGGCACCCCCACCTTCCGCGCCAACCTGATGGTGCCCGAGGGCGGCCGCGCCAGCACCGCCATCATCAACCAGGCCGATGGCGTGGTGCTGCAAGACCTGCCGTTCGACGTCGAACTCAAGAAGTTCGTGGTCGACTACTACGACACCGGCATGCCCAAGCTGTTTGCCAGCGACATCGTGATCCACGACCACGAGACCGGGCAAAACATCAGCACCCGCGTGAAGGTCAACGAGCCCGCCTTCCACCGCGGCGTGGCCATTTACCAAAGCAGCTTTGACGACGGCGGCTCCAGCCTCACCTTGCGCGGCCTGCCACTCAAGGGCACGGCCACCGCGTTTGACGTGCAAGGCGTGGTGGGCGGCAGCACCCAACTCAGCCGGGGCCCGGGCGACACCGCCGGCGCGCTGACGCTGGAGTTCACCGGCCTGCGCGTGATCAACGTCGAGAACATGGGCCAGGGCAACGCGGGCGGCCGCGGCAGTGCCACCGATGTGCGCGGCGTCGACCTCGGGGCTGAGTTGCAGAAGCACCTGGGCTCGGGCGCCAAACCCAAGGGCGAGAAGACGCTGCAAAACGTCGGCCCCTCGGTGAGCTACAAACTGCGCGACGCGGCGGGCCAAGCGCGCGAGTTCAACAACTACATGCTGCCGGTGGCGCTCGATGGCCAGCGCGTGTTTTTGGCCGGCGCGCGCGACACGCCGGCGGAGCCCTTCCGCTACCTGCGCATCCCCGTCGATGAACAAGGCAGCGTCGACGGCTGGATGGCGCTGCGCAACGCACTGGGCAACGCCGAGCTGCGTGCCAAGGCGGTGAACCGCTATGTGGCCCTGGCCACACCGGCCGACAAACCCGCGATGGCCGAGCAACTGCAAGCCACGGCCGGCCGCGCATTGGCGCTGTTTGCAGGCGCCGAGGCGGTGAAAGAAGGCCAAGCCGCCACCGGCGGCCTGCAAGCCATCAGCGATTTTCTGGAAGCCAGCGTGCCCGAGGCCGACCGCATGCGCATCAGCGACGTGCTGCTGCGCATTTTGAACGGCACGCTCTACGAGCTCTACAACGTGACCCGCGAGCAGGCCAAGCTGCCCCCGCTGGGCAACACCGACGCCACCCAAGGCTTCATGACGCTGGCCGTGTTGTCGCTGTCGGACAGCTACTTCTATCCCGCGCCGGTGCTGTTCATGCTGAGCGACTTCAAGCAGGTGCAGGCCAGCGTGTTCCAGGTGGCGCGTGCCCCGGGCAAGACCCTGGTGTACCTGGGGGCGGTGTTGCTGATCATCGGCGTGTTTGCCATGCTCTACATCCGCGAGCGGCGCTTGTGGGTCTGGATCTCGGCCGACGGTGCGGGCTCGCGCATCAGCACGGCCTTGTCCACCACGCGCCGCACGATGGACGCCGACGCCGAATTTGAAACGCTGAAGAAGGCCATCCTGCCCGCAGCCGCCACCGCATCCCACGGAGACACCGCACCATGAACACCACCACCCTCACCCTCGGCGACCGCAGCCGCGGCGGCGGCCCGCTCGTCCAGCGCTCGGCCTTTGACTGGGCGTTTGCGCTGCTGGTGCTGCTGGGCGGCGGCTACGCCTTCCAACGCTACCTGGGTTCGATGGACGGCTACGAGAAGGGCATCTTGCTGTTCGCCCTGCCCACCATGATCGCGCTCGGCTGGTTTTGGCGCCCGCTGCGCACGCTGATGCTGGCCGTGGGCGGCAGCACGCTGCTGGCAATCGCGCTCTACAACCAGACGCCCGATGCCTTTGGTGCCGACCTGGCGCAGGCCGACAAGGTGTTCTGGCTGAAGTACTTCTTGTCGAGCCAGAGCGCCATTCTGTGGATGAGCGTGCTGGTGTTCATGAGCACGCTGTTTTACTGGGCGGGCTTTTTCACCTCGCGCGCCGGTGAAGACAACACCGCCCTGCGCCTGGGCTCGCGCCTGGCTTGGGCCGCCGTCTTCATGGCCCTGGTGGGCACGATGGTGCGCTGGTTCGAGAGCCACCAGATCGGCCCCGACATCGGCCACATCCCGGTCAGCAACCTGTACGAGGTGTTCGTGCTGTTTTGCTGGCTGACCACGCTGTTCTACCTGTACTACGAGCAGCACTACGCCACCCGCACGCTGGGCGCCTTCGTGATGCTGGTGGTGAGCGCGGCCGTGGGCTTTTTGCTCTGGTACACGGTGGCGCGCGGCGCGCAAGAGATCCAGCCGCTGGTGCCCGCGCTGCAAAGCTGGTGGATGAAGATCCACGTGCCCGCCAACTTCATCGGCTACGGCACCTTCGCGCTGTCGGCCATGGTGGCCTTTGCCTACCTCATCAAACAAAGCGCGGGCCGCGCCGGCTGGCAGCAGCTGGCGCCGCTGTTCTTGCTGGGCATGGTGCTGTGCATCGAGCCAGTGGTGTTCCGCAAGAACCCCATCCAGGCCATCAGCAGCTACTGGGCCGTGTACTTCGGCTTTGCCGCACTGGTGGTGGGCAGCATCTTGGCCGCGCGCCGCCGCATTGCCGACCGCCTGCCCGCGCTGGAGGTGCTGGATGACGTGATGTACAAGGCCATCGCCATCGGCTTTGCCTTCTTCACCATCGCCACCATCTTGGGCGCCTTCTGGGCCGCCGAGGCCTGGGGCGGCTACTGGAGCTGGGACCCGAAGGAAACCTGGGCGCTGATCGTCTGGCTCAACTACGCCGCCTGGCTGCACATGCGCCTGATGAAGGGCCTGCGCGGCACCGTGGCCGCCTGGTGGGCGCTCACCGGCTTGGTGGTCACCACCTTCGCCTTCCTCGGCGTCAACATGTTCCTCTCGGGGCTGCACAGCTACGGCACGCTGTGAGATCCCCGCGGCGCGGCCGCCCGATGTTTGACAGCAAAGGCCTCGTGAGAGGCCTTTGTTTTGTCCGAGGCCAGCACCCACATCAGTGGGAAGCCCGAGGCCAAACCGCGCCAACACTCGCTCTGATGGGGGATCGCCGTAAGAAGTCGTCGTGGGCACAGTTCAACCGGCACGATCACCACTGACAGGTGACGCGACTCAGGGAGAACTCAGAATGACGACATTGCTGGCGCTCAAGCGCTCGGCCCGGGCGCTGCTCGCGACCGCGGGATTGGCCATGGGCCTGTTGGTGACCGGTTGCGGCGGCGGCGGCGGGAGCAGCGACACCCCCGTCGACCCGCTGACGCCCACCGGCACGCTCAGTGGCACCGTGGTGTCTGCGGCCACCGGCGAAACACTGCCCAATGTGCAGATCAGCGCCGGTGCGCGCAGCGCCACCAGCGATGCCGCCGGCCACTACACCCTCACCGAGGTGCCCGCCGCCGACCCGGTGGTGGTGAGCTTCGCACTGGCCAACCACGCCGCCACCTTCGCCAGCGTGCCCTTGAGCGCACAAACCAGCGCCACGGCAAATGCCCGCCTGGTGCCGGTCAGCGCCACCGGCAGCGTGGATGCGGCGGCGGGCGGCACCGTTACCGTGCCCAACTCGACGGCGCAAGTGACGCTGCCCGCCGGTGGCCTCGCCACCAGCAGCGGCGCCACAGCCTCAGGTGCAGTGACCGTGGCCGTCACGGTCATCGACCCGGCCGCCAACCCCGGCAACATGCCGGGCAACTACACCACCGATGACGGCAAGACGATTGAGAGCTTTGGCGCACTCACCGTGACGCTGCAAGACGCGGCCGGCCAGAAGTTGAATCTGGCCGCGGGCCAGACGGCCACCATCCGCATCCCGGTCTCGACCCGCGCGGCAGACACCCCGGCGACGATCCCGCTTTACTACTTCAACGAGGTCACCGGCCGCTGGGTGCAAGAAGGCACGGCCAAGCTGATGACCAGCGGCGCGGCGCGTTACTACGAAGGCCAGGTCGGCCACTTCAGCACCTGGAACTGCGACCGGCCGATGGAAACCATCAATGTCTACGGTTGCGTGGCCGACGCAGCGGGCGTGCGCCAGCCTGGCGTGCTGGTGCAAACCGAGGGCACGAGCTACGCCGGCAACGCCGCGCGCACCACCGATGCGAACGGCGAGTTCATCGTGCCGATGCAAAAGAACGGCATCGCCGCTTTGTGGGGCGAGCGCGATGCGGGTTTCACCAACGTGTTGTCTGAGGGGCCGGCTGAGGCCGACATTCACCTGAGCACCTGCCTGGTGCTGGGCAGCAGTGGGCAAGCCCCCCAAATCATCAGCCCGCCGAAAGACACCACGGTCGTGCCGCAGAGCTGGGCCTTGTTTGGCGTGGCCGCCATCGGCTCGCAGCCGCTGAGCTACCAATGGAAGCGCAATGGCGTCAACGTGGGCGACAACAGCAACCACGTGCTGCTGTACCCCGTGAGCACCACGGACAGCGGCGCCAGCTACACCGTCACCGTCCGCAACGCCTACGGCAGCGTCACCAGCCCGGCCGCGGTGCTGACCGTGGATGCCAGCGTGCCGCCCACGATCTTGCTGCAACCCACGGCCATGAATGTGGCGGTGGGAAGCAGCGCCACGTTCAGCGTCACCGCCTTGGCCAACGGCGGCACGCTGAACTACCAATGGCTGAAAAACGGCAGCGCCATCAGCGGCGCCACCGCCGCCAGCTACACCACCCCCGCCACCACCTTGGCCGACAACGGCGCGCTCTACGCCGTGCGTGTGGCCAGCAGCAACGGCCTCTCGGTCACCTCTGCGAACGCTGCGCTGGGTGTCAGTGCCTTGACCGCGCCGAGCATCACCCAGCAGCCGCAAGCCGCGAGCGTGTCGGTGGGCCAGAGCGCCAGCTTCAGCGTGGCGGCCAGCGGCAGCCCCGCGCCCACCTACCAGTGGCGCCGCAACGGCAGCGACATCCCCGGCGCCGCCGCGGCCAGCTACACCACGCCCGCCACCACCCTGGCCGACAACGGCGCCAGCTACACCGTGGTGGTGAGCAACACGGCCGGCAGCGTCACCAGCCATGCCGTCGCCTTGACCGTGACCCAAGTGGTGACCCAATCGGGCTACCACGTGGTGACCGGAGCCGGCCCGGTGGTGGACGGCACCCTCCGCTATGCCGATCGCGTGCAATCGATCAGCAGCCCAGCCATCGTTGCCATCAACGTCGACCACCCAGGTGCCGGCGCCATCACCTTGGAGGCCGCGGGCCAGGCCAGCGCGCTGGGCTCGGCGGCACTGGAAGCCACGGTGTCTGGCGGCCAAGTCACGCAAGCCCGTTCACGCCATGTGGTTTACGCCAAGGGCTCACGCTTCTACAAGGTGGACCAGGTGGTGAGTGGCAGCGGCGTGCCCACCGCCGCCCTGCTCACCAGCCTCAGCACCACGCAGGTGTGCAGCGGCAACAGCGACAGCCCCCTGACCCACACCACGGTGGAGGCCCAAGACCGCCGCAACCCCGCGCGCAGCTGGCTGTTCGTCAGTGGCCCCGGCAACGACGGCCAATGCAACACCAGCGACGACACCACCTACGCAGCACGCATCGACATGGACGGCAGCACGGCGCCGCTGAGCCTCAGCGTCACCCCGCTCGCCACCTTGCTCGACAGCAGCGCGGGCATCACCGGCTTCATCGTCCGCAGCGGCAACACCCTGCAACGCGTGGACGCCGACTTCGGCGCGGCCGAGAACCTCTACACCGTGAGCGGCACGCTGGTGAACCTGGGCAACACGACAACGGGCACCCTGCCCGGTGTCTGGGTGTACAGCGAGGGCAGCACGGTGTGGGCCGTCAACCTCGCCACCCCGGCCACCCGCGTGGCCGTGGCCACACTGGCCAGCGGTGAGGTCGCCTCCGAGCAAGGGCTGGACAGCGCAGCAGGCGCGTTCTACGTGCAAATCGACAGCAGCACGCGCAGCCGCATCGTGCGTGTTTCCGCCGCCCTGACGGCCACCCCGGTGGCCACCTTCAGCGCGCCCGTCTCCGACTACGCGCTGGGCAGCAGCCGCCTGGTGGCGCGGCTGCGCAACGGCTCGCTCGCCAGCGTGGCACTCGGCGGCGGCACACCCAGCACCATCTTGCAACCGGCCAGCGGCAGCGTGGTGGGCGAGTGGCTGGTGGGCGGTGACACGGTCTACGCCAACCTCCTCAACTACAGCGCCTTGAGCACGCAGGTGACCGTGATGAACAGCGATGGCAGCAACAGCGAAACCCTGGCCAACACCGCCATGCTGGGGCAGATCAAGCCTGCCGTCATGCCCCTGAGCAGCCTCAGCACGCCCTATGCCGTGTTGCTCGCCAGCCCCGTCAGCACGCTGCTGAACCAAAGCGGCGCCACCGTGCGCGCAGTGCAAGTGGCCACGCGCGCATCGCTCGTCAGCTACGGCAGCCTGCCAGCCAACGTGGCGGGCATGGGCTACCTCGGCACCGGCTTTGGCGGGCTGCAATACGGCATGCGCGATGTGCTGAACGTGGCCAACCTCAACAGCGGCTCGGTCGACCTGTTCAGCCTCGATACCGACGCCGTCGGCCTGAGCCGCGAAACCAACTTCCTGAGCGGCACGCTGGCCGCGCCGCGCACCAACGCGCAGGCCCTTACGCTGCGCTCACTGGCTGCGACCGGGGCACGCGTGGCACGCTGAGTCCACGCACGGCCCCCGTGCCACGGCAGAGCAAGCCGTGGCACCGGCTTTGGCAAACCGCATCGTCGAAAAAAAAGAAGGCCCGCAAGGGGCCTTCCTTTTTGGGGCGTGACGCCACAACAGCATCACGCGGGGTCGCGTCAACTCACTTGGCCGCGGCCGTGGTGGTGGTGACCGCGCCCACGGGCTCGGTGCCGGCGGTCGGCTGGCCTTCTTTCTCGGCCGAGCGGTCAAAAATGATGGTCTTGCCGAACACCAACTGCACCCAGGTCGGGTAGGTGTAGGCCGTGCCCTTGTTGTGGTCGATGATGGCGCCGATGCCACCGCCGAGCAGGATGTTGCCGAACATGCCGCCGTTGGCGCGCGAGATGGCGCGGGCCTTGGCGTCCGGGTTTTGCGGGTGCACGCAGGTGATGTCCAGGTCTTTGCTGGAGCGGCGCACAGGCGTCGTGTCGCCCGACTTCACCGACACGGTGCCGTAGTCGTTCGTGAGCTTGCAATCGGCGCCGGCGACCAGCTGGCCGGCGTCGGTCTTGGTTTCCACCTTCATCGGGTGGGTCGAGTCGTTCATCACCGAAGCGCAGCCGGTGAACAGCAGCGGACTGGCGAGGACAAACAGGATTTTTTTCATGGTCGTTGTTGTGGCTGAAGGTGCGGTTGCAAAGGCGGGCTACGCCGCGCTCCCACGCCGCGCAGCCCGGGCCGATTTTGTGGGCCCGCGCAGCACCAAAATCTGTCAGCCCTGCGCAGCAACACCCCTCTGAAGAGGGCTGGACAAGCCCCAGCCTGCCGTGGCAAAGCCGACTGAAACCCGCCGCAATTCACGGCCGCGCCCGGCTTGGCTGCGCTTTTCCAGCGATCGAACGCTCGCCAACGCCCTACAGTCGTCGCTCAACCTGCCCATTGAGCGCCCGCCATGCCCTACGTCCAACGCGATGACCACGGTTTGATCCACAGCCTGCATCTGGAGGCGGGGCCGGGCGCAGGCGAATGGCTGGCGGCCGATGCGCCGGAGTTGCTGGCTTTTTGGGCCGCTGCCGCCCCAGGCACTGACGCTGCGCCGGCGCCGCGCGAGGCCTACGCCGCGCTCGATGCCGACTTTGTGCGCGTGCTGGAAGACTTGGTGGACGTGTTGATTGGCCGCGGCATCATCCGCATCACCGACCTGCCGAGCGAGGCGCAAACCAAGCTGTTCGCGCGCAAATCGTTCCGCGACCGCGTGAACCAGAACTCGCTGCGGCTGTTTGAGCCGGGTGATGCGGGCAGCCTGCCGATCTCGTTCGACCCGCTGCCGCGCTGAGCGCCGCAGCCAGCCGCCGTAACCGCAGCCATCGCAACCGCCATCGCGGCGCGGTGCAGTGCGGTGCGGTGTAAGGTTTTCGGAACCTCCCCGACACACAGGTATCGCACCCTGATGCGGCGCCGCGCCCACCCCGATCGGTGCGCCGTCCGCAGGGTTTTGCGACCGTTGCGTGCGCCATCTTGCGCACCACCGGGCATGATCCGCTGCAACGCTGCCGGCCACCGGCCCGCGCCGCTGCACCACCATCCACCGCGTCACCTCCGAGAGCCACCGCCATGTCGCACGTCCGCCCCAATCGCACCGCCCAAGGTTTTGAGCTGCCCCACGCGTCGGAGCCCGTCACGCCCCAGGCACTGATGATGGGCCGGCGCGAATGGATGCAACGCTGGGCCGCCGGCGCCGCCGGGCTGGGCATGGCCGCGGTGGCGCAGCGCGAGGCCCATGCGCAGGCGGTGGCCAAACCCGGCAAAGGCGCGGCCCTGGCCGGTGGGCGCAGCGGCGTGGCCGGCGCCATGGTGATGGACAAGCCCACGCGCTATGAAGACGCCAGCACCTACAACAATTTCTACGAGTTCGGCACCGACAAGGCCGACCCGGCGCGCAACGCCAGCACCTTGCGCACGCGCCCCTGGACCGTGAGCATCGAAGGCGCCATCAAGAAGCCGCAGGTCATGGACCTGGATGCGCTGCTCAAACTCAGCCCCATGGAGGAGCGCATTTACCGCCTGCGTTGCGTCGAAGGCTGGTCGATGGTGATCCCCTGGGTGGGCTATTCGCTGTCGGAACTCATCAAGCGCGTGGAGCCCACGGGCAACGCCAAGTACGTCGAGTTCGTCACCTTGGCCGACCCGAAGACCATGCCTTTTGTGGGCTCCCGCGTGCTGGAGTGGCCGTATGTGGAAGGCCTGCGCATGGACGAGGCCATGCACCCGCTGACGCTGCTGAGCTTTGGCATGTATGGCGAGGTGCTGCCCAACCAGAGCGGCGCACCCGTGCGCGCGGTCGTGCCCTGGAAATACGGTTTCAAGAGTGGCAAGTCGATCGTCAAGATCCGCTTTGTTGAGAAAGAACCCCGCACCAGCTGGGCCAAGGCCAACAGCAGCGAATACGGCTTTTACTCGAACGTGAACCCGCATGTGGACCACCCGCGCTGGAGCCAGGCCACCGAGCGCCGCATTGGCGAAGACGGCTTGTTTGCCAAAAAGCGCGCCACGCTGATGTTCAACGGCTACGAGGCGCAAGTGGGCCAGCTCTACACCGGCATGGACCTGGCCAAGCAGTTCTGAGACGCGGCGCCCATGACCACCTTGCTCACCCCCGCCACGCCAGAGCGCAGCCGCGCCGCCGCGCGCCGCCCGTGGCTGTTGCACCCTGCCGTCAAGCCGGCGGCGCTGCTGCTGTGCCTGCTGCCGCTGGCGCTGCTGGTGTGGGGCGCGTTCAACGACACGCTCGGCCCCAACCCGGCCGAGGCCTTGATCCGCCAAACCGGCGACTGGACGCTGCGCTTTTTGTGCATCACCCTGGCCGTCACGCCGCTGCGCCTGTGGCTGCAGCAACCCGCGCTGCTGCGCCTGCGCCGCATGCTGGGCGTGAGCGCCTTTGGCTACGGCCTGCTGCATTTCCTCTGCTACGCCTGGCTCGACAAAAGCCTGGACCTGGCCGAGATCCTGCGCGACATCGCCAAGCGGCCCTTCATCCTGGTCGGCACCACCGCCCTGTTGCTGATGCTGCCGCTGGCGCTCACCTCCTTCAACCGCGCCATCAAGGCGCTGGGCGGCAAACGCTGGCAAGCGCTGCACCGCGCGGTGTATGCGGTGGCGCTGCTCGGGCTGCTGCACTTCTTCTGGATGCGATCGGCCAAACACAACTTCGGCGAGGTGGCGGTCTACGGTGCGATCATCTTTGTGTTGTTGGCTGAGCGGCTGCGCCGCAAGCTGATGCGCTAGGGCCCGTCACGCCAGCGCATTGCTGCAGTGCAACAATAGGGGCTTCAGCGGCCGCCCAGTGCGGCGGTCCGCGCTCACCGTGTTGTTGTTGCCGTAGCAAGGGGTTCGGGCCATGCGCCAAGTGGTGTTCAATCAAAAAGGCGGCGTGGGCAAGTCCACCATCACCTGCAATCTGGCCGCCATCAGCGCCCACCAAGGGCTGCGCACGCTGGTGATCGACCTCGACCCGCAAGGCAACTCCACCCGCTACCTGCTGGGCGACGCGGCCGACGACGAGCGCGACACCGTGGCCGGCTTCTTTGAGCAAACGCTGAAGTTCGTGGCCCGCCCGCGCGACATCATCGACTTCTGCAGCGAGACGCCGTTTGAGAACCTCAGCCTGCTGCCCTCCAGCCCCGAGCTGGACGACATGCAGGACAAACTCGTCTCGCGCCACAAAATCTACAAGCTGCGCGAGGCGCTGGCCGAGCTCGACTTTGACCGCATCTACATCGACACCCCACCCGCGCTCAACTTCTACACCCGCTCGGCGCTGATCGCGGCTGAGGGCTGCCTGATCCCGTTCGACTGCGACGATTTCTCGCGCCGCGCGCTCTACGCCGTGCTGCAAAACGTGCAGGAGGTGCAGGCCGACCACAACCCCGAGCTGCGCATCGACGGCATCGTCGTCAACCAGTTCCAGCCCCGCGCCAAGCTGCCGCAGCGCCTGGTGGACGAACTCATCGCCGAAGGCCTGCCCGTGCTGCAGCCCTACCTGGGCAGCTCGGTGAAGGTGCGCGAATCGCACGACCTCGCCCGGCCCATGATCCACCTCGACCCACGCCACAAGCTCACGCAAGACTTCGTGGCCCTGCACGACGCGCTGGCGCGCTGAGCGCGTCTTCACGCCGCAGCTGACCCGACACAGACACCGATGCGCTTCAGCGAAGCCTGCGCCGAACTCGGCCTGAGCGCCGACGCCAGCCACGCCGAGGCCAAAAAAGCCTGGCGCAAACGGGTGTCGCAATGGCACCCCGACCGCAACCCCAGCCCCGACGCCCATGCGCGCATGCAGCGCATCAACTGGGCCTGGGAGCGCTTTTGCGAAGGCGGGCCGGGTGAGGCCGGCGACAGTGAACCCGATACCGGGCCAGCAACGGGCAGTGGCTCAGTCCATGAGCCAGCCGCAGCGCACCCCCAGGCGGCACAAGCCACCGCGCCCAGCACCCCGCCACAGGTGCTGCGCCGCAAAGTCAAAATCGGCCTCGAAGACACCGCTCTCGGCTGCATCCGCCCGTTGCGCGGCCAGTGGCGCGCCATGTGCACCGCCTGCGCGGGCGAGGGCCACCTCACCTGGCCCGGCGCCTGCAGCGCGTGCGCAGGCAGCGGCCAGGTCAAGCGCCGCACCTGGTTTGGTTGGTCCAGCGAAACCACAGCGTGTGAAGACTGCGCCGGCAGCGGCGCCGCCCAGCCCGCCTGCACCACCTGCGACGGCAGCGGCAAGCTCAGCCCCGAGAGCTACGACCTGAGCGTGCGCCTGCCCGCCGGCATGCGCGATGGCGACGTGCTCAGCGTGCCCCTGCCGCACACCCGTGGCGCCGCGGCCGCCGAGCTGCAACTGCGCATTGAGCTGCAGCCGCACGCCTTGTTCAAAGTGGGCGACGACGACGGCCTGCTGCACGCCCACGTGCCGGTCGACATCTTCAGTTGGCTCACCGAAAGGGATATCCGCATCCCCACGCCCGACGGCCCCGCGCCACTCACCTTGCGCCGCGAGAGCCGCACCCACCGCCTTCCCGGCCAGGGCATCCCGGCCGAGCGCCGCGGCCCGCGCGGCGACTTGGTGATCCACATCCAGCCGCAGTTTCCCAAGCGCCTCAGCGCCGAGCAAACTGCCTTGCTGCAACGGCTGATTGCCACCTGCGCCGAAGGGCCAGGCGACGGGCCGGTGCGGGCTTGGGAGCGGGCGTTTGAGGGGTGGGCACAGGGCAAGAGCCAAGCAGCGCCCAACGCCGATTGATTGAAGGTAGGTGCCGTTTCGCATCACTTCTGCAAACCAGTGCCCGTTCAGATGGGCGGCCCGTTCACAACGACAAGCACCACAACGGTGTCGGCCACGCACCCCGACACGCTGACGGAATGGTTTTCCAACCAGCTTCAATCGAAGCCACTTTGACGACGATCGAAGCACAAACAGCTCCATCACCGTGCGATGTGGGGCAACTTCCTACCAAAGGAGTCGCCCGAGGATGTGGCGGGCTGCGACACTCCGTTGCCGGCCTTCGCTTCTATGCGCCCGGCGAAATCCGTCACTGCCCTTTTCCCCAGGGAATCGCCCCCATGCTGAGACGCATCAAAATCGAGTCCTTCCGAGGCTTCAACAGCCTTGACATCACCCAAGACTTGCAAGCCGTCACTGTGTTGATGGGCCCCAACAGCTCAGGCAAAACCACGGTGCTGCACGCCATCCGGCTGGTATGTCAGACGCTGGATCTGGCGCTGGACGGCGACGAACGCGTGCGCGCCGACAAGACGCACCTTGATGTAGCCAAAGACCGTTTGGTGGAGTCACCAGCGCAGTTGTTGCCGCTGCTCGATTGGCAGGCGCTGTTCCGCGACCAACAAGTGGGCCAAGGCATTGAGTTCACGGTGCACTTGCAGTTTGATGATGCCGACCCGATTCAGCACATGGCGCTGGCGGTGGCCTATGCACGCAACCAGCAAATCAAATACAGCTTGCGCCTGACGGCACCTGCCGCACCCGCCCGCGGCACGAGCGACAAAACGCTGGATCTCTACAGCGACAGACTCAAAGAATGGCTGCGCCTGCATGCACCGCGAGCCGTGTTCATTCCACCGTTTTATGGTGTGGTGACTGAGGAGGAATACCGTCCGCGCGTGGTGGTCAACAAGCTGGTGGGCGCGGGCGACCAGAGCCATGTGGTGCGCAACCTCATCACCGGCCTGGAGTCGCACCAACTCACGCAGCTCAACGCTTTTTTGGGCGAATTGATGGGTGCCAGCATCAGCTACCGCACCAGTGGCGACAAGGTCGAAACCGAATCGCCGCTGCGCGTCGAGTTCAAAGACAGCAACGGCGCGCTGGAGATTTCCGCCGCCGGGGCTGGTTTGGTCAACTTGATTGCGCTGTATGCGTCGCTGGCGCGCTGGCAAAGCAGTGCCAAGTCCAACTTGGTGATGTTTCTGCTGGACGAGCCAGAGGCCCACCTGCACCCCCGGCTGCAAGCCAGCACCGCAGAACGCATGGTGTCGCTGGTGACGGAGGAGTTTGGTGCGCAGCTGTTCATGGCCACGCACTCGGTAGAAATCATCAACAGGCTGGGCGATCGGACCGACACCACGCTGCTGCGCACCGATCGCACCGCCACCCCCTCGGCCACGGTGTTGAGTGGCCAAGCGGCGGTGCTGGCAGACCTGGCCACTTGGGCCGACCTGACTCCATTCACCGCCATCAATTTCATGGCCTCGCGGCGGGTGTTGTTCCACGAAGGGCCGGGAGACGACAAGGTGCTCAAGCGCTGCGCCGAACTTCGGTACCGCCAGCAAGCCGACAAACGGCGCGGCATCGAGCGCTGGGCGCTGGTGCCTTTGGAAGGCTCAGGCAACGAGAAAATGGTGGGCTTGCTCAAGCGCCTGCTGGACAGCGATGTGTGGGCAAAGAGCGCCGATACAGCATCATTCAAAGTGGTGACGGTGCTCGACAGAGACCACAGCCGCACGCCGGGGTTCACGGTGGACGGCGCCAAGACCGACCCGCAATCTGCACGCATGGTGTGGCAAAGCCACAGCATTGAATCGCTCTTCCTCACGCCCTCCGTCTTGGGTCACTGGATTCGGGCGTTCGCTGCTGAGGCCACGCCGGCGAATCTGGACACCTTGATTGCAGAGGCACTGGCGCACGCAGATGCCGACCCGGCATTGAACAACAAGGCAGTGGATCAACTGTCGCTGTGGTTCATGAAGCAGGAATTGACCAGCAGCACGGGCGCGCCGCTGTCGGTGAACACCGACAGCCATCGCTTGCGCGCCATCACACTGGCTCGGGAGCGTTTCGAGTCCGAAGGAGCAGCAGCCTGCCAGCGCGGGAAGGATCGCGCAAAAAACGTGCTGACATTCATTCGCTCACACATTGCGCAGCCCCGGAAAAACAACTTCCCCGCAGACCTGATCAAGCTGATCGAACTGGCCGACCTGAACAAGATCTCCGACCCTGTGGCCGCTGTACCCGATGAGCTGAGGGGCTTGTTGGACTGGATGGTCGCCGAGCCCGTTCTGCCGCGTTTGAACTGATTTCAAGTCAAAAGAGCCCGGCTCCCCGCCAGCCCTGTTGCCATCGAGATCGTCACCCCAAGCGCGCCACCTTGCCCGCCGCATCGGCCAGATGCTGCGCCAGCGCGTCCACACAGGGCGCAAACCGCGGTGAAAACCGCATGTCGGCGCGCACGCGCTGCAGCCACGCCTGGGCCAGCAGCCAGGCATCGCGCCACACTGCGTTGCCCACGCTGGCGTGCAGGGTGATGGGTGCGAGCGCGCCGGGCAAGCCGCCCCCTGCGCTGGGGGCGAAGGCCATGGGCAGCATGTCGTAGGCCGGGGCCAGGGCACAGGGGCGCCCGTGCTCGGCCACAAATGAGAGGTTGCCGTCGTGCATGTCGGTGTTGCCGATCAAGCGGCCGAAGGCCCACAGCAGCGCCGCACCTGCCGCGGCGTCGCGGCTGATGTGGCACAGCGCCTGCAAACGCTGCGCTTTCACCGGCCAGGGCTCGGCGGCCAGGCCCACAAACTCCGCGTTCAGCGCCGCCAACGAATGCACCGCGCGCCGGCCATGAAGACCCACGCGGTCAAAGCGATGCACGATCAAGAAGCGTTGCCCCGCGTGGTCGAAGAGCTGGCTGCGCGCCGCGTCCACGCCCGCATCGGCCAAGGCTTGCAGCGCCAGATGCTCAGCCAGCAGCAGATCGCGCCAGCGTTCAGTCACCGGGTTGCCGCCATCAGGGGCGGTGTCGGGCAAAGTGAACTTGACCAGCACATGCTGCCCACCGTGAACCCGGCTCGCCACGCAGGCGGCAAACTTGGGCTGCTCGCCGCCGGCCGACGAGCCCGGCGCCTCGCCCCGGGCGGCATCGCCCGCCAGCGCCACAAAAGCATCGGCCTGCTCAGCTGCGGTGAGCGGCACGGGCGGCGGCGCATGCACAAACGCATCACGCGCCCGCTCGCCCAACAGCAGATTGCCCACCGCGTCGTGCCCATGCGCCAGCAGGGCGCGCACGGTGTGGTCATCGCCCCAGGCCGCCAGGGTGTCGGGCAGACCCAAGGCCTGGCCATGGCGCGCCACATAGGCCCGCCCCAAAAAACCCTGCGGCCGCATGTCGTCAAGCCACCAGGGCAGGCCCTCGCTGTGCCGCACCACGCCGTCGGCTTGCTGCATCACAAAGCCGGCGGGGCACACAGGCGTCAACACCCCGAGCGGCGTGATGCCGCCCGCCGCGTTCACCCGATACACCGGGAAGTCGCCGAAGCGCCGGCGGGCATCCTTGAGCAGGTAGTGAATAGATCGGGCGGCTCCGATGCGCAGCACATCGCCCCCCAGCGCCGCCAGTGCCCGCGACACCGTGGGCTGGCTCACACCCAGCTGATCAGCCAGCTGAATCGCCGTTCGCGCACCCTGCGACAAGGCCCGGCGAACCGATTCAGCATGGGCTGTCAATGGGGCGATCATGGCGTGTCCGGCATGGATTCATGAATAGATATATGAATACTACATCGACATCGACAACAGTGCTGCACGCCATGGACCCCGACCCGGCCCAACACGCTCAAGCCCGCCGCGCCAACACCCCCTTCAACGCCACACCCGTGTGGCTGCCCGAGGCCACCAGGGCTTCGGGCGTGCCGGCCAGCACCAAGCGCCCGCCGCCCACACCGCCCTCGGGGCCCATGTCGAGCACCCAGTCGGCTTCGGCGATCACGTCGAGGTCGTGTTCGATGACGATCACGCTGTGGCCGCCGGCCACGAGGCGGTGCAGCACGCGGATCAGCTTTTCGACATCGGCCATGTGCAGGCCGACCGTGGGCTCATCGAGCACATAGAGTGTGTGCGGCGGCTTCTGGCCGCGGCGGGTGATGTCGTCGCGCACCTTGGTGAGCTCGGTGACGAGCTTGATGCGCTGCGCCTCGCCGCCGCTGAGCGTCGGTGAGGGTTGGCCCAGCGTGAGGTAACCCAGGCCCACGTCCTTGAGCAACTGCAGCGGGTGGCCGATGGCGGGCATGCTGGCGAAAAACTCAACCGCCTCGTCCACCTCCATCTTCAGCACATCGCCGATGCTCTTGCCGCGCCAGGTGACGGCCAGGGTTTCGGGGTTGAAACGCTGGCCGTGGCAGGTCTCGCACAGCACCTTCACGTCCGGCAAAAAGCTCATCTCGATGGTGCGCATGCCCTGGCCTTCGCAGGTGGGGCAGCGGCCTTCGCCGGTATTGAAGCTGAAGCGGTTGGGCGCGTAGCCGCGCGCCTTGGCCTCCAGCGTTTCGGCAAACAGCTTGCGGATCGCGTCCCAGAAGCCGATGTAGGTGGCAGGGCAGGAGCGCGGGGTTTTGCCGATCGGCGTTTGGTCGACCTCCAGCACGCGGTCGATCACGCGCCAGCCTTCCACGCGCTCGCAGCCTTGCCAGTTCGGCGTGGCGCCGCGGCTGTTGATGAACAGCAGGTTGGCCAGCAGCACGTCGCGCGCCAGCGTGCTCTTGCCCGAGCCGCTCACGCCCGTCACAGCCACCAGGCGCTGCAGCGGCACATCTACGCTCACCTCTTGCAGGTTGTGCAGCGTGGCGTCGGTCAGGCGCAGCCAAGGGGCGGGCGGCACGGGTGCGGCGTCGGCGGCCGCCAGCGCGGCGGCAGCGGCTTCTTTCTTGGCCTTGGCGCTCAGCGGTTTGTCGGGCTTGGGCGGGCGCACCGGGGCGGCGTCGCTCGGCAGCTCGGCCGGGGCGGCGCCCACCGGGCGGCGCGCTTGCAGCGGGTGGATCATCGGGTGAGCCAGCAGGCGGCCGGTGGCCGAATCGGGCGCGGCCGAGAGGTCGGCCACGCTGCCTTGCGCCACCAAATGGCCACCGCGTTTGCCGGCACCAGGGCCGATGTCGATCAGGTGGTCGGCGCTGCGAATGGTGTCTTCGTCGTGCTCCACCACCACCAGGGTGTTGCCCTTGTCGCTCAGGGTTTTGAGCGCGCTCAGCAAAATCTGGTTGTCGCGCGGGTGCAGGCCGATGGTGGGCTCGTCCAGCACGTAGCAGACGCCCTGCAGGTTGCTGCCCAGCTGCGCGGCCAGGCGGATGCGCTGTGCCTCGCCGCCACTCAGCGTGGGCGCGGCGCGGTCGAGCGTGAGGTAGCCCAGGCCCACTTCTTCCAAAAATTCCAGGCGGCTTTCGATCTCGCTCACCACATCGCGCGCGATCTCGGCGTCGCGGCCAGTGAGTTTGAGTTGCTGCACCCAGCGGCGCGCGTCGCCCACGCTCCACTGCGCGATCCAGGCGATCGAGTGGCCATCAAAAGTCACCTTGCGTGAGGCCTCGTTCAAGCGCGTGCCGCCGCAATCGCCGCAGGGCTGGTCGATCACGCCATCGACCTCGGGCTCCTCGGACGGGAAGCTCTGCTCTCGGCCCTTGGCATCGTCGTCGCGCACGCTGTCGTCAAAGGCCTTGCGCTGCTCGCGCGTCAGCGCCAGGCCGGTGCCCACGCAGGTGGTGCACCAGCCGTGTTTGCTGTTGTAGCTGAACATGCGGGGGTCTAATTCGGCCACGCTGGTGTGGCAGGTGGGGCAGGCGCGCTGGGTGGAAAACACCTTCACTTGGCCAATGTGCGTCGTGGGATTGGCGCTCAGCATGGCGTCACTCAGGCCGTCAAGTGGCGACAACAAATGCATCACGCCCTTGCCCAGCTCCAGCGTTTTGGCCAGCAGCGCGCGC
>JBEAOO010000122.1:0-13581 GCA_041164825.1 Pseudomonadota bacterium | reverse complement strand
TCGGGCCGATGTGCGCAGGTAAAGGGGGAATGGACCGCCCGAAGGGAGGGCCAGGAGGACACGGAGCACATCGGCCCGGCCCATCGCCGCCCTCGCTCCGAACATCGAACGTCAAACGTCAAACGTCAAACGTCAAACGTCAAGCGGAAAGTCTAGAAACGGGCAGCGACCTTGTCCTGTCGATCGCCGCCCGCATCACCCACTCACAGCACCTTGCGGATGCGCACATTGCGCAGCTGGAAGTGGATCTCGCCCAGCTGGTCGTTCCAGGCTGGCAGCATCTCCAGCACCGACGAGAGCTTGCTCGGATCGAAACCGTTGGCCGCATAGCCGGCCGCCGAGAACGGGATCTTCACCGTCGCCCAGGTGCCCACCGCCGGGTGGCCGACCAAGTTGGTCAGGTCGCCCGTGCGGCAGTTGTCGGCATTGCGGTTGCACACCAGTTTGACCCAGAAGTCTTGCGTGGTGTTGCCGTAGTCGAGCACGCGGATCTCGAACTCCACCCCGCCGGTGGCGGCCACGGCCGACGCATCGATGAAGGTGTTGTCGGGCACGCTCAGGAAGATGCCGCCGTTGCCACCACCATCGGTCACGCCGTGGTACTGCACGTCGATCACCGTGCCGCCCGCGCCGTCAGACGCCGCGGCGTTGAGCTGCAAGCTGCCATTGCCGTAGGACCACGAGCCCGGGGTGGCCAGGGCCGATGCGTCGCTGATGCCGTTGACGTACAGGTCCTTGTCGGCGGTGATGCTCAGGATCGTCGGGCCCGCGCCCGATTCACACGGTACGTTCGGCGTGGCGTTGGGCTCCCAGCGCACATTGGCCACACCCAGCTCAAAGCCGGCGGTGGTGTAGAGCAAGAACGGCGTGTTGATGAGCATGAAGTCGGTGCCGCGGGTGCTGAAGCAGCTCAGCGGCACGGCCAGCTGTTTCCAGCTGCCCACGGCCTGGGTCTTGAAGACCTCGGTCACATCGATCTCGCCGATGCAGGGGTAGCCACAGTCCACGCGCATCTTCACCGAGGCCGCGGGTGCGGTGTAGACCTTGGCATCAAACACCAGCGCTCCACTCGGGGCATTGAGGTAGCTGCGCAGGTCTTGCTTGGCGTCGCCATCGGTTTGCAGGTAGACCTGACCGGCGGCGTCGTTCCACTTCACGCGCAATGCAGCCCACTGTTTGCCGTTGCGATCGTCAATCGGCGTGGCGGTGATTTCACCGGCGGCCGAGGTCGTGCTGCTGGCGGTCGACAGCGAGATCGGCACGTTCCAGTTGCTCGGTGCACCCAGGCGGGCAATGAAGCCGTTCTGGTTGGTGCCGTCAAAGGCACTCAGCGCTTGCGTGGCCGTGCCGCCACCGCCATCGGCGGGCATGCCGCAGCCTTGGGACGCGCTGGTTTCGTCGTAGGCGGCCTGGTCGGTGCCCGGCGCCGCGTAGCGCAAGCCGTAGCCGTAGGCGTAGAGCGGGTCGTAGCCGGCGTCACCGTAGTTGAGCGCCACCTGGCAGGCCGACTTGGGCCAGGAGTACGACAGCGTGCCTTGGAAGTCGAAGTTCACCGCACCATTGGCCGCGCGGAACAGCACATCGGCCAGGCCGTCGCCTTCGGTGCCGGGCAGCCAGGCGGCCACCAGCGCATCAGACGCATTGATCTCGCGGTTGGCATAGAGCGGCCGGCCGCTGTAGAGCACGGTGATGATCTTTTTCACACCCTTGGCCTTGAGCGCCTGGATCAGCGCGATGTCGGCCGGCTGCAGCTTGGCCAGTTCCAGCGTCTTGGTGCGGCCGAGGTCGCCCACGCCTTCGGCATACGGCGTCTCGCCAATCACCACGATGGCGGCGTCGAACTCGGCACTGCCCAGCGCGCCATTGGCGCTGGTGTCGAGCACGGCGTTGGGTGCGATTTTCTGCACCGCTTGCCACAGCGTGGTGCCACCGCCGAAGTCGGCGTTGGTGTTGCTGGTGCCTTGCCAGGTGAGTGACCAGCCGCCGGTTTGGTTCGACAAACTGTCGGCGCTCTTGCCCGCCACCAGCAGCTTGGCCGTGCGGGCCAGGGGCAGTGCGGCGCCGTTGTTCTTCAACAGCACCAGCGATTTGCGCACAGCCTCACGCGCCACGGCGCGGTGTTCGTCGGTGCCCACCGCATCGCTCGCATTGCGGGCCGAGGGCTTGGGCTTGCTGAACAGGCCGGCGCGCACCTTCACGCGCAAGATGCGGCGCACGGCATCGTCGATGCGGCTCTGCGCGATCTCGCCACTGCGCACGCTGGCAATGGTGTTGGCGATGAAGGCCTTCCAGTCGTCGCGGTAGGGCACCATCACCATGTCGACCCCGGCGTTGATGGCCTGCGGGCAGTTGGCGTTGGTGCAATCGGCGGCGGCGTCGCTGTTGCCGGGTTTGACCTGGCCGATGCCGTTCCAGTCCGACACCACAAAGCCGTCAAAGCCCATCTTGGTCTTCAGCACATCGGTCAGCAAGTAGCCGTTGCCGTGCATCTTGGTGGCCCGTGCGCCTTCGCCCTGCGCACTGTTTTGCCAGCTGCTGTAGGACGCCATCACGGTTTGCGCGCCCGCTTGCAGCGCGGTGTAGTAGCCACGGGCATGCAGGTTGATCAGCGCCTGCTCGGTGGCCACGGTGATGCCCTGGTCGGTGCCCGAGGTGGTGCCGCCATCACCAATGAAATGCTTGGCGGTGGCGATCACTTTTTCGTTGGACTTCGGGTCTTTGCCCAGCGCGCCTTGCAGGCCGAGCACGATCTGGCCGCCGTAGGTTTGCGCGATCAACGGGTCCTCGGAGAAGCCCTCGTAGGTGCGCCCCCAGCGGTCATCGCGCACCACGGCCAGCGTGGGCGCAAACGCCCAGTCGATGCCCGAACGCGCCACCTCGCGGGCGGTCACTTCGCCCATGCGGCGCATCAGCTCGGGGTCGCGCGCGGCACCCAGGCCGATGTTGTGCGGGAAGAGGGTCGCGCCCTTCACATTGTTGTGGCCGTGCACGGCATCCGTGCCCCAGATCAGCGGGATCGGGTGCGCATTGCGTGGCGACATCGAGGCCTCCCACAACTGGTCGGCCAGCGCACGCCAGTCGGCCACGGCCGCGCCCTTGTTTTGCCCAGGGAACGAGCCGCCACCGTTGAGCACCGAGCCCAGGTGGTAGGTGATGATTTCTTCGGGCGTGACGTTTTGGATTTCCACCTGCGTCATTTGCCCGACTTTCTCCTCCAGGCTCAGGCTGGCCAGCAGGGCCGAGACCTGGGTCTCGACGCTGGTCTCGCGGGCGATGCCGCTGGTGATGGCGGGCCAATCGCTGAGCGTGGCGGTGGTGAACGCGGTCACGTCCACGGCGGGCGTGGGGGTGCTGCTGTCACTCCCGCCGCCGCAAGCGCTGACAGCCGCTGCGGCGATGCACGCCCAGGCGAGCCGATGTGCTCGGTCTTGAATTCGCATGTTGTCTCCTCTGTTGATCGGGGCCTCACCGCAGGGCGGAGGGCCAACGCAGAATAGAGACAGCTGCAAGCGCTTGCAATCAGGGTGTTCAGCCGACGTTAATGTTTTTCTCAGTAGTTTTTAAGTCAATCGAGTCCGGCAAAACACATTGAAATCAATGACTTGCGCACTGATCCGGGAGCGATTCACGCATCGCGACACGTCCACCGCCGTCAGTGAAATCACCTACGATTTTCTGCAACTGCTTGCAGCGCGAGCAGCGAAACCAGGGCGTCACGCCCCCACACCCTGGCTCACATCCAGCGCGATGTGCCGCCACCGTTCATCACACGCGGCACGCTCGCCTCACGCGGCATCGCCCCCGCCCACAGGTGCTGACGCGGCGTCATGACTCAGGGGCAAGACCGCGCTGATCGGCGATTCACGGCCAGACGGGGCTCCTAGGCTACAGCCACGCCCTCTCAACCTTTTGGAGCCCTCCCCATGAGCAGCCTGTCTTCCGTCTCCTATGTGTCGCCCACCAACTCGCAAACACGACTGACGCCTTGGGAGGTGACCGAGAAGGCCTATGGCGCGGCAGCCGCGTCGGCGGCTGCCATCACCGGCGCGGTCACCGATGCGGCCAGCGCCAGCGTGTCGTTCAGCAGCGATGCCCTCCAGCGGCTGTCCGACACCTTGTCCTCAGCGGCCGAGGGCGTGGTGCACTTGGCCGAGGGCACTGCGCAGGAACTGCAGAACGTCGGTCACAGCGTCGAGCGCAGTGCGCAGCACGCCTACCAGTCGGTGGCCCACATGGTGTCCACGGCCGGCAACGAGATCAGCGACGCCGCAGACGCCGTGGGCGAGGCCGCCACGTCCGTGGGCGACGCCCTCAGCAGCGGCGCCGACTCGGCGCTGAGCACGCTCGCGCTGGGCGTGAGCGCCTTGAAATGAGGCGCCACCATGAAGCACAAGCTGTCTCATCGCCTGCCGCTTGCGCTGCTGATGGCGCTGGCCTGCAGCCTGCAAACCGGCTGCGGCATCCTCAGCCCCCTGCCGCTGTGGGAGTTGGCCAAGGCGGGCGGGGCCGCCGCGTCGATGGCCGTGTCAGACGCCCCGGGGCAGGCCACCCTCACCGTGCAGCATCCGCACCCGGCGGTGACGCAGTTGTGCATCGCGCACAACCCCGACGCACAGGTGGCCGACCTGCTGCCCTCGCTGCAATCCGAGTTGCGCAAGCGCCAGGTCGCCAGCCGCATCTACGAAGACGGTACACCGCCCACGCAATGCGCGATCTGGTTGACCTATGACGCCGCGTTTGCGTGGGACACCCCGCCGCTGGTGGGCCAGTACCGGCAGGTGCTGACCGCCGCCTCGCTCACGCTCAAACGCAGCGATGGCCGCGTGCTCGCCAGCAGCCAGTACGCCTACAACCCCAGCCTGCCCATGGCCCGCTGGAGCAGCACCGAACGCAAGCTCGCCCCGGTGCTGGATGCCGTGCTGACACCGCCTGCGAATTGACGCCCACTGACTTGCCTTGCATTGCCCGCCCCACCTGGAGCCCCCATGAAGCCCGTTTCCGATCCCGTCCGCTGCGCTGCCGCCCTCGCCTTGCTCGCCGCCCTGCTGAGCGCCTGCGCCAGCGCGCCCCCCAGCAGCAGCGGCCCGCAAGTGCCCTTCGCCGTGACGGCCATGGCGCCCTCGCCGCTGGTGGAGCGCGTCAACACCGGTGCGATTTTTCAGCCCGGCATGACGGCCAACTCGCTGTTCTCGGGCGACCGCGGCCCGCGCCGCGTGGGCGACACGCTGAAGATCGAGATTGCCGAAACCCTGACCGCCAGCAACAAGGTCCAGACCGACACCTCGCGCAACAGCAGCCTGAGCCAAAAAGGCCCGGGCGCCAACGCCGGCTCGGGCTTCATCGCCTCGGTGCTCAACCTCGACGCCGCAGCCTCGGGCAGCAACGCCTTCAAAGGCAATGGCCACACCGAGAACGAGAGCAAGTTCACCGGCCAGCTCGCGGTCACCGTGATCAACGTGCTGCCCAACGGCCACTTGGTGGTGGCCGGCGACCGCAGCATGGCGCTCAATGGCGGCAGCAACCTGCTGCGCTTCTCGGGCATCGTCAACCCCAAAGACATCCGCGCCGGCAACGTCGTGGCCTCGGCCGACACCGTGAACGCACGCATGGAGCTGCTGGGCCGGGGCGATGTGTCCGAGGCCTCATCGCGCAGCTGGGTGCAAAAGGTGCTGGCCGACAGCCTGGCCTTTTGGTGAGGGGCTTGGGTGGTGGTGGTGGTGACATGGCTTGAGGCTGCGTCCTTTTCGGCGGTCGGCGCGCGGGCGGCGATGGGCCGGATTCGCTTTGCGCAGGTCGAGGCGGGGGGGGGGGGGGCACGGAGCAAAGCGGATGCGGCACAGCGCTCACCGAGCACCAACCTCTGAATGAAGCTCGCACACAAGCAACGATCTCCCATCGGGGACGCCAGCTGCACCCTGCATGCCCGTGAATGCGACGCCGTGTGACGCACCGCCTCGCTCGCCTCACATTGCTTCACAAAGCGGGCACGCAGCGTTCACCTCGCGACCTGAAACTTCACACCCACCGCCCTCAAGGACCCCATGGACCGAGCCCGCCCCCCACACCTGTTTGTGGTGGAAGACGACCCCGCGCTGCGCGACATGGTGTGCAGCTACCTGGCCCAACAGCACTTTGACGTGACCGGCCTGGACAGCGCCGAAGCGCTGCTGCAGCGCATGCAGCGCACCCGGCCCGACCTGGTCATTTTGGACGTCGGCCTGCCGCGCATGTCGGGGCTGGACGCCTGTGTGAAGTTGCGCGCTGAAGGCGACCGCGTGCCCATCATTTTGCTCACCGCGCGCTGCGAAGAGATCGACCGCGTGCTCGGCCTGGAGATGGGCGCCGACGACTACCTCAGCAAGCCCTTCTCGGCCCGTGAGCTGCTGGCACGCGCCCGCGCCGTGATGCGCCGCACCGCGTTCACCCCCATCGCAGCGCCCGACTCGGACGAGGCCGTGCGCATCGGCGACTTTGTGTTTGTGATGGCCGAGCGCTGCCTGCGCCGCGGCGAGGAAGTGCGCGTGCTCAGCACCATCGAGTGCGCCTTGCTCACCGAGCTGGCCAGCCACCCTGGCACCACCCTCTCGCGCGAGCGGCTGCTGGCCGCATCGCACGCGCCGGGCGACGACATTTCGCTGCGCGCCGTGGACGCCGCCATGGTGCGCCTGCGCCGCACCATCGAACCCGACCCCGCCATGCCGCGCTACCTGCAAACCGTGCGCGGGCACGGCTATGTGTTTGTGCCGCGGAGCACGCACGCGCTGGCATGAGCCCGGCCGCCGCCCCCTCCCCTGCCACGCGGGCCGTTGGGCCCGCCACATCCCGCTCGCTCGCAGGGCGCCTCACCGCTTTGTTGGTGGGCGCCAGCCTCATCACCGCACTGCTGCACGTGGTGACGGTGTTTCTGCAGATGCAGCCGGTGGTGGACGCGTTGCTGCACCACATCGAAGCCCAGGTGCACAGCGTGCGCGGCGCGCTGCAAGCCACCGCGCCTGCGCAGCGCGCCGCCCTGGCACGGGCCATGAGCAATGACACCGTGCACATCTCGCTCGATGTCTCGCTCGATGACCTGGGCCCCCTGCATCTGCCAATGCCGCCCTCTGCCAGCGCAGCTGCAGGATCGGGCGCTGCCGCTGCCGCCATTGGCATCGGCGTCGATGACGGTCCGGCGCCGGTCGCTGCGATGCTGGTCGCACAACTTCGCACCAGCCTGCGCTTGCCGGTGTTTGAAGAACCGCGCTGGCTGGCTGACGACGACCCGGGTGGGGGTGCGGGTGGGGGCGGTATAGGCAGTGGCGACCTGAGCGGCCTCAGGCGCGCAGAGAACTCGGCCGAAGCCTCGGCCAGCAGCGGCGTCCTGCGCACCCTGAGCCGGCCGCCCCGCTGGACGGTGCTGCTGCCGCTCGACGGACAGGTGTGGCGCCTCAGCTTCACCGGCATCGACCCCTGGTTTGCCGGCCCGCTGCTGGGCCTGCTCGGCAGCCTGATCTTGGTGGGCACCGTGGCCCTGCTGGCGCAGTGGCTCGGCCTGCGCATGGTCACCCGGCCCCTGCAGCGCCTGGCGCACGACGTGATGGCGCGCCGCCACGACCTGCGCCTGATCGACGAAGCCCAGCACCCGAGCGAAGAAATGCAAGGCGTGGTGCGCGCCTTCAACGCGCTGGTGCAAACACTGCGCTTCTCGGCCCGCACCCGGCGCGACCTGCTGGCCGGCGTCTCGCACGACCTGCGCACCCCGCTGGCCCGGCTGCGCCTGCGCATCGAGATCGAAGGCGGCGACGCGCTGGCCGAGCGCACCGAGGCCGACTTCGCCGCGCTGGCCCACATCATCGACCAGTTCCTCGCCTACGCCCAAGGCCAAGACGGGGTGGCCATCGGCCAAGCGGTGCCGCTCGCCGCGCTGGCCGAAGCCATGGTGGCCGAATACCGCAGCGACGGCGTCGACGTGAGCCTGCTGCGCTGCCACGACGCCGGCCTGTGCCCGCACGACGTCGGCATGCGCCGCCTGCTCTGCAACCTGATCGACAACGCCCGCGCCCACGGCAGCGGGCCCATTGAGGTGGAGATCGGGCCGAGCGCGCCGGCCCCGACCGCGCAGCCCGAGCGCCATGAGCGGCACGGCGGCCCACACGGCAGCACAGCAACGGCCTCGATCACCACCACGACCGCGACCGCGACGCTGAGCATCATGGTTTACGACCGCGGCAAAGGCATCGCCCCCGCGCACCTGGCCCGCGCCTGCGAACCCTTTGTGCGCCTCAACGCCACCCAAGACGGCCACTGCGGCCTGGGCCTGGCCATCGTGGCCCAGGTGGCGCATCAGTTGGGTGGCACGGTGCAGATCGCGGCGTTTGACGGGCAGCGCTCGGGGGTGGGCGTCACCCTGCCGCTGACCCACATGCTGGGCCGTTGAGCGTTCGGCGTGACCGCCCGTCAAACGATCAGTAGTATTTGTTGATGATTTTCTCGACCACTTCACCCGTCGCCTTGAGTGCGGTGTCGCCACCGGCATTCGTCAATACGATCACCAAGAAATCGCGGCGGGGCGCAACCCATACATTGCTGTACCACTTCAAATTTGAACCCGTGTGTTGGAGTACATCGCCTCTGGCCCACCCCTTGAAGAATACAAACCATCCCAGACCATAGTTTTGGTCCGGCAGGGCCGTGTGCAGCCGACGCCAACTATCCTGCTTCAATTTGATATCCGTGGGGCGCCCCAATTCACCGGACAAATGAGCGCTCGTGTACAACGCCAAGTCAGCGAGTGAGCAGCGAACCGTTCCTGCTGGCCCCATCCCGGGCGGGTAGTCATTCCTCGCGCCGGGTTCAACGGGCCGCCAGTCGCCTCCACCCCACACGTGACCCCACGGCTGAAGCAACTTCCCGGGCACACCAGGTGAACCGAAACCTGCAGAGTTCATGTGCAACGGACTAAAGATGCGATCCCTCATCAAATCCTCCCATGCCTGGTCGGCGCGTGCCTCCAGCATGGAACCCGCCAGCAAATAGCCCGCATTCGAATATGAAAACCTCAGTCCGGGTTTGAATGTCGGCGGCATCGCCGTCAACAGGTTTCGAAAGAGGGTTCTTTGATCCCGCGGCGACGCGGTTGAACTTGAGAGCTTCTTCCAGATACCACTGGAGAAAAGTACGTCCCAGTCGGGCGCGCCGCCGCGGTGCCCCAATAGTTTCTCAAGGGTCACGCCTCGCCAGTCGGGATGCATCTGCTCGGATTCATGGGGAAAGACCTCGGCCAGCGTGGTTCCCCAACCGATTTTCCCCTCATCCACCAGCAAGGCAGCCAACGTGGCAGTCATGGATTTCGTCAGAGAACCATGATGCCATTCGTCCTCCAAAGTGACCGGATCGGACTCACCGACCTTCCGAACACCCACCACATTGGCGCCGATCACGACACCACCTTGCATCACAGTCACAGCCATGGCCGGCAGCTTGTATTTGTCGCGCACTTCGGCAATGAAGGGCGATAAATCTTGCCTTTGCGCAATGGCATCCAGGCTCGTACCCACCAGCACGAATGCCATCAAGATTTGCGCCAATCTCATGATCATGACTCCTGCATCGCCTGGTTTGTGCCAGGCATGGTGATGAACATCCCGTCGAATTCCGAGGCCGGCTTTTGGGGTCTTTTCGACGCTGCTGCGGTGAGCACATCAGCAGGCAACGGCGTTCTCAACCGCCACTTCTTACTTACCTAACCGTCGTTCTCGTCGAACACTCGGTCAACCCCTAATCTCGTCACCGCCCACAATGCCTGCATCGCGATGCATGTCATTTCGCACTCGGCCTGATGGCCACTGAGCACCGGCCTGAATCTGCTCTGAATCTGGTACCGAGCAAGCGGGTCGATACCGCTGACCCACATGATGGGCCGTTGAGCATCCTGGGCCAAGTAGACCGGGCTGGGGCCGTCGGTCCGGTCGCGACAATCGCGGCCCATGACGATGACGGCGGATTGGCTCTCTCCTGCGCAGTGCGTGGGCTACCTCGCGTTCGTGCTGGGCGTGGGGTCCTTCCTGCAGACCGACGACCGGCGCTTCAAGCTGTGGATGACCGGCGAGTGCGTTGCCTACATGGCGCACTTTGCGCTGCTCGGCCACCCGACGGCGCTGGCCAGTTCGGCCCTGTCCACCTTACGGTCGCTGCTGTCGCTGCACACCCGCTCGCGCTGGGTGGCGGCCGGCGTGGTGGCAGCCAACATCGCCTTCGGCCTGAGTGTTGCCACACGCTGGAGCGACTGGCTGCCGCTGGGGGCTTGGTGCCTGGGCACGCTGGCGCTGTTCCTGCTGCAAGGCATCCCCATGCGGCTGCTGATGCTGTGCGGCACGGGGCTGTGGCTGCTCAACAATGTGCTGGCCAGCTCGATCGGCGGCGTGGCGCTGGAGGCGGTGGTGATGCTCACCAACCTGAGCACGCTGTGGCGCATGGCGCGGGCGCGGACCGTGCCGGCTGCCTCCCACTGAGCGACCAGGCACCAGGGATTCAGCGGAAATCCCGGCTGCGCCCGGCCAGGCCGTGCAGCAGGTCGGAGTGGTCGATCAGCTTGCGGGCGACGAGGTGCATCACATCGCCCTGGCGTTGCCATTGACCAAACACGGTGAGCAGACGAGCGCTGACGAGCGGTCGGTGCTGGGCGGCGGCAATGCTGGGCCAGACGATGATGTTGATGCCGCCGGTGTCGTCTTCGAGCGTGACGAACACCGTGCCTTTGGCGGTGCCGGGGCGCTGGCGGTGGGTGACGAGGCCGCTGGCGCGGGCCAGGCGGCCGTCGGGGTACTGGCGCAGCACGCTGGCGGGTTGCACCTTGAAGGCGTTGAGCGTAGGCCGCAGCAGGGCCAGCGGGTGGCGGCCCAGGGTGAGGCCGAGCGCACGGTAGTCGGCCAGCAGCGATTCGGTCTCGGCCGGGGCGGGCAAGGCGAGTGCGTCGTCGTCGACATCGGCGGCGCTGGTGGGATCGACCTTGACTTCGACGCCGCCGGGTGCGGGTGCCCGCACGGCCGCGCCGTGACGGCCCAACGCCTGTTCGCCATCGACCCCAGCGCCCTCTGGCACCCTGGTCGACGCCGGATGCGGCCCCTCGGCCGAGCGCTGCGCCAACAAGGGCGTGGCGCGCGCAGCCCGCGTGTCGATGCCGGCCACGGCCCAGGCGGCCTGGTGGCGGTGGCCACTGAGGGTGGCCAGCGCATTGGCGTCGGCCAGGCAGTGCAGCTCGTGGGCGTTGAGCGCGGCGCGGCGGGCCAGGTCGTCGGCGTTGCGAAAAGGGCCGCCGCGGTCGCGGGCACGCACGATGCGCTCGCCCGCATCGGCGGCCAAACCATGCACGCGGTTGAGGCCCAGGCGCACCGGGCGCAGCGGGGCATGGAAGGTGCCTGCGGCCGCGCCTTCCGCAGGGCCATGCCCCGGGTGGCTCACCGCATGAGCCAGCGCGGGCGAGCTGCTCTCTGAGTCAGCCACCGGCTCAGCCACCAGCGTGCTCTCCCAGTCACTCAGCATCACGTCCACCGGCAGCACGCGCACACCGTGCTCGCGCGCATCGCGCACCAGCTGGGCCGGGGCGTAAAAGCCCATGGGCTGGCTGTTGAGCAGCGCGGCCAAAAAAGCATCGGGGTGGTGGCGCTTGAGCCAGCAGCTGATGTAGACCAGCAGCGCAAAGCTGGCGGCGTGGCTCTCGGGGAAACCGTATTCACCAAAGCCCTGAATCTGCTTGAAGATGCGCTCGGCGAAGTCTTCGGTGTAGCCCTTGGCCACCATGCGGCCGACCAGCTTTTCATGAAAAGGGCCGAGGCCACCCTTGCGCTTCCAGGCCGCCATGGCGCGGCGCAGCGCGTCGGCCTCGCCGGGGGTGAAGTCGGCGGCCAGCACGGCCAGCTGCATCACCTGCTCCTGGAAAATCGGGATGCCTTGGGTGCGGCTGAGGGCTTGCTCGACCTCGGCACTGGGGTAGTCCACCGGCTCTTCGCCGTTGCGGCGCCGCAGGTAGGGGTGGACCATGCCGCCCTGGATGGGCCCGGGGCGGACGATGGCGACCTCGATCACGAGGTCGTAAAACACGCGTGGTTTCAGGCGCGGCAGCATGCTCATTTGCGCGCGGCTCTCGATCTGGAACACGCCCACGGTGTCGGCGCGGCAGGCCATGTCGTAGGTGGCGGGGTCTTCGGGCGGGATGTCTTGCAGCTCCATCGGCCCGGCTTGATCGGGCTGCGCGAGGGCTGCGCTGCGCGGGCGGCCGAGCTTGTCGCTCACCAGCGTGAGTGCGCGGCGGATGGCGCTGAGCATGCCGAGCGCCAGGATGTCGACCTTGAGCAGCTTGAGCGCGTCGAGGTCGTCCTTGTCCCACTGGATGACGCTGCGGTGGTCCATGGCGGCGTTTTCGACCGGCACGAGTTGCGCGATCTGGTCGCGCGCGATCACGAAGCCGCCGGGGTGCTGGCTGAGGTGGCGCGGGAAGCCGATGAGCTGCGTGGTCAGCTCCATCCACAAGCGGGTGATCGGCGCCTCGGGGTCGAAACCGTGTTCGAGCAGTTTGTCGGCGGCCACGCCTTTCCAGCTGAGTTGGCCTTTGGAGACGGCGTTGATGGCGTCGATGTCGATGCCGAGCGCGCGGCCGGCGTCGCGCAGCGCGCTGCGCGGGCGGTAGGTGATCATCACGCCGGTGAGCGCGGCGCGGTGGCGGCCGTACTTTTTGTAGATGTACTGGATGACCTCTTCGCGCCGCTGGTGCTCGAAGTCGACATCGATGTCGGGCGGCTCGTTGCGCTCGGCGCTGATGAAGCGCTCGAACAATGTTTGCATGCGCGCCGGGTCGACCTCGGTGATGCCCAGGCAAAAGCACACGGCCGAGTTGGCCGCGCTGCCGCGCCCCTGGCACAAGATGCCTTGCTCGCGCGCCCACATCACGATGTCGGCGACGGTGAGAAAGTACGGCTCGTAGTCGAGCTGGCGGATGAGGGCCAGCTCGTGCTCCACCTGCTTGCGCACGGCCTCGGGCATGTGGGGCGGCAGGTCGATGGGCGGGGCATCGGCGGCATTGACCACGGACGGGTTCGCAGCATCGTCATCGGCCAAACCCGCGCGGGCCTGTTGCCACAGCGCGGGTTGGCGGCGCGGCGTGCCGGGCGGCGGGTAACGCCAGGCAGCGCCCGCGGCCGTGAGCGCGCGCAGCCAGCTGGCGGGGCTGTGGCCGGCGGGCACGATCTCGCGCGGGTACTCGTAGCGCAGCTCAGCCAACGAAAACGTGCAGCGCGCCGCCCAATCGACACTGGCCTGCAACCACGCGGGCGCATACAGCTGCGCCAGCCGGGCGCGGGCGCGCAGGTGCTGCTCGGCATTGGGCTGCAGCAGGCGGCCGCAGGCGCTGAGCGGACGGTTGAGCCGGGTGGCGCTGAGCGTGTCCTGCAGCGGCTTGCGCGAGCGCAGGTGCATCAGCACATCGCCCGTGGCCACCAGCGGCAGGCCGGTGAGTTGCTGCACCTGCAGCAGCTCGGCGATGCGGTCTTCCTCGCCTGGGTGATGAAGGCGCTGCACGGCCAGGCCGGCGCGGTCACCCAGCCAGTGTTG
>JBEAOO010000121.1:0-2869 GCA_041164825.1 Pseudomonadota bacterium | reverse complement strand
ACCTGGGTGATGTTCCTGAAATTCCTAGACGACCTGGAGATCGTCCACGCACAGGAAGCCGAGCTGGATGGCAAGCGGTACGAGCCCATCATCGAAGCGCCCTACCGCTGGCGCGACTGGGCCGCCCGTGAGGACGGTATCAGCGGCGACGAACTGCTGGCCTTCATTGGGCAGGAGCAAACCCGCCGGGCCGATGGCAGCGTAGGGCCTGGCCTGTTCGCCTACCTGCGCGGCCTGGCCAGCCGTGGCGCCAAGGGCAGCCAGCGAGAAGTCATCGCCAACGTCTTCAAGGGCGTGCAGAGCCGCATGGTCAGCGGCTACCTGCTGCGCGACATCCTGAACAAGATCAACGGCATCCACTTCAGCGCCAGCGAAGAGATCCACACGCTGTCGCACCTGTACGAATCGATGCTGCGCGAGATGCGTGATGCAGCGGGCGACTCCGGCGAGTTCTACACGCCGCGCCCGGTAGTGCGGTTCATGGTGCAGGCGTGCGACCCGCAGCTGGGCGAGACGGTGCTGGACCCGGCTTGCGGCACGGGTGGCTTCCTGGTGGAGGCCTACGACCACCTGGCCACCCAGGTGGAGAACCCCGACCAGCGGCGCACCCTGCAGCGCAGCACGCTGTTCGGCCAGGAGGCCAAGCCCCTGCCCTACATGCTGGCGCAGATGAACCTGCTGCTGCACGGGCTGGAGGCGCCAGACATCGCCTATGGCAACACGCTGGAGCGCCGCATCAACGAGATCGGCCACAGCGAACGCGTGGATGTGATCCTGACCAACCCGCCCTTCGGGGGTGAGGAAGAGGTGGGCATCAAGGCCAATTTTCCGCCCAACATGCAGACGGCTGAGACGACGCTGCTGTTCTTGCAATACATCATGCGCAAGCTGAGGGTGGTGGGCGCCCCCGTGTTTTCGGATCAACACGGCAGCAAGGCGGCAACCCGTGGCGGCCGCGCGGCCGTGGTGGTGCCCAACGGCACGCTGTTTGGCGACGGCATCAGCGCGGTCATCAAGCAGGAGATGCTGAAGGAATTTCGTCTGCACACCATCGTGAAGCTGCCGCAAGGCGTGTTCGCGCCGTACACCGACATCCCGGCCAACCTGATGTTCTTCGAGCGCGGCGGCCCCACTGACACCATCTGGTACTACGAGCTGCCCCTGCCGGAAGGCCGCAAGAAGTACAGCAAGACGGCGCCGCTGCAGTTCGAGGAATTCGCCGGTGCGCAGGCCTGGTGGCACGCCCGCGAAGAAGGCCCACAGGCCTGGAAGGTGGACTTTGCAGCCAAGCGCGCGGCAGCGGTAGAAGCGGCCACGCCACATTGGCAGCGGGCCGATGCCGAGCGATCTGCCGCCCTGGCCTTGGCCAAGCCCCTGCGCACACTGGAGCAGGACATCGCCGCCGTTGCCAACGCCAGCCAGAAGGCCAGGCTGCAAGACCGCCTGCGCACCACCAAGGCCGAACAGCAAGCCCACGAACAGGCCGCCAAGGCGGCTCAAGGCCAGGGTGATGCCCTCTACTGGCCCATCTACAACCTGGACCTGAAGAACCCCCGCGCCAAGGCCGGCCTGGCGCACGCCGACCCGAAGGACTTGATCGCTGCCATGCGCGGCCACGAGGCCGAGGTGATGCGCCTTTTGGGCGAGATCGAAGCCCTGGTGAACGAGGTGCAGGCATGAGCGACATCACTCCATCTGAGCCCGACGGCTACAGCGGCATCCACGGCGACATCGTCGCTCTGCTGGAGGAGGCACGCCGCACTGCTGCCCGCAGCGTCAACGCCCTGATGACGGCCAGTTACTGGGAGATCGGCCGGCGCATCGTTGAATTTGAGCAAGGTGGGCAAGCGCGGGCCAGCTATGGCAAAGCCTTGCTCAAGCGCCTGTCGGCAGACTTGAGCGCACAGTTCGGCCGAGGCTTGGGTGTGGACAGCCTGGAGCAAATGCGGCTGTTCTACTTGGCGTATCCACCTGCGCACATTTCCGAGACACTGTCTCGGAAATTGCCCCCCACAGGCGAAACCGTGAAATCCGAGACAGCGTCTCGGAATATCGCCTTGGAGCACTTGGCCCAGGCCTTGCCGCTGTCGTGGTCACACTACGTGCGCTTGGTGAAAGGCACCCGCAGCACACATGAACGCGAGTTCTACGAGGCTGAAGCCCTGCGCGGCGGCTGGAGCGTGCGGCAACTGCACCGCCAGATGTCCAGCCAGTTCTACACCCGTGCACTGCTGTCCAAGAACAAGCGCACCATGCTTGAAAAAGGCAGCGTGCCGCAGGCCAGTGACGCGGTCACCGCAGACGAAGCGATCAAGGATCCCTACGTCCTGGAGTTCTTGAACCTCAAGGACGAGTATTCCGAATCGCAACTGGAAGAGGCGCTGATCCACCGGCTCGAAGACTTTCTGCTGGAGCTGGGCGGCGACTTCACTTTCGTGGGCCGCCAACGCCGCCTGCGCATTGGCGAAAGCTGGTTCCGGGTGGACCTGCTGTTTTTCCACCGTCGCCTGCGCTGCCTGGTCATCATCGACCTGAAGCTCACTGAGCTGAGCCACGCCTACGTGGGGCAGATGCACATGTACTGCAACTACGCCCGCGAGCACTGGACACTGCCGGGAGAGAACCCGCCCGTGGGCCTGATCCTGTGCGCCCGCACCAACGCCGCCGTGGCCCGCTACGCGCTGGACGGCCTGCCCAACAAGGTGATGGCGGCCGAGTACCAGACGGTGCTGCCGGACGCCAAGCTGTTGGAGGCGGAGCTGGACAGGACGCGGCGGGTGTTGGAAGCGCGGTGCTTAGCAGGCTGCTGAAATACCTCCCTCACGACGAACAACGAGCCCGCTGCTGGGACAATGTGACGAGACGATTT
>JBEAOO010000120.1:0-3363 GCA_041164825.1 Pseudomonadota bacterium | reverse complement strand
CGTCACTCATCGCGGCCTCCTTGCACCCGGTGCTTGTCCACTGGGGACGACACCGGGTATTCGATCACTTGCACGAGCTTTTCCTTGATTCGGGTTAATGAGCTGCGCAGGCCTGCGCGGGCTCAGACCGGGTCCCAAGAGAAGATGTCGCGCGACCTGTCCAACGGAAAGAACGAGGGCTTCATCATGGGCAGCGCCACTTTGAGGCAGGTATCCACGGTCCAGCCTTCGCTGCAATGTGCGGTGCGAATGGGCCGTGGCTGCGAGAACAAATAGATCTCGTTGTTGCGAACGGCAAAGATCTGGCCTGTCACTTCGCGGGCTTCGTCGGTGAGCAGCGCGCATGTGAACGGCGCGATCTTGGCAACCTCCATTCGCTGGTTGACCAGCGTGCGGGCCAACCCCTCCGGGTTGTCGGTCGGAATCGAACTCACCATGCGGGTGAAGGCAAATGGCGCAATGCAGTTGGACCGCACTTGAAAACGCTCCATGTCAAGCGCGATCGACTTTGACAGGCCGACGATGCCCATTTTCGCAGCGGAGTAGTTGGCCTGCGCAACGTTGCCAATCAATCCGGAGGTCGAAGTCATGTGCACGATGGCACCGGACTCCTGGCTCTTGAAGTGCGGTGCAACGGCACGGGCCATGTTGAAGCAGCCCTTCAGATGCACTTTGACCACCGCGTCAAAGTCTTCCTCCGACATCTTGTGGAAGATTCCGTCGCGCAAGTTGCCCGCGTTGTTCACCAGCCCGTCGACCCGCCCGTACAGATCGAGCGCATGCTTCACGATCTGTTGCGCCGAATTCCATTCGGCCACGCTGTCGGTGTTGGCGGTGGCCTCGCCACCTGCGGCGCGAATCTGTTCGACCGTCTGCTGAGCAGGCCCTGCACTCCCCCCCGCACCGTCCATGCTCACACCCAGGTCGTTCACGACCACGCGTCCCCCTTGGCGCGCCGCTTCCAGCGCGATCTCCTTGCCCACACCGGCGCCCGCGCCGGTCACCACGATCACCTTGCCTTGCAGCCGTCGCGTCATCGCTGCCTCCGTCATGCAGTGAGGATGGAGACAACCGCCACTGCCGACTCATGACCGACTTGGCCGCCAGAGTTCTGCGCCAGGGCGACCTTTGCGGCCTTGCGCTGTCGCTCTCCAGCTTCGCCGCGCAGCTGCTGGACCAACTCGGCGATTTGAGCCGCACCGGTGGCTCCGATCGGATGGCCCCTGCTGAGCAGGCCGCCGCTCGGATTGACGGAGATCCGTCCGCCGATGTCCGTGGCACCGCTACGAAGCAGCTCAACGCCTTGTCCTTCGGGACAAAACTGAACGACCTCGTAGTTGATGAGTTCGCCGGGAGCCGATGCGTCGTGGACCTCGGCGACGTGGACCTCGTCAGGCCCGATCGAAGCTTCCTCGTAGGCGGCCTTCGCGGCACTGACCGAAGCGCTCGGCTTGGTCGGGTCCGCCATCCCTGACAGCAGCACCGAGCTTGCAACCCACACGGGCCTGCATCCTGTCAACTGTGCCGCAAAGCGGGCCGAGACAAGAACGATCGCTGCTGCCCCGTCCCCGATGGATGAGCACATGGGAAGTGTCAGCGGGTCGCTGATCATGCGTGCGGCCAGCACCTCCTCGACCGTCGTTTCCTTCCGGAACTGTGCGTACGGGTTCAGGGCACCAGCACGACGGCTCTTGACGGTGATACGGGCGAAGTCCGCCGGCGTTGTACCGGTTGCTTTCATGTAGCGTCGGGTGCGTTCCGCGTAGATGTCCATGAAGATGGATCCACTGCCCGAACCAATGTGCGACGGCAGGACGTCTTCCTTGTCCACCGCTCCCCCGAATGCAGCGAACGACACCGCCTTGTCAGCGTGGCTCAGTTTCTCCGCACCGACAGCCATGGCCACGTCGGACTGCCCGCTTGCGACTGAGTGCCAGGCAAGGTGGAAGGCGGTACTGCCGGTCGCGCAGGCGTTTTCGACACTGACCATCGGCTTGCCAAGCAGGCCGGTGTGCCGCAGTGCGGCCTGCGCGCGCACCATCTCCTGCCCGGTGATGAGTCCAGAGGCTCCGTTGCCGAAAAAGACGCGGTCGACGCGCTCCGCTCCGATGCCAGCATCGGCCAGAGCGTTGCGTACTGCCTCTTCTGCGGATGTTCTGACCGAGCGGTCAAGAAACTTTCCGAACGAGGTCATGCCAATGCCGGCGATTGCGACGCGGGTGTTCATAGTCTCTCCAATCAAAGTGTGGTGAAAGTCAAAGCAAGGGTGGGGCCGGCGACTGCAGCGGTGCCAATGCCGGCGCGATCAGATTGCGCTGGATAGGTTATTCGTACGGCGGGCAGGGCCGTCGTATTCAACTTGGTCCAGCGTGATCTGGCGCCAACCGGGCTCGCGTACCGACTCCTCGAATGCATGGGCGAACAGGCCCGCCGTGCGCGGAACGACGATGAAGGCGCGAGCCAGCCGCCAGTCGATGCCCAGATCTGAAATGATGGCGCCGACCGCCGCATCGATATTTGCCAGCAGCGGGCGGTTCTTCTTCTTGATGAGCGCCTTCTCCAGTTCGCGCGTCATCCGGACATGATTGCCCGCGAGTCCATACTCCTCGGCGAGGGCGAACAAAACCTTCCCGCGGGGATCGCCCTCGGGATGCTGTGGATGCCCAAATCCATCCAGCCGCTTGTGGTTGCCGACATATTCGGTGGCCACATCCTCATAGCTGCGGCCGCTGGATGCGGCTTGGGACACCAACTCCTGGATGTAGCGGGAGAACTCTTCACCGGCCCCCCCGTGCACGTCGCCGAACATCATGGCACCTGCCGCAACCGAGCATTGGATCGGTACGCCGGCAGCTTGCACAAACCGGGTGACTGTCGAGGAAGGCGAAATACCGTGGTCAGCCACTGCGATGAACATGGCATTGATGATCTTCGCCTCGTTGCCCTTGGGAAGCTCTCCCTTGTAGAGCAGGTACACCATGGCTCCAAAGTCGATCTTGCCGACGAGATCTGTAAGCACGTTGTATCCCCTGACCAAAGTACCGTCGTGTGGAGAAGGGTCGGCGATGGCGGTGCGCCAGTATTTGCGATCAGCGGTCTTTGTCATGTTGGTCATGTAGGACTCAATTTCAGAGGGTTTAGGGCAATCGACGTGGTTTGCGAACTTGTTGGGCGAATCGTAGGGCTGGGTACCAAAATCCAAAATCGGTCAGTCCACAATATGGATGTTTTTACTAGTCTCCTTCTGAAATATTGCCTAAAGAGGCTCGCTTTACAGCACGCTGATATCCACAATATGATCTAACTTATGAGCAACACAGAATCCCGGGGGACGCAGAGCATCGATCGCACGGTCGGACTTTT
>JBEAOO010000119.1:0-3263 GCA_041164825.1 Pseudomonadota bacterium | reverse complement strand
TGCGGCACAGCGCTTCTCACACCAGCGGAAAAGGTAGGTTTTCCCCCTTCCCGAGATCTGAACTTCCCGCCTGCGGAAAACGCTGCTGTTGAACGCCTGCCCGCAACAGAAGACTCAGAGCGTCGGGCAGGTGTCGCTGCCGGTGCGGCGGGCCAATTGCATGACGGTGCCGCCGCGGGTCAGCCTCAAGCCCGACACCCCGACCATCTCGGCCGACCAGCTCAGCCCGCCGATGGTCACGGTGTCGACGCTGGCGAGCCGGCCCGTGCTGGGGCTGTTGTTGTCGGCGGTGGTGAAGGTCACGGACACAGCCTCCGATGCGCTGCCGTTGAGGGCGCAGCCGGTGGCGGTACCGCTGGTGCTGCCCACGGTTTGCCCGCTGAGCTTGATGCGATAGTTTTCCCGTGCCAGGTCGGTCCACACGCCTTCGGTCAAGCGGGTGCTGTTGAAGTTGAAGCCGCTGTAGCGCAGCAGCGTCTGCCCGTCGCTGGAGAGCAGTTCATTGACGTTGCGGAAGCTGCCCGTGAAGCAACCCGGAATCGACACGGCAGCGCCGTTCACCGTGCCGGCCCGGTTGCTGCAGTTGCCGCTGCCCAGGTTGCCGTTGGCTGTGATGGCGTAGCTGCTGGCGTAGTAGTTGAAAAAGTCGACGCTCGGGTCGGGCACGATGGACAGGCTGCAGGCGCTGGCGCCGCAAAGCTGCTCGTCGACCGCGGCGGTGGCCGGCGTCGCGTCGATCACATAACTGCCGCCTGCCGCACCGATGTAGCCCAAGATCGCCAGCTCGCCCCCGCCACAGGCCGTGAGCGAGCCCAGCGACAGCAGCAGCGAGGCCGCCACCGCCAGCAACGCGATGCGGCTGGGCGTGGGGCGCAGCAAGGTGCGGGGGCTGAGGTGCGCGCCCGCGCCGCTGGCTCGGCGAGCGGGGCCGGCCGTTGATGGCCACAGCGCGAGTGACCGAGACGGCGTTCGAGCCGGTGAACGGGCGTGAGAACCAGAACGGGGGCGGGCAGGGCGGGGCATGGCATGGGCTCCATCAAACGGGCCGGGGCGGCGCAGGTTGTTGAACCCAAGTAAACGGCGATGTGCCCCCACACGCAAGCGCCAGCGCAGCTTCAAAGTAGGGGCCCGCCCTTGGCGGGGGAGGCCCGGCGGGCCGCTTTGGCCGTTGTCGCTTTCCGCCGAGGCAGCAGCTCAAATGCGCTGGTCGGTGCTCGGCTTTTGCCAAAGGTTGACGCCGCCTTCTTGCGCGTGCAGGTCGATCTCGGCCAGTTCCTCGGTGCTGAACTGCAGGTTGGCCAGCGCACCCACGTTTTCGCGGATCTGTGCGGCGCTGCTGGCGCCGATCAGCGTGGTGGTGACGCGCGGGTCGCGCAGCACCCAGGCCAGCGCCATCTGCGCCAGGCTCTGGCCAGCGGCGCTGGGCCACGGCGTTGAGCGCGCGCACCTTGGCCAGGTTGGCCTCGGAGAGGTGCTCTTTTTGCAGCGAGCCGCCACCCGGCCGGTTGACGCGCGCGTCGGCCGGCACGCCGCCCAGGTACTTGTCGGACAGCAGCCCTTGCGCCAGCGCGGTGAACGCGATGCAGCCGGTGCCGTGGTCGGCCAAGGTGTCGAGCAGGCCGTGTTCGACCCAGCGGTTGAGCAAGTTGTAGGACGGCTGATGGATCAGCAGCGGCACCTTCCACTCGCGCAGCAGGGCGGCCATGGCGGTGGTCTTGCCGGCCGAGTACGACGAGATGCCCACGTACAGCGCCTTGCCTTGCTGCACGGCGGTGGCCAAGGCGCTGGCGGTTTCTTCGAGCGGGGTGTCGGCGTCGAAGCGGTGGGAATAAAAGATGTCCACGTAGTCCACGCCCAGGCGCTTCAGGCTTTGGTCGAGGCTGGCCAGCACGTACTTGCGGCTGCCGCCACCTTGGCCATAGGGGCCGGGCCACATGTCCCAGCCGGCCTTGGTGGCAATGATCAGCTCATCGCGATAGGGCTTGAGGTCGTCCTTGAGCAGGCGGCCAAAGTTTTCTTCGGCGCTGCCGTAGGGCGGGCCGTAGTTGTTGGCCAGGTCGAAGTGGGTGATGCCCAGGTCAAACGCGGTGCGCACCATGTCGCGCTGCACGCTCAGCGGCGTGGTGTCGCCAAAGTTGTGCCACAGGCCGAGCGAGAGCAGCGGCAGCTTCAGCCCGCTGCGGCCGCAGTTGCGGTAGCGCATGTGCGTGTAGCGGCTGTCGTCGGCGGTGTAGGTGTCTTTCATGTTGTTCTTGTCTCCAGGGGTGGGTCAGGTCAGTCCGCGTTCACCGTGGTGGCCTGCAGCAGCGCCGCATGGTGCCTCAGGTGGTCGTCGATGAAGGTGCTGATGAAGTAGTAGCCGTGGTCGCAGTCGGCATGGCGGCGCAGCGTCAACGGCTGGCCGGCGGCGGCACAAGCGGCCTCGAACAGATCGGGGTTGAGCTGGTCGGGCAAAAATTTGTCGGCCAAGCCCTGGTCGATCAGCAGCGGCGGCAGCTTGGCGCCCGCTTCGATCAAGGCGGTCGCATCGTGCCGTGCCCAGGCGAGCGGGTCGTTGCCCAAGTAGCCGCTGAAGGCCTTGATGCCCCACGGGCAACGCATGGGCGCGGCAATGGGCGCGAAGGCCGACACGCTCTGGTAGAGCCCGGGGTGGTTGAGCGCCAGCGTGAGCGCGCCGTGGCCGCCCATTGAGTGGCCGAACAGGCCCACGCGGTCGTCACGCGCTTCAAAGTGCGCCAGCACCAAGGCGCGCAGCTCACGCGTGATGTAGCTGCCCATGCGCCAGTTTTTCTGCCACGGCGCTTCGGTGGCGTCGAGGTAGAAGCCGGCGCCGTGGCCAAAGTCCCAGGCCGCGTCGGCGCCCGTCACGCCGGTGCCACGCGGGCTGGTGTCGGGCGTCACCAGCATCAGGCCCAGCTCGGCCGCCATGCGCTGGGCGCCGGCCTTGGTGGCAAAGGTTTCTTCGTTGCAGGTGAGGCCGGCCAAATAAAACAGCACCGGCACCGCGCTCTCGCGCGCTTGCGGCGGCACAAACACGCCGAACTTCATTGGCGTCCCGGTCTCGTCCGAGTCGTGTTGGTAGAAGCCTTGAACGCCGCCGAAGCAGGCGTGTTCACTCAGGGTGGTGAGGGAGCGGGTGGGGTGCATGGTGGGTGGCCTGTGTTCAGAACTCGACCACCGAGCGGATCGACTCGCCGCGCTTCATCAGCGCAAAGCCTTCGTTGATGTCGGCCAGCTTGAGCTTGTGGGTGATCAGGTCGTCG
>JBEAOO010000118.1:0-2879 GCA_041164825.1 Pseudomonadota bacterium | reverse complement strand
GTTGCATGTCTAACCTTTTAATCAAGCCAGCACGGCAGCGCGTTGCTTGATCGGCGCCCAGGGCTTGTGCAGCATGCCCAGCGCCGCCGCCTGACGCGCTTCGAAGGCGGTGAACTCTGGCGTGATGTTCGAACCACGCAGACCGCCGCGCACGGAACCGCCGCATGTGTCGATGAAGTACTCAGCCCAGTCGGCCGGCAGCGGCTGCGAACCGGGCACGGCCAGCCACAGGCGGAGCAGGTGGCGCTTGGCGTCCGCCTCCTCGAAGTCCTCAAAGGGCGTGCGCGAATGCACGATCACGTAGTTGTTGACGATCTGCAGGTCGCCCTGCTTGAGCTGCATGCGGAAACACCAACGCGGGTCGGCCATGATCACCTCCAGCAGGTCGAGCGCCTCCCACTGCTCGGGCGTGACGCGCGGCAGTTCGGGGAAATCTCGCTGCGCCGCCACGATGTTCTTGCGGTTGACCCGCATCGCGAAGTGCTTGGGGTCGCTGCCGATGATCGGGCACGCGTAGTACGGCGGCTGCAGCGGGTCCTGCGAGCCCTGGTAGTGGTGGTGGAAGGGTTGCTTCAGCACTTCCAGCAGGTCGGGGCGGCGCCGCCCCAGCTCCTCGGCAGCCGCGATCGTGCTCGCGACCAAGCTCTCGCCACCGGTTTTGGCGGTGCGTCGGCACAGCAGGCCGACGATGTCGCCCGAGTCCATGTGGAAGTCCAGCCCGGCCTTGGTGTTGTAGCCCCGGCTGCGGCCGTTGGCCGCCTTGTAGGCGGCGCCTTCGTCGCGCACGTCGTTCATGACCTGGCTGGCCGGGTTTTGGGTGCGCGCCACGCCGCTGTGCAGGCCCATGCCCCAGTAGGCCAGCTTGGTGTCCTCTTCGCTCCAGCGCTCGACCGGGAAGCCTTTCAGCAGGCACATGCCCCAGCGTCCCTGTGCCGTGGCGAAGGCCCGTTTCAGGGCTTGGCGGGACGCTTCGGGCAACGGGAAGTCGTCGGCCGTCATCGCGAGCCAGGACTTGACCGTAGCCTTGGCCCGGGCCAGGGCGGCGTCGAAGCCGGCGACTTCATCGGCGCTCAGGCGTTGGGTCCAGGACTTGTCGGTGCTGGCTTCTTCGTTCGTCCAGCCGCGCGGGGAGGTAGTGACCATCAGATTGTCTCCAGTTGGTTGGGGTGCAGGTATGGAACCGAAGTCTAGGCACATGCCTTCGCAATGAAAAGCGATTAAATTTGGGAGTGAGATCAAGGAAAGCTGATGAAGATTGAAATGTTCGACACGCTAGACGCGGTGCTGCGCGGCGGCTCGCTGGCCGCGGCGGCCAGCGAAATGAACCTCACCGCGAGCGCCGTGAGCATGCAGATGAAGCAGATCGAGGCGTGGCTGGGGCAGCCGCTGTTCGATCGCTCGGGCCACGCGATCCGTCCGACCCCGCTGGCGCACGAGGTGTCGGTCGCCATGCGCCAGGGCCTGGAGCACCTGCAGTCGCTGCGCCGGCGCAGCGGCGTCGTGGTCGAAGGCGTCGTTCGGCTGGGCATCATCGGGTCGATGTTGCCGGTGCTGCTGCCCGGCACACTGTCCGAACTGCGCACGCGCTACCCGCGGCTGGAGCTGCGGCCAAACAGTGGCCGCAGTACGGGCCTGACCGACGCGGTGAAGTCGGGCGAGCTCGATGCCGCCGTGGTCGCGGAGCCCCCGGGTGGCGGCTCGGCCCGCCTGCGGTGGCAAGCGTTGCTTCGCAGCGAAATGCGCCTGATCGTGCCGCCGAACGCGACGGAGATGTCGGTGGCGGCGCTGTTCAAGGCGTACGAGTGGATCCGCTACGACCGGAACACCATCTCGGGGATGCTGGGCGCACGCTACGTGACCAGCCAGGTCCGTACGGGGCACGGCGCACTCGAACTTGACAGCATTCAGGCGATCATCGCGATGGTCAGTGCCGGGCTCGGGATCGCGCTGGTGCACCTGGTCGACGCCGGTTTTTGCCAGTCGTACCCGGTGCATTTCGTCCGGCTGGGCCGCGGCGCTCCCGCCGTCCAGCTGTCGCTGGTGTCGCGCAAGGCCGACGCGGAAAACCGGCCGCTGCGCGCGGTGAGCGAAGCAGTCACCTCGGCGCTGGCGGTCACGCTTCGCCAGCGGGGCCTGGCAGGCCGCTGAGTGCGGCCAATGGCCAGGGTACATCGACTACAAGAGGGAGTGACCAACAACGCTGCCTTGCAGGGTTTGTACGAATGTACAGTTTATTTGTACAACTGTCCAATACCATCCCATGGACATGCTCATCCGCCCGCGCAAAACGGCCGACGCCCTGCGCCCTGACCGCAAGGCAGACATTCTGCTGGCGGCTGAAAAGCTGTTTGCGCAGCGCGGCTACCACGCCGTCACGATCCGCCAAATTGCCGAAGAGGCGGGCGTGCCGCTGGCGCTGGTGGGCTACTACTACGGCCCGAAACACGAGCTGTTTCACGCCATCTTCGTGCATTGGAGCAGCACCATTGAAGAGCGGCTGCTGGCGCTGAAAAACGTGGGCATCAACCCCAAAGACGCGGACACGCTGCCGCGCATCATCGACGCCTTTGTGGGCCCGGTGCTGCGCCTGCGCGCCAGCAGCGAAGGCGAGTACTACGCGCTGTTGGTGGCGCGTGAGCTTTACCATTTGCAGGACGAAACCGACCGGGTGATGCGCACCTACTTTGACCCGCTGGCCATGGCCTTCATCGACGCGCTGAACCTGGCCCTGCCTCATGCCACGCGCGCCCAGGTGGCTTGGGTTTACCAGTTTTCACTGGGCGCCTTGCTGCACCACATCAGCGACACGCGGGTGGAGCGCCTGTCCAAGGGCGAGAGCAAACAGGGTGACCCGGCCGCCGCCACCCTGCTGGCCCATT
>JBEAOO010000117.1:0-7540 GCA_041164825.1 Pseudomonadota bacterium | reverse complement strand
TGCTTGGCGAGTTCCTGGAACGTCGTGCTCGTCGTGCGCCCGCAGCCTGGGCAGGCGGTGACGCTGGGATTGAAGGTGCGCAGGCCCAGCGACTGCAAAATCTCCAGCGCCACCACCACCTCTTGGGTGCGGGCTTCGCCGGGCTGCGGCGTGAGCGAGACGCGGATGGTGTCGCCGATGCCGTCTTGCAGCAGCAACGCCAGCGCCGCAGTGGACGCCACCGTGCCCTTGGTGCCCATGCCGGCTTCGGTCAAGCCGAGATGCAGCGGGTAGGCGCAGCGGGTGGCCAGAGCGCGGTACACGCTGACCAAATCTTGCACGCCCGACATCTTGCAGCTCAGCACGATCTGGTCGGGGCGCAAGCCCATGCTCTCGGCCTGTTTGGCGGACTCCAGCGCCGACACCAAAATGGCGCGGTACATGATCTGCTGCGGCTCGAAGGGCTCGGCACGCTTGGCGTTGTCGTCCATCATCTGGGCCAGCAACTCTTGGTCGAGGCTGCCCCAGTTCACCCCAATGCGCACCACCTTGTTGTGGCGCGCAGCGGCCTCAATCATTTGGCCAAACTGGCGGTCGCGCTTGTCACCCTTGCCCACATTGCCGGGGTTGATGCGGTACTTGCTCAGCGCCTCGGCGCAGGCCGGGTGCTCGGTGAGCAGGCGGTGGCCGTTGTAGTGGAAGTCGCCAATCAGCGGCACGTCGATGCCCATGCGGTCGAGCTGGTCGCGGATGTGCGGCACGGCTTCGGCGGCCTCGGGGGTGTTGACGGTGATGCGCACCATCTCGGAGCCAGCAATGGCCAGCTCTTTGACCTGAATGGCGGTGCCAATCACATCCACCGTGTCGGTGTTGGTCATGGACTGCACGCGCACCGGCGCGCCGCCGCCCACCGTGACGATGCGCTCGCCCCAGCGCACTTGCGCTTGGTGAGAGGCGCGGGTGATGGGCTGGGCGGGTTGCACCCAGGCGTCGAGCAGGTTTTGCAGGGGGTCAGACATGGTCGTCACACTCCGGGAGTGGGGCTGAAAACGGGATGGAACAGGGGCCTCTGGCGATGGCCGGGCTCACTGCAGTTCCAGCCGGGCCACGTTGTCGCGCGAGGCGGCCTTCAAATCGAGCGGGCGGCCGCGCCATTCCACATCGGTGACGGCTGCATTGCCCACCTTGAGCTTCAAGGGCGGCTGGCGCTCGTCCACGGTCACGGTTTCGTCGGCCTTGAGCAGACGCGAGATGACCAAGCGGCCCGTGGCGTCTTGCAATTCAATCCAGGTGGACGAGGAGCGTGCGCGCAGCGTCAGCACAGGCGGGCCATCGTTGGCGGCCTCGACAACGGGCGAGGCGGCGCTGAGCGCAGCAGCAGTCGAAGCAGCAGTCGCACTGGCGGGCACGGCCACTGCAGGCGCTGCGGGCACCAGCTCCGGCACCGGCATGGGCGGCGGGGTGTCGTTGAGAGCGGGCGCATCCACCGCCACGCTGGACGAGGCCGCAGCCGGGCTTGACGCCCCCGCAGACGGCGTTGAGGCCAACATGGCGCGCAAGCTACCGGCCGGCAGCCAGTAAATCAATGCCGCGGCAGCCAGCAGCAGCACGGGCGCCAGCACGCGCGGCTGCAGCCAGTGGCTGATCTCGGTCCAGGCGCTGCGTCCGGTGGGTTCGCGGAACGGCGTGTTGAGGCCCTCGCTCACATGCTCCAAGCGCAAGCCCGACGAGTGCGGCAACAGCGCCAGCACCGGCGCCGGATCCACCTTCAGCGTGCGGCACACCGCCTGCGCCAGCGCGCGCGCAAACGTGGCATCGGGCAATTCGTCATAGCGGTCGGCTTCAAGCGATTCGAGCTTGCGCTGCGTCACCTTGATCGATGCGGCCAGCACGGCAATGTGCACGCCCTGGGCTTGGCGCGCCTGGCGCAACAAGGCCCCAGCGGTGGTGGCAGACCCGGCAGCAGCGGTCACAGGGGTCGATTCCACAGGCTCACTCATCAAAAGCTCTCCGCTCATACAGCCCGGCTTCGGGCGACTTCGGGAATCGTTGGCGCAGGCGCGCACCGAGTTCTTCCACACCATTGCGGTTGTCCAGGCGCTGCTCAATGCGCATGCCCAGCCACAAGGTTTGTGCACTCGCCATGTCACCCTGGTTGTTGACGCGGCGAATGTAAAACCGCGCTCGGTCGTAATCGGCCCGGCGGTACAGCACCTCGGCCAAGTTCACTGCCGTGGACGGGTTGGTGGCATCGGCCTCCAGACTCTTGAGCAAGGTGCGCTCGGCCTCCACCAGCTTGCCACCACGCGCTTGGCACACCCCTTGGGCCAACAAGCTGCGCGACGCTCCGCGGTAGCGCGGCACCGCCAGCGCTTGCGCAAACAAGGCGTCCGATTCGGCGTAGTGCTGGCGCTGGCACTGGAACCAACCGAAGTTGTGCAGCGCATCGGCATCGTTGCCATCAATTTGCAGCGCGCGGCGGAAGCTCTCTTCGGCCAAACGCTCGTCGCCCAACCGGCTGTAAATCAAGCCGCGCAGGTTGTAGGCCTGGCCCGAGTTGCTGTCGGCGTTGATGGCGAGCTTGACTTCATCGAGCGCGGTTTCCAACTGGCCTTCACCGAAGTAGGCCGAGGCCAACTCCAGCCGGGCGCGACCACGGCGCGTGGCATCGGTTTCGTCAGACGCGGTGACGCGGTCTTTGCTCACGCCGGTGGCGATCGGTGTGCTCGGGCCCGGCACACCGTCCACCGGCCCACTGATGGTGCTGGTGGTGGTGCAGGCGGCCAAGGCAGCGAGTGCGGTCAGCAGCACCGCTGTGCGCAGGCGAGACAGAGCACTCATCGCGAACCTTCCTCGCCCGGCAGGGGGCTGGACATGGGCGAACGGTGGATGGTGATGGGCGTTCGCTGCTCGTGGCGCTCTTTGGCACGGGTGCGGTCTTGCACCTCGCCAGCGAGTTGCCCGCAGGCGGCATCGATGTCGTCGCCGCGCGTTTTACGCACCGTGGTGATGATGCCGGCGTCTTGCAGCAAACGGCCAAAGGCCATCACCCGGTCACGCGGCGAGCGGGTGAGGCCCGATTGCGGGAACGGGTTGAAGGGAATCAGGTTGAACTTGCAGTTGATGCGGCCGCCCACCAAGCGGATCAACTGTTGCGCGTGTTCGGGCGTGTCGTTCACGCCGTCGAGCATGCAGTACTCGAAGGTGATGAAGTCGCGCGGCGCTTTGTCGAGGTAACGGTTGCAGGCGTCGAGCAGCTCGTCGATCGGGTACTTTTTGTTCAGCGGCACGAGGTCGTCGCGCAGCGCATTGTTGGGCGCGTGCAGCGACACGGCCAGCGCCACCGGCACGTCATCGCGCAGGCGGTCGATCATGGGCACCACGCCCGAAGTCGACACCGTCACTCGGCGGCGCGACAGGCCGTACGCGTGGTCGTCGAGCATCATGCGCAAGGCAGGCACCAGCGCGTTGTAGTTTTGCAGCGGCTCGCCCATGCCCATCATCACCACGTTGGTGATGGCGCGCTCACCCGGGGCCAGCTTCAAACGCTGGCGCAGGTGGTGCTCGGCAAACCAGAGCTGGCCGATGATTTCGGCGGTGGTGAGGTTGCGGCTGAAGCCTTGGTGGCCGGTGGAGCAAAAGCGGCAACCCACGGCACACCCGGCTTGAGAGGACACGCACAGCGTGCCGCGGTCGTCTTCAGGGATGAACACGGTTTCCACCGCGTTGCCACCGCCCACGTCGAACAGCCACTTGATGGTGCCGTCGGCAGAAGCTTGTTCGCTGGCCACGGGCAGCGCAGTGATGCGGGCCGTGCCAGCCAGCTTGGCGCGCAGCGATTTGGCCAGATCAGACATCTGGTCGAAATCGCTTGCGCCACGCTGATGGATCCAACGAAACAGCTGGGTGGCGCGAAAGCGCTTTTCACCGAGCTGCTCGCACAACGCAGCCAGCCCGTCCAGGTCGTACTCGAGCAGATTGACCACGTTGTTCATGATGCAGTTCCAGACCCCTCGGGGCCGCAGCCCCCAGGGCGGGGCATCAGCGGCTGTAAACGTTCAGGCCGGCGAAGAAGAACGCCACCTCGACAGCGGCGTTTTCGGCCGAGTCGGAGCCGTGAACGGCGTTGGCATCGATGCTGTCAGCGAAGTCAGCACGGATGGTGCCCTTCTCGGCCTTCTTCGGGTCGGTGGCGCCCATCAGATCGCGGTTTTTCAGGATGGCGCCTTCGCCTTCCAGAGCCTGGATCATGACCGGGCCGGAGACCATGAAGTCCACCAGGTCCTTGAAGAAGGGACGGGCTTTGTGAACACCGTAGAACTGCTCGGCTTCTGCGCGCGACAGGTGCACCAGCTTGGCGGCCACGACCTTCAGGCCAGCGCCTTCAAAACGGGCATAGATTTGACCGATGACGTTCTTGGCGACGGCATCGGGCTTGATGATGGAAAGGGTGCGTTCAACAGCCATGTTTTTCTCCTGAATCAAAGACTTGGCAAAGCCTTGCATTGTAGCGCTTGAGGCTTCAACCCCGATGAATCCGGGGTGACGACCTCAAGCGCCGAGGGTTGGGCGTGGGCCGGAGGACTCAGCGGCCGCGGCGCTTGCCGCCGTTGCCACCGCCACCACCGCCGCCACCACCAAAGCCGCCGCGGTTGCCGCCACCATTGCCGCCGCCACCGCCTTGCCCACCACGACCTTGGCCTTGCCCCTGGCGATTGCCACCGCCACGGTTGAGCTTGCGGTGGAAGGCTTCGCCGCCGATGTAACCCACCGAGGTTTGCAGCGGATCGGGCTCGCGCGGGCCACCACCCTTTTGGCGCGGCGCCGGATCGGGCGCACTGCCCCCACCCCCAAAACCACCGCCACCGTTGCGGAAACCCTTGCCGCCCGCAGGCATGCGCGGGTTGCTCACAAAGCGCTTGTCGAAAGTTTGCTCCAGCGGGTTGGGGATGCGCGACGGGTCGAAATCATCGTCCAGGTCGTCATCGCGCTGGCGGCGCGGCTCGTCGTTGCGCTCGGCGTCTTGCGGACGCGGGTTGCTGTTGCCGTTGTTGCGCTGCGGCGGGCCGTTGCGCTTGTTTTGACCTGGCTGGCCTTGACCCGGACCGTTGCCCTGGCCATTGCCATTGCCATTGCCATTGCCGTTGCCGTTGCCGTTGCCGTTGCCACGATCCTCACGTGGACCGCGCCCCTGCTGCGGACCGCGGCCGTCGTTCTGGCGCTGCGGCTGGTCGTTGCCGCTGTTGCCGCTGTTGCGATCACCGCCTTGGCCGCCTTGACCACCGCGTGCACCACGCTGCGGGCGGTCGCGGTCACCACGGCCGCCTTGGCCAGGGTTTTGGCCACGGTCACCGCGATCACCACGCTCCGCGCCGTCACCCTGCGCTTGGCGGGCCGGCGGGGCGGCAAGCTGGCGGATGGCGCGCACGTCGCCGTCTTCCAGGTCCACCCAATCGCCACGCTTCAAGCCGCGCGGCAGCACCACGGTGCCGTAGCGGATGCGGATCAAGCGGCTCACGGTCAGGCCCACGGTGTCAAAGAGCTTGCGCACTTCGCGGTTGCGGCCTTCGGTGATCACCACGCGGTACCAGCGGTTCACGCCCTCGCCGCCGCCTTCTTCGATCGAGCGGAAGCTGGCGGTTTGGCCTTCGACCGGCACGCCTTCGAGCAACTTGGCCTTGGCGTCGGATTCGAGAGTGCCAAGCACGCGCACGGCGTACTCACGCTCCACGCCAAAGCGCGGGTGCATCAGCTGGTTGGCCAACTCACCCGAGTTGGTGAACAGCAACAGGCCTTCGGTGTTCAAGTCCAGCCGGCCCACCGATTGCCACTTGCCTTGCTGCAAACGCGGCAGGCGGCGGAACACGGTCGGGCGGTGCTGAGGGTCGTCGTGCGTGACCACCTCGCCAGCCGGCTTGTGGTACGCAATGATGCGCGGTGTGGGCGGCACGATGCGCACGCGCACTTGTTTGCCATCGAGCTTGATGCGGTCGCCAAACGAGATGCGCTGGCCGGTGTGGGCCACCTGGTCGTTGACCATGACGCGGCCCTCGGCGATTGCGTCTTCCATGTCGCGGCGCGAGCCCACGCCCGATTGCGCCAGCACCTTTTGCAACTTGGGCGCATCGGGCTCAGGGCGCAGCACGCGTTTGTGCTGAACCGCGGGCGCATCCTCACCTTCAACGGCGGGCTCGGGGCCGACTTCTTCGTCGTACACGCCCGACAGCACTTGGGCAAACACCTCACCGACATCGGCGGGCTCGACAGCCGGGCCTTGCGGCACAGCCACAGCGTCGTCTTCGTCGTCACCGTCGTCGTCCGCAGCGTTCGAGGCCTCGCGCGGCGCACGCTGTGCGCCATCGGCGGCGGCGGCGTCATCACGCGGGCCGCGCTTGCGGTCACGGCGGTTGCGGCGGCGGCCGCGCTCGCCCTGACCTTCTTCTCCGGCGTCGCCGCCTTCGGCGTGCGGGCTGTTGTTGCCAGCCTCGGCCGATGCGTCAGGCGCCGCAGCAAGGGCAGCAATCGCAGCCACCGGCTCGGCGGCAACCTCAGCAGTGTCAACGACCACGGAGGCGGCAGGCGCAGCCACAGGCGCTGCTTTGGCCCGGGGCTTGGGCTTGGCCACAGGCACCGGCGCGTCGGCAACCGCCTCCACAGCAGCCTCGGTCACGTCAGCGGAGGCTGGGTCCACCGCCTCGGCCGACTTGGCTGGCGCGCGCTTGCGGCGAGCGGGCTTGGCCGGCGCGGCGTCGTCGCCACCTGCTGCGGCCGCATCAGCCACCGGCTCAGCGGCGGCCGAAGCCGGGGCGTCAACCACCGCGTCCGCCGCGCCTGCCTCAGCCTCGGCGGCCGCCGCTGCCTTGGGCGCACGCTTCTTGCGCACCGGCTTGGCGGCAGGCGCGTCAGCGCCCGGGGTACCGTCAGGCGCAGCCGAGGCTTGCTCGTCGGGCACAGGGGCGTTGTCTTCGTTGGCGTTCATGCTTCGGGTTCCATCGGCGCGGCATCGGCCGCAGGCAGGGTTGAATCGGGGGACGGGGTGAGCCGCGCCGTATCGACGGCGGGCTCGGTGTTCAAAGGCAAGGCGGCGGGTGCCGCGCTGTCCGGGGTGGCAGCTTCTGCGACCAGTCCAGCGGCTGGCGCACCAGCGGCCGCCGCGTCTGCGCCAGCAGGCTCGGCCAGCGCATCAGGCGCCGGCTCGCTCGCCGGCGGTGGGTCAAACAAATCGGGCTCCTGCACCGCAGCAACAGAAGCAGCAGCGGCCAAGACATCTTCGGTGGCTCGCGCCGCAGCCGCCTCTGCCGCCGCGCCTTCGGCTTGCAGCACGGCCTGCGCTTCGGCCAGCTCGGGCGGCAGCGTCAGGCCCGATGCGGCTTGCAGCAGTGGCAATTGCTCCAGACTGGCCAGGCCCAGGTCATCTAAAAACTGGCGCGTGGTGGCGAACAAGGCCGGCCGGCCGGGGGCTTCGCGGTGACCAATCACCTCCACCCAGCCACGGTCTTCGAGCTGCTTGACGATCTGGCTGTTGACCGCCACACCGCGAATGTCTTCAATATCGCCACGG
>JBEAOO010000116.1:0-11409 GCA_041164825.1 Pseudomonadota bacterium | reverse complement strand
ACGTCGTGGTCGTCAAACACCATGTAGGTGGGGATGTTGGCCAGCGCGCGCCGCACCTTGGGCAGGCCGGCGGCAAACCGGTTCAGGTCGCTCACCTCTCGGTGGTAGGCCCGGGTGCGTTCGTCCAACTTGTCATCTTGGTCGAGCCGGAGCGCCGGTGTGAGGTGCTGAGGCAGCATTGGCGGGCGTTCGTGGCTGGGCATGAACTCCGCCAGCACGGGCCAGTCGTCGGGATCGGGCCAACACGCGTTGCTCCACACGCTGACATACATGGCGGCAAATTCACCCAGGCTCAGCAAGTGGCTGTGTCCGTCGGTGCTGGTCAGTTGCGCTTCCTTGCGCGTCAGGTCAAGGCGGTGCGCCGCGGGGAAGTTCATCAGGTCCGCAGGCAAGCGCTGGGTGCCTTCGACAGGCAGGTAGCCGTCGGGAAAGCTGCCGGTGGTGGTGACGCGCTCCATCGCGTGGTCGACCAGCAGGTGTTCGATGCTGCCCGTGGTGTCGGTTTGAAAGTCGTGTTCCAGGGGCACAGGCACGGTGCCGATCAGTTGTTTTCCCAAGCGATTGAGCACTTGCAGGTGCACAAAGGAGACGTCGTCGGCGTAGATTTGGTCGCCGCCGAGAAACAGTTGGTGCGGGCGCCGCGTGGGGTTGTCGTAGTTGTCGTTGACGAGCAGCAGGTCGTCGAGCCAGACCATGGCGTCGTCGTGCACGTTGATCAAGCGGCGGCAAGAGCCGTAGGCCACTTGCAGGTCTTCCAGGCGTTCGGGGGGCAGGGCGAAGCTGGGCAAAAAGTCGTCCCTGTGGCCGAGCGCGAGGTGCGCTTTGGCCAGGGCATCGGCACTGCCGTTGCGGGTCGGGCCGTCGCGCAGCAGGTCCAGCGACGCCAGGTTGTGTTGTTTGCCGCTGGTGCTCTCGGTGATGGTGATGTCGTAGGCGTAGAGCTGGCCGGGCCGCAGCCGCTTGGCCGAGGTGGGGGCAATGCTCAGCGTCACGGTGGTGATGTGCAGGTGCGCGCCCACGCGCAGCGTGGCGGCGTCAGGGCTGCTGCGCGCGTGCGGGCTGGGAGCCCCGGCTTTGACCCGCCCCTCCCACAGCGTGAGGCCCACCGAGGCGGCGCGGCTCAAGGCCACCCAGACCGTCACCAAGCCCGGTTCGACCCGTCGCAGGATCGGGCCGGCAAGCAGCAGCGGAAGCGGCGGTAGCGACGTCACGGGGTGTCTCCTCGGGCTGCAGCGGCGTGGCGCGCTCCAAGGCAACGCGGGCGGCTGTCGATGTATGCGTCCCGTCCAGGATGGCGGGCCCTGGCAGCCACCGTAGCTCTATCGACCCAAAGACTTCATCCCTAGCTCTCGGGGGGCGAATGTGTGAGCGAATGTCAACGCTTTGTGGGCCACAGGGCGTGCCCGCGAAAGTCGATTTGGCAAGGCCAAGAAGATCCCCCTTGAGAGGGGCGTCGGTGTGTGGCATGCGCGCGAACGCGCCGTGTCTGCAACGTGGCGTGTTCGGTACACCGACCGGAAAAATGCCCCGCCTCGGCACGCAGGCCAAGAGCGGGGCAGGGCGCGCGGCGGCGCTTGGGGAGAGCGTCAGCCCGCCGCAGCGGCGTTCAAGGCCTCAATCTCCCCGCTCAGCTCCATCCACCGCGCTTCCACCTCGGCGATCTCGGTGCGCACGGCCTTCAGGCGTTTGCCGCGTTCGGCCATCTGGGGCGGCAGCAACGCGCCGCTGGCCAAGGCCACTTCGAGTTGGCCGGCTTCGACGTTGAGTTTCTCCATGGCCGTTTCGGCCTTCTGGATCTGGTCGCGCAGCGGTCGGGTTTTGGCGGCCAGTTCTTGGCGGGCGCGCGCGGCTTCTTTGCGATCGAGGTTTTTGCGCTCTTGCGGATTGGCCTCGGCGGCACTGGCGGCTTCTCGGCTTTGGCGCAGTTGCACGCGGCTTTCGTCGCGGGCGGCGCGGGCCATTTCCTTGCTGGTGTCGAGCAGCCAGCGCTGGTAGTCGTCGAGGTCGCCGTCAAACGGTTCGACGTTGCCACCGGCCACCAGCCAGAACTCATCGCACACTTCGCGCAGCAGCGCGCGGTCGTGGCTCACCAGCATCACCGTGCCTTCGAACTCGTTGAGCGCCATCGAGAGCGCCTCGCGCGTGGTCAGGTCCAAGTGGTTGGTAGGCTCGTCCATCAGCAGCAGGTTGGGGCGCTGCCACACCAGCATGGCCAGCACCAAGCGGGCTTTTTCGCCGCCCGAGAGCGTGCCCACGGCCTGCGTCACCATCTCGCCCACGAAGCGGAAGGAGCCCAAGAAGTCGCGCAGCTCTTGCTCGCGGCCGGGCGGGCCCACGTCGCGTGCCAGGCGGACCATGTGCATCAACGGGCCATCGCCGAGTTGCAGCACGTCCAGCTCCTGCTGGGCGAAGTAGCCGATGCTCAGGCCCTTGCCCTCGGTGATTTCACCGGCCAGCGGCGCCAGCGCGTGGGCGATGGTCTTCACCAGCGTCGACTTGCCCTGGCCGTTGGCGCCCAGAATGCCGATGCGCTGGCCGGCCAGCACCGAGCGGTTGATGCCGCGCACGATGCGCACCGCTTGCTCGCCTTCGGCGGCGGGGTAACCGCAATCCATCTGCGAGAACGACAGCATGGGATTCGGCAAAGACTGCGGCTCGCGGAACTCGAACTGGAAGTCGCTGCTGGTCAACACCGGGCCCAATTTTTCCATGCGCTCCAGGGCCTTCACGCGGCTTTGCGCCTGCTTGGCCTTGCTGGCCTTGGCTTTGAACCGGTCGATGAACTTCTGCAAGTGCGCCATGCGCTCTTGCTGCTTCTCAAAGCTCTGCTGCGCCAGCACCATGCGCTCGGCGCGCATGCCTTCAAACGCGGTGTAGTTGCCGCCGTAGCGGTTGAGCTTGGCCTCGTCCAAATGCAGCGTCACCTTGGTGATGGCATCCAAAAACTCGCGGTCGTGGCTGATGACGAGCATCGTGCCCTCGTAGCGCTGCAACCAGGCTTCGAGCCACACCAGGGCGTCCAAGTCCAAGTGGTTGGTGGGCTCGTCGAGCAGCATCAAATCGGCCGGGCACATCAGTGCGCGGGCCAGTTGCAAGCGCATGCGCCAGCCGCCCGAGAAGCTGTTCACCGGCGCGTCGAGCTGGTCGCCGCGAAAGCCCAGGCCCATCAGCAGCGCTTGCGCGCGCGGGCGGGCCTCAAAGCCGCCGGCCTCGGCAATCTCTTGGTGCGCATCGGCCATCGCGTGGCCGTCGTCGGCGGCTTCGGCCGCGGCCAACATGGCGTGCGCTTCCATCAGCCGCGTGTCGCCTTCGAGCACAAAGTCGGTGGCGCCGTCTTCGGTCTCGGGCATCTCTTGGGCCACCTCGCCCAGGCGCCAGCGCGGCGGGATGCTGAACTCGCCGCCATCGGCTTGCAGCCGGTGCGTCAGCAGCGAAAACAGCGACGACTTGCCCGCGCCATTGCGGCCCACAAGGCCGACTTTTTCACCCGGCTGCAGCGTGACGCTGGCCTGGTCGAGAACCACCTTGGTGCCGCGTCGCAGCGTGATGTCGCGCAGCGTGATCATTTGCGGCTCCAACGGGCCATCGCATCGCGCGACACCAGCAGCACCTGGTCGTCGCCCGCACTGGTGTCGAGCCACGCCACCTCCAGGCGGCGGAAGGCGTGCTCAAAATGCGCGCGCTCGTTGCCAATCTCGAGCACCAGCACGCCGTCGGCGCTGAGGTGCTTGGGGGCTTCTTGAATGATCTTGCGCACCAGGTCCATGCCGTCGTCACCGCCGGCCAGCGCCAGCGCGGGCTCGTGGCGGTATTCCTGCGGCAGCGCGGCCATGCTGACGCTGTTGACGTAGGGCGGGTTGCACAGGATCAAGTCATAGGGGCCGCGCACGGCGCTCAGCAAATCGCTTTGCAGCAGCGTGATGCGCTTGGCCAGCTTGTGCTTGTCCACATTGATGCGGGCCACGGCCAGCGCGTCTTCGCTGATGTCCACCGCATCGACCACCACCTCGGGGTAGGCCATGGCCGCGATCACCGCCAGGCTGCCGTTGCCGGTGCACAGGTCGAGCAGCTTGTGGGTGCGGTCGGACAACCAGCCATCGAGCGTGCCGTCGCCCTCGGCATCCACCAGCAACTCGGCGATGAAGGAGCGCGGAATGATCACGCGCTCGTCCACATAGAACGGCACGTTCTGCAGCCAGGCTTCTTTGGTGAGGTAGGCGGCGGGTTGGCGGGTGCTGATGCGCTGCGCAATGATGGCTTCAGCGGCGGCCGTTTCGTCGGGCGTGGCTTCGCGCTTGGCGTGCACTTCGAGTGCGTCTAGCGGCATTTTCAGGGCCCACAGCACCAGCCAGGCGGCTTCGTCGAAGGCGTTGGTCGTGCCGTGGCCAAACGAAACGCCCGCCTCCTTGAGGCGGGCGCTTTGGGCGGTGATGAGTTCAAACAAGGTCATGTGAGCAGCGCTTCCAGTGTGCGTCGGTAGATGTTTTTCAGCGGCTCGATGCTGGCCGCCGGGATGTGTTCGTTGAGCTTGTGGATGGTCGCGTTCAGCGGGCCAAACTCCACCACCTGCGGGCAGACGTTGGCAATGAAGCGGCCATCGGACGTGCCACCGGTGGTCGAGAGTTCGGGCGTCACGCCGCACTCGGCTTCAATCGCTTGCGTGAGCGCTGCGCTCAGCGTGCCGGTGGGGGTGAGGAAGGGCTCGCCGCCCAGCGTCCACGCGATGTGGGTGTCGAGGCCGTGGCGGTCGAGCACGGCTTGCACGCGGGCCTTGAGCGAGTCGGGCGTGGCCTCCGTCGAAAAACGGAAGTTGAAGTCGATCACCAACTCGCCCGGGATCACGTTGGTGGCGCCCGTGCCGCCGTGGATGTTGGACACCTGCCAGCTGGTGGGCGGGAAGTAGGCGTTGCCGGCGTCCCAGCTCATGGCGGCCAGTTCGGCCAAGGCTGGGGCGGCGAGGTGAATGGGGTTTTTGGCCAGGTGCGGGTAGGCGATGTGGCCTTGCACGCCACGCACGGTGAGCTTGCCCGAGAGCGAGCCGCGGCGGCCGTTTTTCACCATGTCGCCCAGCGTGTGGACCGAGGTGGGCTCGCCGACGATGCAGAAATCGAGCCGCTCGCCACGCGCTTGCAACCAAGCGCAGACCTTCACCGTGCCGTCGTTGGCCGGGCCTTCTTCGTCACTCGTGAGCAAGAAGGCCACCGCGCCCGCGTGTGCCGGGTGCGCCGCCACAAACTCTTCGGCCGCCACCACCATGGCCGCGAGCGAGCTTTTCATGTCGGCCGCGCCGCGCCCATAGAGCATGCCGCCGCGGTGGCTGGGCACGAAGGGGTCGCTGTCCCAGCTGGCCAAGGGGCCGGTGGGCACGACGTCGGTGTGGCCGGCGAACACCAGCGTCGGCGCCGATGCGTTGCTGCCGCGCCTGATGGCCCAGAGGTTTTGCACGCGGAAGTCATCGGGCCCAAAAGGCAGGGCGTGCAACTCGAAGCCCACGGCCTGCAGCCGCTCGCCGATCAGCGCTTGGCAGCCGCCATCGTCGGGCGTCACCGAGCGCAGCGAGATCAGTTGTTCGGTGAGTTGCAGGGCGCGGGTCATCGGTGCAGGGGGGGCAGTGAACGAAGGAGGGAAGGGCTCAGCCGATCACAGCCCGCGCAGCGCGCCAGAGTGCGTGCGGGAGAAGTGGCCACCTTCGGGCACCACGTCGAGCGTGATGTCGGTGAAGGTGGGCTGGTCGTCGTTTTCTTCTTTTTTGGGCGTGACGCGCGACACCGGGTTCATCTCGTTTTGCAGGCGCCACAAGAGGTTGTTGGGCGAGTCGGCAAAGGCCAGGCCTTCATCGCGGGTGATCAGGCCTTCGGTGATCAGGCGCGCCAGGTCTTGCTCAAAGGTTTGTGAGCCTTCGGCCAGCGACTTGATCATCGCGTCGCGCACGCCGTTGAAGTCGCCCTTCTCGATCATCTCGGACACCAGCGAGGTGTTGAGCATCACTTCCACCGCCGGCAATCGGCCACCCGCGGTGGCGCGCACCAGGCGCTGCGACACCACGGCGCGCAGGCCCGCGGCCAGGTCGGCCAGCAGGGCCGGGCGCGCTTCGGGCGCATAGAACGACAAGATGCGGCCGAGCGCGTGGTAGCTGTTGTTGGCGTGCAGCGTGGACAGCACCAAGTGGCCCGAGAGAGCATACGAAATGGCGGCCGTCATGGTTTCGCGATCGCGAATTTCGCCGATCAAAATGCAGTCCGGGGCCTGGCGCAGCGCGTTCTTCAGGCCCACTTGCAGCGAGTGGGTGTCGCGGCCCACCTCGCGCTGGTTGACCACCGACTTCTTGTTGGTGAACAAGAACTCGATCGGGTCTTCGATGGTCAGGATGTGCCCAGCCAGCTGCTGGTTGCGCTGCTCCAGCATGGCCGCCAGCGTGGTGCTCTTGCCGGTGCCGGTGGCGCCGACGAGCAGGATCAGCCCGCGCTTTTCCATGATCAGCGTGTTCAGCAGATCGGGCACGTTCAGGCTTTCCAGCGTCGGGATGACGGCCGGGATGCAGCGGAACACGGCAGCGATCGTGCCGCGCTGTTTGAAGGCCGAGAGGCGGAAGGTGCCCACGCCATCGAGGCCAATGCCGGCGTTGAGCTCGCCGGTGTCGTCGAGCTCTTCGAGCTGGCGCGGGCTCAGCAGCTCGGCCAGCAGCTGGCGCGGCTGGTGCGGGCTCAGCGGCTGGTCGCTGAGTTGCAGCAACTGGCCGTTGATCTTGATGAGGATGGGCGTGTTGGCCGAGAGGTAAACGTCAGACGCGCTGCGTTCTGCCATCAGGCGAAGAACGCGTTCCATGTTGCCGCTGGCCATGCCGATCCTTTGTCAAAGTTGCTTCAGAGTGGGGCGGTGGTGACCCTGCCCACACGGGCCGGGTGACCGCCAAGCCACTTCGGGTTTACGGGCGCAGCAGCTCGTTGATGCTGGTCTTGGAGCGCGTTTGCGCGTCCACGCGCTTGACGATGATGGCGGCGTACATGCTGTAGTCGGCGCCGTTGGCGGCCTTCTTGGGCAGGTTGCCACTCACCACCACCGAGCCGCTCGGCACGCGGCCGTAAGAGATTTCGCCGGTCGCGCGGTCGAAGATCGGGGTGCTTTGGCCCAGGTACACGCCCATGCCCAGCACCGAGTTCTCTTCCACCACCACGCCTTCAACCACTTCCGAGCGCGCGCCGATGAAGCAGTTGTCTTCAATGATGGTCGGGTTGGCTTGCAGCGGCTCCAGCACGCCGCCAATGCCCACGCCACCCGACAAGTGCACGTTCTTGCCGATCTGCGCGCACGAACCCACGGTGGCCCAGGTGTCGACCATCGTGCCTTCGTCGACGTAGGCGCCGATGTTGACGTAGCTGGGCATCAGGATCACGTTCTTGGCCAGGAAGGAGCCCCGGCGCGCCACGGCCGGCGGCACCACGCGCACGCCCGCGGTTTGCAGCAGCACGGCATCGGCGCCCGAGAACTTGGTGGGCACCTTGTCGAAAAAGTTAAGGCCACCGGCCTGCACCAGTTCGTTGTCGTTCAGGCGGAAGCTCAGCAGCACGGCCTTCTTGATCCACTGGTTGACCTGCCACTGGCCCACGGCCAGGCGCTCGGCCACGCGCAGGCGGCCGTTGTCGAGTTCGGTGATCACGTGGGCCACGGCCTCGCGCAGTTCGGCCGGGGCCGATTGAGGCGAGTACTGGGTGCGGTTTTCCCAGGCCTGGTCGATGAGGGTTTGCAGTTGTTGCGTCATGGTGGGTCTTTGTCTCTTCTGCGGAAATCGGGGGGGTGTGGGTGCGCCGTGCCTCAGCGCGGCAGGCCTTGCACAAAGGCGACGATGCGTTGCGCGGCTTCCAGGCACTCGGCGGTGTCGGCCACCAGCGCCATGCGGATGCGGCCCGTGCCGGGGTTGACGCCGCCAGCCTCGCGGGCCAGCAGGCTGCCGGGCAGCACGGCGACATTGTATTGAGCCAACAGGTCGAGGCTGAACTGCACGTCGTCGCCACCCGGGGCCACCTTGGACACATCGGCCCACAAATAGAAGCTCGCATCCGGCAGGGCCACGTCGATCACGCTGGCCAGCAGCGGCGTGACCTGCGCGAACTTCTGGCGGTACAGATCGCGGTTGGCCACCACATGGGCCTCGTCGTTCCAGGCGGCGATGCTGGCGTGCTGGATGGTCTGGCTCATCGCGCTGCCGTGGTAGGTGCGGTAGAGCAAGAAGTTTTTCAGGATGTGGGCGTCGCCGGCCACAAAGCCCGAGCGCATGCCGGGCACGTTGGAGCGCTTCGACAAGCTGGTCAGCGCGACCAGGTTCTTGAAGTCCTTGCGGCCGAGTTGCATCGCCGCTTCCAGCCCGCCCAGCGGCGGGTCTTCGCGGAAATAGATCTCGGAGTAGCACTCGTCGGAGGCGATCACGAAGCCGTGTTTGTCGGACAGCGCAAACAGCTGCTCCCACTCTGAGAGCGGCATCACCGCGCCCGTCGGGTTGCCGGGCGAGCAGGTGTACACCAATTGCGTGCGCGCCCACACGTCGTCCGAGATCGAGCCCCAGTCGGCGGCAAAGTTTCGTGCCGGGTCGCTGTTGGCGAACGCGGTTTGCGCGCCGGCCAGGATCGCCGCGCCTTCGTAGATTTGATAGAAGGGGTTGGGGCAGACCACGGTGGCGCCCGCGCGGGTCGGGTCGATCACCGTTTGCGCCAGCGAGAACAGCGCCTCGCGCGAGCCATTGACCGGCAGCACCTGCGTCATCGGGTCCAGCGTCACACCGTAGCGGCGCGTCAGCCAGTGGGCGCAGGCTTGGCGCAAGGCGGGCTCACCGGCCGTGGCGGGGTAGCTGGCCAGGCCGTCAAAGTGCGCGGCCAGCGCATCGGTGATGAGCGTGGGCGTGGGGTGTTTGGGCTCGCCGATGCCCAGGCTGATGGGGCGCAGTGCCGGGTTGGGCGTGATGCCGCGGGTCAGCGCGCGCAGGCGCTCAAAGGGGTAGGGGTGCAGCTTGGCGAGCAGGGGATTCATGGCGCGGAATTATTGGGGGGTCGCTGAGGGAGGGCGATGCGGTCGGGGTGGGTGCACTCAGGCACGGGCCCAGAGTTGATCGAGGTCGATGGCATCGCCCATGGCCAGGTAGCCGCGGTCGTTGAGGTGCAGGTGGTCGCCGCTGTCGAACGCGGATTGCAGCTGGTTCGGGTGCAGCGGGTCACACACGGTGTTGGCAAAGTCGATCACCGCATCAAACACTGGCGTGCCGCGCAGCCAGGCGTTGTAGGCGCGGCGCAGCGCCTCGCGCTGCGACTCGGCGATGCGCTCCAGTGCGGCGGCCGAGGCCACGCCGCCAAAGGGTGTCAAGGTGCAGCCGATCACACGCAGGCCCGCGGCGCGGCAGCGCTCGGCCACTTGCGTGGCGCCGAGCTGCAAGGCCTGCAACTCGGGCAGCGGGCGATGCGGGTCTTGCGGCGTGCCGGGCCAGCCGATGTCGTTCAGGCCCAGCGCCATCAACACGGTGTGCACGCCGGGCTGTGCGATCACATCGCGCTCCAGCCGGGCCAGGCCACTGATGCCCATGCCATCGGTCAGCAGGCGGTTGCCCGAAACGCCTTGGTTGAGCACCGCAGCGCTTTGGCCGGCCACGATCAGCCGCTCGGCCAAGCGGTCGGGCCAGCGGCGGTTGGCGTCCATCGTGCTGCCGTCGCCATCGGCAATCGAATCGGCCAGCACCACCACGGCGCGGCTCTCGGCGGCCGCCTCCACCCAGACCGCGGCCAAGAACAAGCGCGAAGTGAAGTCGGCGTCAGACACGAAGCGGCCGCTGCGCGTGTGGTCGCCGCGGGCCAGGTGCGTGGTTTGGCGTGCGTCCCAGTGGAAGGTGTCGCAGGGCGTGGGCTCGGGCAGGTAGAGGTTGACCACCAGCGAGCTGAGCACCGGAAACGGGCCGTCCAGCGGGTCGCTCAGCAGCACGGCGCCGGGGGCGATGTTTGCGCTGGCGTGGCCCGCAAAGCGCAGCGTCTGCGGTGCGTCGCCACGCAGGCCGGCGCTGGCCGCGCCGATGTGCAGCGGCGTGCGGCCATGGGCGTTGCTGAACAGCACGCGCGCTCGGCTGCCGCCCAGGCTCAAGCGCAGCGTTTGCTGCAGGGTGTGGCCGTGCAGCTGGCGCGGAAAGGCCAGCGGCACGTCGAGCACCTCGTCCCAGCGGGCTTGGGGTGCGGCGGTCCAGCTGGCGATCCAGCGCGAGTCAGCGGTGGGCATGGCGGGGTGTGGGGTGCTCACAGCGTGTCTCGGTCAAATCGCACCCACGCAGTTGGGCGCGCCGCAGCGGCAGCGCAGCTTGCCTTCGTGGTGGGTTTCGCCGTAGTTGACGGTCACTTCTTCGTCCACGGCAATCGCGCGCAGCGCATAAAACTCCACCCGCCCACCGCGGATGCTCAGCCGTGCATTGGGCGAGCAGGAGTGGTTGGTGAAGCGCATAGGGTCGGTGGATTTGGCGAAGTCGATGGCGGTCTTGTCAGACACCTCAACGATCATCACCCGCTCGTAGCGTGTGGCGCGGATGCGGGCTTGCTCCACGGTGAGCGATTCACCGCGGATCTCGCCAATCTTGAGCCGTGCCGGGATGGGCTCGAGCGCGAACACGCCGTGGCCGTCGATGGCGCTGGGGGTCACGCGCACGTCGTACTTTTGGTACGCCGGGCGCACCACCGCCGGCGCCACATGGCCGGCGTCGGCAGCGTTCACCGCGCTGTGCGCCATGCTCAAGCCGGCAGGCCGGTGGCCATGCCGTGGGCGGGCAGGTCGATGCGGGGCTGCGGCTTCCAGCCCTTTTTGCGGTGCTCCACCACCACGTTGGTGTAGATGCCGCCGCGCACGTACCACTTGGCGGTGATGCGCGCGAAGCGCGGGTTGGTGACCTTCACGATTTCGCTCAGGATGTCGTTGGTCACCTTCTCGTGGAAGGCGCCTTCGTGGCGGAAGCTCCAGAAGTACATCTTCAGGCTCTTCAGCTCCACGCACAGCTTGTCGGCAATCATGTCGATGGTGAAGTGCGCGAAATCGGGCTGGCCCGTGAGCGGGCAGTGGCAAGTGAACTCGGGCACCTGGAACTGGATCACGTAGTCGCGCTCGGGCGCCGGGTTGGGGAACACGTGCAGCTCTTTGCTGGGTGCGCTCGGCGGGTTGGGCGGCATCTCGCGCTGCTTGGGCGCGGCGGCCTTGGCGCGGGCGGGCTTCTTGGCGGCCGCGGCAGCGGTGGGCTGGGCGGCAGCGGCGCGGGGGGAGGGGGTCTTGGCCATGGGGTGGATGCGTGGATCGTTGAGCGGATGAGGCGAGGGCGCGCGCGTGGAGGGCGCCCGGCCCGCAGAACACGCGATGGTATCATCCGGGCCGCCCGAGACCCTCTCTATGGCGTGGATT
>JBEAOO010000115.1:0-4997 GCA_041164825.1 Pseudomonadota bacterium | reverse complement strand
CCCTGAACCAGCGGTGGCATGCCACGTCGACGCATGTCGCAGTGGGTGCAGGGGCGGTGATGGGCCGGGCCGATGTGCGCAGGTAAAGGAGGAGGGCCCGCGCAGCGGGTCCGGGGGACACGGAGCACATCGGCCCGGCCCATCGCCGACCTCGCGCCGAACGACGAACGACCAACGGAAATCCTCGAGCGGGATGCGACCGCAAACCAAGAGCGGCGCATCCCGCGCCGCCCACCGCCCGCCGCCCGCCGAGTTACAGCGCCGAACCCAGCAACGTGGTCACCACGATCACCACGCCCAGCGTCAAGTTGACGCTGACCCACAGGCGAATCGAATCGAGCGTGCCGCCCGCGGTGGTGGTGTCGTTGCCGGCCAGCGCCGTGTTCATGCGCTTGTAGAGCACAAAGCGGATGTGGCCGAAGATCAGCAGCATCAGCACGCCCAGCGCCGTCATCGCATGCAGCTCCAGGGGCATGTTGAAGGGCAGGCCCGCCTCGCGCGAGGCGCTGGCGAGGCGGCCAATCATGGCGCCACCCGTGAGCACAATCACGCTCGCCGCCACCAGCACGATCTTGAAAAACCGCTTCAGCACCGCCTGCATCAACTGCAGCCGCTGCGGCCCCTGCAACACGGCCAAGGCCGGCCGCAGGCTGGACAGCACAAAGAACATGCCCCCCAGCCAGACGATCACGGACAGCAGGTGCAGCGTCTTCAACAGGGCGTAAAGCATGGGTGGCAATCGGTGGGCTGGCGGAGGAACCGGCAAGTGGCGTCACACCGACGCCACCACACCGGCAGGTTCAATGTGTGGCGCTGGAGCCCGGAGGCTGCTTCTCGGTGGGCGTGAACAACTCGCCCACATCGACCGGGTCAAACAGCTGGTGCTGGCCGCAGAACTCGCAGCCCACATCCACCCGGCCCTGCTCGGCAATGATGCTGTCGATCTCTTCGCGGCCCAGGCCTTTGAGCATGTTGCCCACGCGCTCACGCGAGCAGCTGCAGGCGAATCGCGGGCCGGTCTCGCCGACCAGCGGCTCGAAGCGGCGGAGGTCTTCTTCCCAAAACAAGCGGCGCAAGATCGTGTCCACGTCCAGCGTCAGCAGCTCGTCGGTGGTGAGCGTGGAAGCCAGCAGCGCGATGCGGTTGTAGGCCTCGTCGAGGCCAATGTCGTCCTCATTGCGCTGGCCTGCGGCCAGGTTGCCCTCACCCTGCACGGGCAGGCGCTGGATCAACAAACCCGCCGCCACCTCGCCATTGGCGGCCAACACCAGCTTGGTGTCGAGCTGCTCGGACTGCAACATGTAGTGCTCCAGCACCTCCGACAGCTTTTGCAGCGGCTCGCGCTGGTCGCCATGCAGCGGCACCACGCCTTGGTAGGGCTGCTGGCCGGGGAACTTGTCCTTCGGGTCGAGCGTGATCACGCAGCGGCCTTGGCCGTGCACATTGAGCATGGCTTCGAGCTGTGCGCCCTCGGGCACGGGGCCCATCACCTTGGCGGTGGCGCGGAAGGCCAGATCAGGCTGCACCTCGGCCACGGCCAGCTTCACCGGCCCGTCGCCCATCACCTGCAGCACCAGGGCGCCGTTGAACTTGATGTTGGCCTGCATCAGCGCGCCGGCCGCAGCCATCTGGCCCACCAGCTCGCGCACCGGCGCGTCGAACGGCTCGGTGCCAGCATCACGCCGACGCTGCACCTCTTGCCAGCTGTCGGTCAGACGCACCAGCATGCCGCGCACCGGCAGGCCCTCGAACAGAAATTTGTGCAATTCACTCACAGGCTCACCGCCAATTGGTTTTCGTGTTGTTCAATCATCAAGACCATGTGGGGATTAACTCAGTTTCTTCAAACCCGCTTTGAAGCGGCTGGCGTTGCGGGTGTAGCTCTCGGCGCTGCGCTGCAGGCCGGCAATCTGCTCGGGCGTGAGCGCACGCGCCACGCGGGCGGGCGAGCCCACAATCAACGAGCCATCGGGAAATTCTTTGCCCTCGGTCACCAGCGAGCCCGCGCCCACCAGGCAGTTGTTGCCGATGCGCGCGCCATTGAGCACCACCGCGCCAATGCCGATCAGCGCGTTGTCGCCCACGGTGCAGCCGTGCAGCATCACCTGGTGGCCCACGGTGACGTTGCGCCCCAGCGTGAGCGGCTGGCCGATGTCGGTGTGCAGCACGCTGTTTTCTTGGATGTTGCTGCCCGCGCCGATGTGGATGGTCTCGTTGTCGCCGCGCAGCACGGCGCCAAACCACACGCTGGCGCCAGCCTCCAGCACCACCTTGCCGATCACCTCGGCGCTGTCGGCCACCCAGGCGCTGTCGGCCACCTCGGGCACATGTTCGTCCAACTGGTAAATGGCCATCGTCGTCTCCCGAGTTCTGAAGTCGATAATTCTACGGATGGACACAGCCGCACTGTCATCGCCATCGCCATCGCCATCGTCACCGCGCCAGCGAGCCCTGGCCGTGTTGTGCTTGGCCGATCCGACTGAGAAAGCCCGCGCCGCACAGGCCTTGTACGCCAGCCTCGACCGGCAGACCGTCTTCGACGACGGCGAACCGTTCACCGAACCCAGCGCCCTGCCCGGTCGCCCAGCGTTGCCGCGGCTGGTGCCACCCAAGGACGTGCCCACCCGCTCGCCCTTCACGCTCGAAGGCCGGGCCGCGCTGCTGCACGCCATCTGCCACATCGAGTTCAACGCCATCAACCTGGCACTCGATGTGGTGTGGCGCTTTGGCGGCATGCCGCAGGCGTTCTACCGCGACTGGCTGCGCGTGGCCGCCGAAGAAGGCCTGCACTTCAGCCTGCTGCATGCGCACCTGAACACCCTCGGCCACCACTACGGCGACTTCGACGCGCACGACGGTCTGTGGCTGATGGCGCAGCGCACCGCGCACGACGTGCTCGCCCGCATGGCCTTGGTGCCGCGCACGCTGGAAGCCCGCGGGCTGGACGCCACGCCGCCCATCCAGGCCAAGCTCAAGCGCGCGGGCGACGACGCGGCCGTGGCCATCCTCGACATCATCTTGCGCGACGAGATCGGCCACGTGGCCATTGGCAACCACTGGTACCGCTGGCTGTGCGAACAGCAGGGCTTGGACCCGCTGACGCTCTATCCACAACTCGCCGAGCGCTATGAAGCGCCACGTTTGCGCGCGCCGTTCAATCTCGATGCGCGGCGTGAAGCCGGCTTCAGCGACGCCGAGATTGCACGCTTGGGATGAGGGCGTGATCGGCTGAGGCACGCACCTTGCAAGGGCTTTGCGAGAGCGTAGGCGCTTGGGTTGATGCGGCGCTCGCGGCGCAGCACCGCGGGTTATCCCCGCGCCGCTGCCCCGGAAGCGTCCACACCGCGATTTACACTCAAAGCCAGGGCCGCGTGCCCCAGCCACACTCCAAAACCAACCTTCTTTCAGAGGCAATTCCATGCGCGTGATGACCACCCGACGTTTCCTGCAAACCGCCAGCATGCTGGCCGCTGGCTTGGTGCTTGCCGCCTGCGGCAAGAGCGAAGCGCCCGCCGCGGCCACCGTGGCCTCGGCCCCTGAAGCCGCGTCGGCCCCGGCTCCTGCACCCAAGGTCTACACCGTCGGCACCGATGCCGCGTATGCGCCGTTCGAGTTCCAAAACGAGAAGGGCGAGATCGTCGGCCTGTCGGTGGATTTGCTGACCGCGGTGGCCGAAAAAGGTGGCTTCCAGGTCAAGTTCGTCAACACCCCGTGGGAAGGCATCTTCAACGCGCTGGGCCAAGGCGACCGCGACCTGCTGATCTCGTCGATCACCATCACCGACGAGCGCAAGCAGACCATGGACTTCTCGGATTCGTACTTCGACGCGTTCCAGCTGATCGCCGTGAAGGACAACTCAAAAGTCGCCAAGTTTGATGACCTGAAGAAGCTCAAGGTCGGCGTGCAAACCGGCACCACCGGCGACGAAGTGGTCACCAAGCTGCAAGGCAAAAACAGCACCACCATCAAGCGTTTTGAGTCCACCCCGCTGGCCTTGAAGGAACTGGAAGCCGGCGGCGTCGACGCCGTGGTGGCCGACAACGGCGTGGTCATCCACTACGTGGCCAACAACACCGGCGCCAAGTTCAAGACCGTGTCCGACAACACCTCGTTCGCCCCTGAGCAATACGGCATCGCCGTGAAAAAGGGCAACGCCGAACTGCTGGCCATGATCAACAAGGGCCTGGCCGCCATCAAGGCCGACGGCAGCTACAACGCCATCTACAAGAAGACCTTCGGCACCGAGCCGGTTGCTGCAGCGGCTGCAGCGCCGGCCTCCGCCGCTTCCAACTGATCGAGCCTTGCTTGACCCCAGCCGCCACCGCGGCTGCGGCCAGCCACACACCACAACAAGATCGACTCTGAAGGGCCGCTGACGTGGACTTGCGTTGGGAAATACTCGTCGGCTATTGGCCGCTGTTCATGGAAGGTTTGTGGACCACAGTGAAGCTCACCCTGGTCTCCATCACGGTCGGTTTGGCGCTCGGTGCCTTGCTCGGGCTCATCAGCAGCTCGCGCGACGCCCCGCCGCCCAAATCACCGCTGATGGCGATGTTGATGAAGGTGGTGCGCGGCATCACCATCGGCTACGTCACCTTCTTCCGGGGCACGCCACTCTTTGTGCAGATCCTGCTGGTGCACTTCGCCGTCATGCCGGCCCTGATCCATCCCGATCACGGCCTGCTGCTGGCGGGTGAGGCCGCACGCGACTTCCGGCAAAACCACGGTGCGTTCTTCTCGGGTGCGCTGGCGCTCTCGCTCAACGCGGGCGCCTACATCTCCGAGATCTTCCGCGCCGGCATCGAGAGCATCCACCGCGGCCAAACCCAAGCCGGCTGGAGCCTGGGCCTCACCCACGCGCAAGCCATGCGCTACGTGATCCTGCCCCAGGCCTTCCGCCGCATGGTGCCGGCCCTGGTGAACGAAGGCGTCACGCTGATCAAGGACTCGTCCCTGGTCTCGGCCATCGGCCTGGCCGAACTGGCCCTGGCCGCCCG
>JBEAOO010000114.1:0-8571 GCA_041164825.1 Pseudomonadota bacterium | reverse complement strand
TCCAGTCGGCCACCGACGACCACCGCACCGTGCGTCAGGGCGTGACCGCGTGATTCCCGCGGCCGCAGAGGCGCCTGCGTTCGGCAGCGCACCGACGCTCAGGCCGCGAGCCCGGACGATGACCCCACACCACCTCGGTGGTCGACATCCACACCCTCCGGAGATCACCATGCACACCGTCCAAGCTGCCGCCGTCCGCGGCATGAACATCAGCCAAAGCAGCATCCAGAGCGTCAGCCAAAGCAGAACCGGCAGCCGTGTCCGCAGCGCGCTCATGGCCGCGCTGGCCGCCAGCGTGTTGAACCTCGGCGCCTGCGCCATGGCGCCGATGGCCGCCACCCCCATGGCAATGACGGCGCAGCTGGCGAGCAACGCCGAGGTGCCGCCCGCCATGGGCACCGGCATGGGCACGCTCGACGCGCAATGGGCGCCAGACACGCGCATGCTGACCTGGACCCTGAGTTGGTCTGGCCTCAGTGGCCCGGCCACCGGCGCGCACTTTCACGGCCCCGCCTTTGCCGGCCTGAACGCCGCGGTGTTGGTGCCCATCATGGGCCCGCTCACCAGCCCCGTCAGGGGCAGCGCCACGCTCACCGCCGAGCAAGCGGCCGATCTGCGCGACGGCAAGTGGTACGTCAACGTGCACAGCGCCCTCTACCCGGGCGGCGAAATCCGCGGTCAGGTGATGCCGCGCTGAGACGGCGAGCGCAACCACGGTGGCCCGGCCACCGGCATCAAGCCGCCACGGCCGAGCCTCTGTCGTGGCGCAGGCGGAACACCGCCATCGCCGCCACCAGTTGCTCGGCCTGCTGGCGCAGGCTCTCGGCCGCGGCAGCCGATTCTTCCACCAGCGCCGCGTTTTGCTGCACCACGTTGTCCATCTGGGTCACGGCCGCGCCCACCTCGGTCACGCCCGTGCTTTGTTCGGCGCTGGCGCTGCTGATCTCGGTGACGATCTCGGCCACGCGGCGGATCGCGTCAACGATTTCCTGCATGGTGCCGCCCGCCTCGCTCACCAGCGCCTGGCCTTGCGCCACGCGCTCGCCGCTCTCGGTGATCAGGGTTTTGATCTCGCGCGCGGCTTGCGCGCTGCGCTGAGCGAGGTGCCGCACCTCGGACGCCACCACCGCAAAACCGCGGCCTTGTTCGCCCGCGCGGGCGGCTTCCACCGCCGCATTGAGCGCCAAGATGTTGGTCTGAAACGCGATGCCGTCGATCACCGAAATGATGTCGGCCATGCGTCGCGACGATTCCGTGATGGCGGCCATACGCCCCACCACGCCCTGCACCACCTCGCCGCCCTTGCCGGCCAGCAGCGAGGCGTTCAGCGCCACCTCGCGCGCTTGGCTGGCGTTCTCGGCGTTCAGGCGCACGGTGGCGCCGAGTTGGTCCATGGTGGCGGCAGTTTCTTCGAGCATGCCGGCTTGCGATTCGGTGCGCTGCGACAAATCTTGGTTGCCTTGCGCGATCTCCACACTGGCCGCCGCCACAAACTCGGCGTTCTGCCGCACGCCGTGTACCGTCACGTTCAGCCCGGCCACCATCTGCTGCACGGCGGCCGAGAGCTGCGCCACTTCATCGCGGCCTTGCACCTGCACGTCCATGGTCAGGTCGCCCGCGGCCACGCGCTCCAGCGTGCCCACCGCATGGGCCAGGGGCCGGACGATGGAGCGCACCAGCGCGGCAGCCAACACGCCCACCACCAGGCCGGTGAGCCCACCCAGCCACCAGGCCGAGGCCGACACCGTGTCTTTGGTGGCATTGAAGCGGGCAATGTCCTTCTCAGCCATGGCCGTGCCCAGCGCCACCGTGGCCAACACGCCGGCCTCGTGGCGTTTGAACTGGGCGTCGATCTCGGGCACCGCGCTGGTCGCGGCACTCACGCCGTCCTTGGCTGCCACGGCCAGCGCCGCGTCAATCATGTCGAGCAGCTTCAGGCCCTCGGCGTGTTGCGCGCCCAGCAAGCTGGTCTGCACCTCGGAGGCCGGCGCGGCGCGCCAGACGGCGATGCGCTCCTGGTATTCCTTGCGCGCCGTCGCCAGCTGGCCCACACCTTCGGCCAGTGGCACCGAGCTTTCCAGCACGCGCGACAGCGTCAACCGTGCGCCCACCAGATAAAGCGGCGGCGGCAAGATGTCGGCCACCAGGTCTTTGGAGTCAAACACCTGTTGGCTCGTGCCCTGCAGCCGGTGGCCCGTCCACACGATCAACGACGACAACAGCGCCACAGCGGCCAAGGCCAAACCAGCGAGAAAAAACAGCCGAGCGCGGATGGAAAAGCGGGTCAACAGATTGTGCATGTGCGAGCTCCCGAGGCGCGGAACGCGCATCGCAGGGTGGCGGGGATGCACGGCTGCGCCACATCGGCACACCCGCTTTCCTCTGCTCGGCTTTTCGGCGCTTCTGGCCACTGATTGAGGACTTTGCGCGCGCCGCGCAAACAAAGCGGTGCAGCACGCCCCGAGGGAAGTGGCGGAACTGGCGGCCCACCTTGACACCAAGCAGGCACTGGCGATCAGGCAAGAAAAAAGCACTTGGCAGGGTTAGCTGCTAAGTGCTTGATTTCATTCTTAAATTTTGGTGGGCCCTGAGTGACTCGAACACTCGACCTACGGATTAAGAGTCCGCTGCTCTACCAACTGAGCTAAGAGCCCTACAACTGAACGAATTAGATTTCCCGTTCAGCGAAGCCTGCTATTGTGCCGCGAAAAACGCCTCGGTTTGTGAATTTGCGAAAAATTCTGCTGAATTTTTCGGTCATCACGGTCAGCCCGTGGCACCTGTTTTGTCGACGGCGGTACAACTTTGTTTTGGGCAAGCGCATCAACAAAGACGCGCTCCTCAAAAATTGCTGGTGGGTCGTGCGGGACTCGAACCTGCGACCTACGGATTAAAAGTCCGCTGCTCTACCAACTGAGCTAACGACCCGGCAAGCCTTCAATTATAGCGTGGTTTTCTCGGACGGATCAAGAGTCGCGTTGCAGCAGCAGCCGACGGGTCACTTCGGCCGCGGCCACCAAACCAAAGGTGGCCGTGACGGTGACGCTGGAGCCGTAGCCGTGGCAATTGAGATTGGCGTCGACCGATACCGCCGCGGTCTGCGCGCCGGCTGCATCGGCCGGCGCACCGGCCTCGCCCGCAGCCCCAGCCACCGTGCTCGCTTCGCCACCCTCGCCCACCGCACACGCCTCGGGCAGCTTCACCGCCTCGCGCGAGAACACGCAGCTCAGGCCCATGGCACCTTTGCGGGCGCCGCCGTGGTGCTGGCGCAGGCGTTGGCGCAACGTGGCCAGCAGGCGGTCGTGGCTGACCTCGCCGAGGTCCATCACCTCCACGTCTTGCGGGCGCTGCTTGCCACCGGCCGCGCCCACGCTGACGCACACCACACCCTCGGCGCGCGCCCAGGCGGCCAATACGGCTTTGGCGCGCACTTGGTCGCAGGCGTCAATCAGCGCGTCGACCGGGCCGGGCAGCAGCGCGGGCCAGTTGCTGTGATCCACGAATTCTTCGACACAGCGCACCTCGCAACCGGGGTGGATGTCGGCAATGCGCGCGCGCAGGGCCTCGGCCTTGGCCTGGCCGATGGTGGCGCCCACAGCCTGCACTTGGCGGTTGATGTTGGACTCGGCGACGTGGTCGAGATCGATCAGCGTGAGGCTGGCCACGCCGCTGCGTGCCAGGGCCTCGGCCGCCCAAGAGCCCACGCCGCCCAGGCCGACGATGGCCACGCGGGCCGCACGCAGGCGGGCGTAGCCGGCCTCGCCATAGAGGCGGCGCAGGCCGCCAAAGCGGCGCTCCAGGTCGGCGTCATCGGCGGGCAGCGCCAGCATGGCAGCAGGTGCGTTCATCATCGACCGCGCCCCATCACTTCAACGCGGCCAGGCGCTCGCGCCCGGCCTGCGCGGCCTCGGACGCGGGGTAGGCCTTGACCAGTTCATCGAGCGTTTTGCGCGCGGCTTTGCTGTCCTTCAACTCGATCTGGCAGTTGGCCAGCGAGAGCAGCGCTTCGGCGGCACGCGGGTGCTCGGGGCTGCCGCTGACCATGGCGCGGAAGGTGGTGATGGCGTCTTTGTAGTCGCGCTTGCCGTACTGCGCATTGCCCCACCAATAGAGCACCGAGGGGCGAAAACCGCTGGCCGGGTAGCGGCGGTCAAACGCCGCGAAGGCCGCGCCGGCGGCGGCGAAATCGCCCTTGCGCAGCTGCGCCAGCGCGTCGTCGAAGGCGCGTTTTTCGTCCGGGTCGGCCACAAACTCTTTGCCGTCGACCTGCACTTTTTGCGGCTCCAGCGCGCGCACGCGCTCGTCCACGGCAGACTGCATGTCTTTTTGCTTGCGCTGCACCTCGGCCAGGTCGCGCTGCAGTTGCTCGTCTTGGCCGCGCAGCTTGGCATTTTCGGCGCGCAGCAGTTCCAGCTGGTTGTTGAGGTCGAGCAGGCTGCGCTTGAGCTGGCTGACTTGCTCGGTGAGCTGCGCGGTGGCGTCGCTGCCGCGCGTGCGCTGGGCCTCGCTGGCTTGCGTGAGCTGCTCGACCTTTTGCCGCAGGTCGAGGATGGCGCGGCGCGCTTCGTCGTCTTCAAACAGCGCGGCATGGGCTGGGCCGCTGCACAGCGTGGCCAGCGCCACGCCGAGCGCCAGGGCGCAGCCGGTGCGGCGCATGGAGGCTGGTATGGAGGCGGGCAAGGCCAGTCGCAGCATGGCGGTCAACGCTTGCTCAGCTCAACGCGACGGTTCTTGGCCCAGGCTGCTTCGTCGTTGCCGGTGGCCGCCAGGCGCTCTTTGCCAAAGCTCACGGCTTCAAGCTGCGATTCGTTGGCACCCAGCAAGGCCAGGGCCTTGGCCACGGCTTCGGCGCGCTTTTGGCCCAGGGCCAGGTTGTATTCGCGGCCACCGCGCTCGTCGGTGTGGCCTTCCAAGGCCAAGCGCTGGGTGCGGTCGGCGCTCAGCGCCTTGGCGTTGGCCACGATCAGCGGACGGAAATCGTCTTTCAACACGAAGCTGTCGTAGTCGAAGTACACCACGCGGCCGGCGGCGGCCAGCGCATCGGCGTCGGGGCGGTTGGCCGTGAGGTCGACCGTGGCCACGGGCGGTTGGGTGACCGTACCGCCATTGGCGCTGGCGCCGTTGGCCAAGGTGGAGGCCGAGGTGGCGCTTCGGGTTTCAACCGGGGCACCACCGGGTTTGTCGTCGAGCTTCACGGTGGAGCCGCAGCCCACCAGGCCCCAGGCCGACACCAGGGCCACGGCGGCCCAAACTGCTTTGCGCGTCGTCGTTGTCGTCGAATGATTCATGTCGTGAGACTCCTCAGGTGCAAACCGCGCGGCGTGCGCGTGATCTTGGGTGAACAAATGGGTCGGGTCGAACGGATCGGACGCGGCAGCTGCGCACAGCAACAGGGGCCGCATCGCGCCGCGCCCATCAGCGCGCGAACGGCCCCCACGTGGGCTCGCGCACGTCGGTGGCGCTGAGCAAGCGGGTTTTGATGCGGCCATCGGCGGTGGTGGTCATCAGCACGTCGCGACCTTGGGCGCGCGAGGCATACACGATCAACCGGCCGTTGGGTGCAAAGCTGGGCGATTCGTCGTCGTTCGATTCGGTGAGGGCGACCGGCGCGCTGCCGCTGTCCAGGCGCATGAGGTGCAGGCGGAAGGCGCCATTGCCCAGGCGGGCGATATAGGCCATGGAGCGGCCATCGGGGCTGAGCGCCGGGCTGATGTTGTAGCTGCCGGTGAAGGTGACGCGCTCAGCCGGGCCGCCGGCCAGCGACATGCGGTAAATCTGCGGGCTGCCGCCGCGGTCGCTCACAAAATAAATGCTGCGGCCATCGGGCGTGAACACCGGCTCGGTGTCGATGGAGGCGCTGGACGTGAGCCGGCGCGGCGCTTCGCCGTTGCGGCTGATCAGGTAAAGCTGCGAGCCGCCCTCGCGCGACAAGGTGACGGCCAGCGTCTGCCCATCGGGCGACCAGGCCGGCGCGCTGTTGGAGCCCTTGAAGTTGGCCAACACGCGGCGCTTGCGGGTACTGAGCTCTTGCGCATAGACCACCGCTTTTTGGCTCTCGAACGACACATACGCCAGCTCGCGCCCATCGGGCGACCAGGCCGGCGAGATGATGGGCTCGGCGCTTTGCAGTGCCACTTGCGCGCCCTCGCCATCGGCATCGGCCACGCGCAGCGCAAACAGGCCCGCGCTCTTGGTGACAAAGGCGATGCGGGTGGAAAACACGCCACGCTCACCGGTGAGTTTTTCGTAAATGGCGTCGGCCGAGGTGTGGGCCGCCAAGCGCAGGTCGGTGCCGGCCACGGCGTGGCTTTGGCCCAGCAACTCGCTGCCCTTCACCACGTCCCACAGCTTGTAGCGCACGTCCATGCGGCCATCGGCCAGGCGCGTCACCGAGCCGGCCACCAGCGCATCGACCGCGCGGCCGCGCCACTCGGCCATGGCCGGTTGGCTGGTTTCGTCGAGGGCCGAGGCGCTGTCGCTGCCGCGGAACAGGCCGCTGCGCTCCAGGTCGTCACGGATGATGCTGGCCAAGGCCACATTGACCTTGTCTTCGCCCTTGAAGCGGGCCACCGCGATCGGCACCTGGGTGGCACCCACGCCCGAGATTTCAACGCGAAACTGCGACCACGCGGGGGCGGAGAGTGCGGCCAGACTGCCGGCCAACCAGAAACGACGATTCAGCATGGAGGGTAGTGATCCCGATCGGGCCTCAAAGTTCAGCGGCGCGGGCACCACGCCCTGAGCAGCCCGCGCATTGTAGGCAGCGCCACCGTCGCCACACCGGGTGGGAACCAGGGTGCGGACGCGCCCGACCGGTACAGCGCCCGGGCGGCCGGATAATGCGGCCCCATGAGCGAATCCGCAGCGGCCGACACGGGCTTGCCCGAGAGTGACAAGAACAACATGCCCTCGTTTCAGGCCCGCCTGAAGCGCATCTGGCCCTATTTTGCCGAGAGCCGCTGGGGCCTGGCGCTGGGCTTGGCGGCGGGTGCCGTGGGCGCGATGACCGAGCCGATGATTCCGGCACTGATGAAGCCGCTGCTCGACAAGGGGTTTCAAAACGGCGCGCTGCCGCTGTGGAGCATTCCGCTCGCCATCGTGGGCTTGTTTGCGGTGCGCGGCGGCTCGGGCTTTGTGGCGCAGTACGCGCTCTCGTGGTTCTCCAACCAGGGCGTGGCGCGCATGCGGGCGGCGCTGTTTGCGCGACTGCTCTCGGCCCAGCCCGAGCTCTACCAGCACCACACCGCCAGCAGCCTGACCAACACCGTGGTCTACGAGGTGCAAGGCGGCGCGCGCACGCTCACCTTCTCCACCCAGTCACTGGTCACCGACTCGTTGCGCCTGCTGGCCTTGCTGGGTTATTTGTTCTATTTGAACTGGCAACTCACGCTGTTCGTGGCGCTGCTGTTTCCGGCTGTGGCGGTGGTGATGAAGGTGCTGAGCAAACGCCTGCGCCGCCTTTCGGTGGCCGGGCAAGACGCCACCGACGCGCTCGCCTATGTGGTGGAAGAAAACGTGATGGCCTGGCGCCTGGTGCGCCTGCATGGCGCGCAAGCGCCGCAAACCCAGCGCTTTGACCGCCACAACCTGGCACTCACCCGCATCTCGCAGAAGTCGGTCACGGCCGGTGCCAGCATGACGCCCATCACCCAGATGTTGGCCGCCATGGCGCTCTCGGCGGTGATCGTGGCGGCACTCTGGCAAACCGACCGCGGCACCGGCTCGGTGGGTGCATTTGTCTCCTTCGTCACCGCCATGCTGATGCTGGTGGCGCCGATGAAATCGCTCTCGCAAGTGGCCGACCCGATCACCCGCGGCATGGCCTCGCTCGACCGCGGCGCCCAGCTCATTGCCAGCAGCGAGGTCGAGCACAGCGGCGGTTTCGACCCCGGCCGCAGCGGCGGCCGGCTGGAACTGCAAGGCGTGACCCTGCGCTACCGCGACGACCAGCCGCCCGCCGTGGACAACATCACGCTGCTGCTGGAGCCCGGCCAATCGGTGGCGCTGGTGGGGCCCTCGGGCGCCGGCAAATCCACATTGGTGAACCTGCTGCCGCGCTTCATCGAGCCCACCGCCGGCCAACTGCTGCTCGACGGCATGCCGCTGGCCGAGTGGGACATCCATGCGCTGCGCCGCCAGTTTGCGCTGGTGAGCCAAGACGTGGTGCTGTTCAACGACAGCGTGGCCGCCAACGTGGCCTTGGGCAGCGAGCTGGACCCGACCCGCGTGCGCGCCGCCCTGCAAGCCGCCAACCTGAGCGACTTTGTGGCCACGCTGCCGCAGGGCATCGAGACCGTGATTGGCCACAACGGCGGCCAACTCTCGGGCGGCCAGCGCCAGCGCATGGCGATTGCGCGCGCCATCTACAAAGACGCACCGATTTTGATTTTGGACGAGGCCACCTCGGCGCTCGACTCTGAATCGGAGCGCTCGGTGCAAGCCGCGCTGGAGACCCTGATGCGCGGGCGCACCAGCCTCGTCATCGCACACCGGCTGTCCACCATCGAGCGGGCCGACCGCATCGTGGCCATGGAGGCCGGCCGCATCGCCGAGCAAGGCAGCCACGCCGAG
>JBEAOO010000113.1:0-22955 GCA_041164825.1 Pseudomonadota bacterium | reverse complement strand
CACCAGGCCAAGCGCCTGCGGTTTTGGGGCCATACAGCGTGCTGCTCGCCGTGTCGATGTAGAAGTCTCCCGCCGCACCAGTGGCCGCCAAGGGTGCGCCGCTGCCATTCAGGATGGTGTTGCCATTGGTCCCGTTCGTGCCATTGCTGCCTGCGGCGCCGTTGGTTCCATTCGTGCCATTGCTACCCTTCAGCGAAATGCCGGTGCCCCAGCCGCTGGCGGTTTTGGGGCCGTAGAGCGTGGAGGTGCTGGTGTCGATGTAGAAGTCGCCATTCGCTCCGGTGGCTGCGGCAGGTGCCGCTGCGCCGTTCAGCAGCGTGTTGCCGTTGGTGCCGTTGCTTCCATTGGTGCCATTGCTTCCATTGGTGCCATTGCTGCCGTTCGAGCCATTGGCCCCGGCCGCGCCCACCAGCGCCACGCTGGAGCCTGGCCAAGCGCCTGCGGCTTTGGGGCCGTAGAGCTTGCTGCTGGCCGTGTCGATGTAAAAGTCGCCATCGGCACCGGTGGCGGCTGCGGGCGCGCCGCTGCCATTGAGGATGGTGCGGCCATCAGCGCCGTTGGTGCCGTTCGTGCCTGCGCCGCCGCCGCCGCTGCCCGCCGCGCCGTTGCAAACATAGCGGGTGGCGCTGATTTCGCTGGCATCGAGGCTGCCGTTCGCATTGGCGTCGAGGCCAGTGTCCACCTTCACCCCACCGGCAGCGCAGTTGGCGCCGGCAGCTTCGGCGGTGTTGCTGATCAAGGCGCTGAGGCCATTGGCGCCAGCTGCCCCGGTGGCACCCGTGGTGCCGGCTGCACCCGTTGCCCCAGCAGCACCTGTGGCGCCAACGGATCCTGTCGCACCCGTAGCACCGGCGGCGCCCGTGGCACCCGTGGCACCCAGCATGGAGATGCCCATGGTCGGCCAGGCTCCGGCGCTCTTGGGGCCATAGAGGGTCGTTGCCGCGGTGTCGATGTAGAAATCACCATCGCTGCCCAATGCGGCAGAAGGCGCGCCGCTGCCGTTGAGCAGGGTCTTGCCGTTCATGCCTGCGGCACCTGCAGCGCCAACGGCGCCGGTTGCTCCCGCTGCGCCGGTGGCGCCAATTGCTCCCGCTGCGCCGGTGGCACCGGTTGCTCCCGCAGCGCCAGTTGCTCCTGTGGCGCCCACTGCGCCAGTGGCACCAGTTGCTCCCGCTGCGCCGGTGGTGCCAGTGGCTCCAACCTCACCCTTCAACGACGCCCCGATTGACGGCCACGCGCCGCTGGACTTGGGTCCGTAGATGACGAGCGCCACAGTGTCGATGTAGAAGTCACCATCGCTGCCCGCGGCAGCCGTGGGTGCCACAAGGCCGCTGAGCACGGTGTGACCGTCGGCGCCATTGATGCCATTGATGCCATTGATGCCGACTGTGCCATTGAGGCCGTTGGCCCCCGCCGCGCCGGTGTCACCCTTGAGGGACACGGCCATCGGCCACGCACCCGCCGTCTTGGGGCCTGAGATGGCGCCGGTGGCGGTGTTGAGGTAGAAATCGCCATCGGCACCCGTGTTGGCCGCGGGCGCGGCGGTGCCGCTCAGCAGGCTGCTGCCGTTGACACCGTTCGCTCCGTTGACCCCATTGGTGCCGTTCGTGCCATTGGTGCCGTCGACGCCACTCACCCCGTTGGTGCCATTGGTGCCGTTGATGCCATTCGCCCCCGGCAGGCCAGGCTCGCCCTGAGGGCCCACCAACACCGCAGCCGGCGTGGCGCTCCACGCGCCGTTGGTTTTGGGCCCGTAGAGCGCACCCGTGGCGGTGTCGATGAAGTAGCTGCCTTCCGCGCCCACGCTGTTGGCAGGCGCCCCAGAGGTGGTGGCCACCTGGCCAAAACTCAGCGTCTCAACCACCACCGTTTCACCCCCCGCCCCCCCACCGCCGCACCCAGCCATCAACAAGCTGGTGAGCCCCACGCAGGCCCACAGGGTGGCGTTGCGGCGCAGCGCATGCCAGCGGGTGGCTTGCAGGTGGTGGGGGCGGAGCTGCGACAGCGCTTGCGGGGCGGCGAGCAAAGGGCCCGATGTGGGCACTTGGGGCTGGAAGAGGTTCATGGTGTGGTCGGGTTGTGATGACACAAGCCGCACACGCTACGAACCACCGGCCGAAGGCCCAAGACATTTCAAAAGATATCAAGCAAGCAGATGTTTCGGCACCGTCGACCAGCGCCCTGCCCGGGTGTGACGGATACACGGCGCCTCGCGCAAAGCCTGGGTAGGTGGGCCCGCGGTGGACCCAAAAGGTGTGACTTCGTGCCAGGCGAGCGGTGTGGGGCGTACATGACTTGCCATCGGATATCGCTGTGCGCCAGCGCGAGTTCAGCGTCGACACGCTGGATGTTGTTGGCCGCCTCGCCGATCCCTTCAAGGTTGCGAATCACCGCGCCCCGCACCAACTCGCTGTTGGCAAAGCCCAATTGATTCACGTGCCCGGTGTGTCGCTCGATGCGCTCGATGGCGCGCAGGATGTGACCCAGGTCGTCCGGCGACGCGCAAGACGTTGCTTATGCGGGGCGAGCCTCGGCCAGCACCAAGCCGCGAAAGTTGTCGGGCAATGAGTTGGGGGTCAACACGTCAACCGATGCGCCCAAGAGCTTTTTCGAGCTCGACCTGAATCGCGGCCACATCCATGAGGAAGGTGTGGGGCGAGGGGTCGATCAGGATGTCCAAATCGCTGCCCTCCCGGTCGTCACCATGCAGGACTGAGCCGAACACCCGCGCATTGCTGGCGCGGTACCGCTCCACCACACTGCGCACCGAGGCACGGTGGCGTTGCAGGGCGAGCGAAGGCTTCATGTGTGTGCTCCTCATGGGCAAACGGGCAGTGCTCACCGAGCCTACAAGGTCGATGGTAGAGGCCTCAATGCGCCCTGGTGTCGAGATCACCCGGCTCTCACCTCACCGAGCAAGTCGGGATGGCGCTCCAGCACCTTGAGCAATATCACCAAGGCCCAAGGAGGTTTGGTTTTGCCGGTTTCGCAGCGCGAGAAGGCGTTGACGCCGCCGTCAAAAATCTCAGCCGCTTCACGCTGGCCCAAGTTGAGTTTTTTGCGGACGCTGACCATGAACTCGGGGTCAACGATGGTGGCGTTGACTTGCTTGTTGAAGGCCTGCATGTCGCGCATGACGCGCTCGGTTTCGGCCAAGTCGGTGATGGACTCGCCACAGGCGGGGCAAAAATCTGCGGTCACTGCGGCCAAGGTGGTGGTTTCGCCTTTGTAGGCACAGGGCAAGTCACGTGTGTCGTGGACCAGTTCGCAGGCACCGCAGGCAGGGCACTTCATGGTCACAGCGCCTTGAAGGACACGATCAGCAGGTGGTCGATCACCGTCAGTTTCAGATACGCCATGCCGGCCTGGGCCGGGTGACGATAGGCGTCTTGCCAGATGGTGTGATCGGCGTGGGTGGTCATGCTCTTGTAGACATCAGTGGGTGCGAGCGCCATCACCACCGCCAGCATGCCGGAGAGGTCAAACCCCAAGCCCGTGGTGCCGAGCCGGGCTGCATGGGTTGTTCGCACCTTGCCGGCGCCGTCTCAATGCGCCCCACCCCCATCGCCCGCGCCACCCGCGCTGCGCTGCGGTTTGCTGGCGATCCACACCAGGCCGATCAGCAGCAAAAACAGCATCGACGAGATGTGGAACAGGTCGGTGGCCGCCAAGGTGAAGGCTTGCTGGTCGATCAGGCGCACGATGGTGGCGTTGGCTTGCTCGGGGGTGTAGCCGGCTGCGCCCAGCTGGGCCAAGGTTTGCATGCCGGCGAGGTTGCCGGTGTTGAACAACTCGGTGAGGTGGGCGTGGTGGGTGATGGCGCGGTCTTCCCACACGGTGGTGAAGATGGAGGTGCCAAACGCACCTGCCGTGATGCGCACGAAGTTGGACAAACCGGCGGCCGAGGGCAACTGCTGCGGGGTGAGGCCGCTGAAGATGATGGCTTGCAGCGGGATGAAGAAAAACGCCATCGCCACACCTTGCAGCACGGTGGGAATCAACACGCCCATGAAGTCGACCTGCACGGTGAACAGCGAGCGCAACCACAGCACCAGCGCGAAGCCGAGGAAGGCCACGGTGGCCATGCGGCGCGGGTCGATGCGAGCCACGTTTTTGCCCACCCAGGGCGACAGCACGATCGCCATCACGCCCACCGGCGCCATGGCCATGCCGGCCCAGGTGGCCGTGTAGCCCATCCACTGCTGCAGCCACAGCGGCATCAGCACCACAGTGCCAAAGAACAGGCCATAGGCGAGCGACAGGGCCACCGTGCCCGACCAAAAATTGCGCCGCGCAAAGAGGCGCAGGTTGACGATGGGGTGCTTGTCGGTGAGTTCCCAGACCAGGAAGAAGGCGAAGCCCAGCACCGCCAGCACGGCCAGCAGCACGATCTGGTTGGACGCGAACCAATCCAGCTCCTTGCCCTTGTCGATCATGATCTGCAGCGAGCCCACCCACAGGATCAGCAGACCGAGGCCGACGGTGTCGAGCGGCACGCGGCGGGGACCGGGGTCGCGGCTGCGGTAGAGCTTCCACGTCACACCTGCGGCCAGCGCACCCACGGGCACGTTGATGTAGAAGATCCACGGCCAGCTCATGTTGTCGGTGATCCACCCCCCGAGCAGCGGGCCCATCACCGGCGCCACCAGCGTGGTCATGCCCCACATGGCCATGGCCATGCCGGCCAAGGCGGGCGGGTAGCTGGCCAGCAGCAGCGTTTGTGAGAGCGGAATCATCGGCCCGGCCACCAGGCCTTGCAGCACGCGGAAGGCGATCAGCGATTCGATGTTGGGCGCGATGCCGCACAGCAGCGAGGCCAGCACAAACAAGATCACGCTGGCCACAAACAGGCGCACCTGGCCAAAGCGCTGCGTGAGCCAGCCGGTGAGCGGCACCGCAATGGCGTTGGCCACACCGAACGAGGTGATGACCCAGGTGCCTTGGCCCGGGCTCACGCCCATGTCGCCGGCAATGGCGGGGATCGACACGTTGGCGATCGACGAGTCGAGCACGTTCATGAACGTGGCCAGCGACAGCGCGATGGTGCCGAGCACGCGCTCGCGGCCTTCGAGCGGGGCGAAGCGCACGGGGGCTTGAGCGGAGACTTGCGCGGGGGCGGGAGGAGGCGATGCCGGAACGACGCTGTCGTCGCCCGCGGCGGTGGTGGCGGTGCTCATGGTGCGCTCGGGGCCTGCCCGGTTCAGGAGTGAGCCTTGGCGCCGGCAGCGGCCACGGCGTGGCCGAGGTTGCGGCCGATGATGCCTTGCACCAGCTTGTCGGCGGCGGCGCTGTCGGCTTCAAACACCGCTGTTTTGTTGACGCGGGTGGACGCTGCCGGGGCAGTCACAGGCGCGCCGCTGTTGTCGGCCACATCCACTTCGACCTCCATCGACAGGCCCACGCGCAGCGGGTGCTCGGCCAGCTGGCCGGGGTCGAGCTCGATGCGCACGGGCACGCGCTGCACCACCTTGATCCAGTTGCCGGTGGCGTTTTGCGCCGGCAGCAGCGCAAAGGCCGCGCCCGTGCCCGCCCCCAGGCCTGCCACGTGACCGGTGTAGTGCACGGGGCTGCCGTACAAATCGGCGGTGAGCGTGACGGGCTGGCCGATGCGCATGCGGCGCAGTTGCACTTCCTTGAAGTTGGCATCGACCCAGGCTTGGTCGAGCGCCACCACCGTCATCAGCGGCGCGCCGGCGGCCACGCGCTGGCCCACTTGCACGGCACGGCGGGCCACCTGGCCCGCCAGCGGCGCGGGCAGCTCGGCGCGTTGCGTGGCCAAGAAGGCCTCGCGCACGGCAGCGGCGGCGCGCAGCACATTGGGGTGCTCTTGCACGGCCACGCCTTCGGTCAGCGCGCGGTTGCTGGTGGCTTGCTCTTGGGCAGCGGCCAGGGCCGATTGCGCACCGGCCAGGGCGCTGCGCGCGGTGGCGAGCGAGGACTCGATGTGCTTCATTTCCTCGCCGCCCACGGCGCCGCTGGCCACCAGGGGTTTGCGGCGGTTCAGGTCGTCGGTGGCGCGGGCCACGTCGGCTTGCACGCGGGCCACATCGGCCTCGCGCAGGCGCACGCTGGCGGCCAGGGTGGCGTTGTTGGCGTAGGTGGTGCGCACTTCGCGCACGGTTTGCGCCAGCTGCGCTTGGGCGCGATCGAGCGCCAGCTTGGCGTCGGCCGGGTCCAGGCGCACCAGCGGCTGGCCGACCTTGACGGTGTCGGTGTCGTCGGCCAACACGGCCAGCACGGTCCCACCCACTTGCGGCGTGATCTGCACCACCGGCGCTTGCACGTAGGCGTTGTCGGTCGACTCGAAGTGGCGCAGCTTGATGGCCCAGTAGGCGGTGTAGGCCAGGCCCGCCACCACGGCGGCAGCGGCCACGGCAATCAGGGCCGGGCGACGGCGGGATTCAGGCACGGCGGGGGCAGCGGCTTGGGGGGCGGCGGTTTGGGAGGTGTCGGTCATGGTGCGTGTTCTTGGAGGTCGTCTGGAAGCGCGAGCGGGGGCTCAAACGCGGGGTTGTTCAGCGGCAGATGAGGCTTGAGCGGCTTGTGCGGCCTCGGGCGCATCGGCGGCAAAACCACCGCCCAGCGCGCGGCTCAGCGAGGCTTCTGCCGTGAGGTGGCGGGCCTTGAGTTCGGCCGTGGCGCGGCGTTGGGCGAGCACCTGCGTGTCGGCGTTCAACACGATCAGGAAGTTGCCCAAGCCGGCTTGGTAGCGCTTCACCGCCAGCTCGAACGCTTGCTCAGAAGCGCGCAGTGCATCGGCCTGGTGAACCTGCTGCTGCTCCACCGCTTGCAGGCTGCTCACTTCGTCGGCCACCTCGCGCAGGGCGCGCAGCAAGGTGCCGTTGTAGCCGGCAATGGCGGCATCGACTTCCGCGTTGCGGGCGCCCAGGTTGGCACGCAGGCGGCCGCCTTCAAACACTGGCAGGCGCAGCGCCGGGCCGATGCCGGCGCTCAGGCTGCCGGTGTCGAGCAAGGTGTTGAGGCCCAGGCTCGACAAGCCCGCGAAGCCGACGATGTTGATGTTGGGATAGAACTGCGCGCGGGCCACGGCCACGTCTTGCGTGGCCGCTTCCACCCGCCAGCGCTGGGCCACCAAGTCGGCGCGGCGGCCGAGCAAATCAACCGGCAGGCTGGCGGGCAAGGCTTGCGCGGTGGACGCGGCGAGCTGCGGCGACAGCGCATCGAGCGCGTGCGGCGCTTGGCCGGTGAGCTCGGCCAGCGCGTGGCGGCTGCGGGCGATTTGCTCGTCAGCGGCGGCCAGCTCGGTGCGGCTTTGCGCGATCAAGGCTTCTGCTTGGCGCAGCTCCACCGTGGTGTCCAGGCCGGCGGCAATGCGCTGGCGCACCAAGGTCATCACGGCTTCGCGCTGCTTGAGCGACTCGGCGCTCAAGGCCTTGAGGGCCACGCCCCGCGCCAGGCCCACATAGGCGCCAGCCACGTTGGCAGCCAGCAGGTTGCGGGCGGCTTGGGCCTCGGCCTGGGCAGCGCGCTGTTGGCCCAGGGCCGAGGCGAGTTGGGCCGATTGGCGGCCAAACAAGTCCCACTCCCAGCTGCCGCTGAACTGCGCGGTGTTGTTCCACGCGGTGCTGCCGGCCAGGGGCTTCGGGATCATGCCGTTTTCGGTGAAGCGCTGCTCGGTCAGGTCGACCGAGGCATTCACCGTGAGGCCGCTGTTGGCGCGCGTGCTGTCCACCGCCGCTGCGGCTTGGCCCAGGCGGGCTTGCACGGCTTGCAGCGCGGGCTGCTGGGCCAGGGCGGTGGTGATGAGGCTGCGCAGTTGCGCGTCGCCCCAGCGGTCCCAGGCTTGGGTGCGGGGCCAGTTGGCGGGGCTGGTCGACGCGGTGCTGGCGGCCGGCGGGGTCAGGAGCGCGGGGTGCTGGGCGGGCGTGCCCGGCAAACCGGCACAGGCGCTGAGCGCGGCGGCGGCGAGCACGGCCAAAGCCGGTGCCACACGGCGCGCGAGCAAAGAGGGGGAGGTGGAAAGGGTCATGCGGATGTCCGTGGCTCGGGGCGGGCGGGAGGCAGAGAAAAAGGGTTCAGCGCGGGCGCTCATGGGGCGAGCCCGTCGTCGACGGCATCCAGACCGATGCCATCACCGGCCGGATCAGCCTGCGCTGAGGCGTCGGGCGTGTTGGCCAGCATGCGGTCGAGCAGGCCAATGAGTTGCTGCCATTCATCGGCCGAGAACCCGCTGAGGAAGGCGTTGTTGACCTCGGCCAGCGCGTGCGGGATGGCTTGGGCCACCTCGGCGCCGGCATCGGTCAGCGCCAGATTCACCACGCGGCGATCGCTCTCGGAGCGCACGCGTTCGATCAGCCCTTTGGCCTGCAGGCGGTCGATCAAGCGCGTCACGGCGCCCGGGTCGATGTTGAGGTCGCAGGCGATTTGCTGGGCGTTGTGGCAGGCGCCAAGCTTCAACTTCCACAGCGGCAGCCACTGGGCGGCTGTCAGGTCGTGCGCGGTCATGCGGCGCTCGATGTCGCGGCGCATGGCCGACATCAGCTGGTGCAAGCGAAACGCGACGCTCTGCTGGTTGTCGTACTGGGCACCGCTGTAGAACGTGGCGGGCGCGGGTGTGTGTGGCATGGGCCAGAATGTAGTTGCCTAGGCAATCATTGTCAAGGCAGGTATATCATTCCACCACCCCATCCCACCCACCCTGTCATGGCCGCACCCTCCTCCACGCCGCAGCGCCCCGCCGCCAAACAAGCCCGCTCGCTCAGCGGCCTGCTGCCGTTCTTAAAGCCCTACCGCGGGCGCATTGGGTTGGCGCTGCTGTTTTTGGTGCTGGCAGCGGCCACCACGCTGCTGTTTCCGGTGGCACTCAAGCAGCTGATCGACCAGGGGCTGGTGAGCAAGGAGCCCGGCGCGCAGGTGATGGCGCTGCGCGAGCACTTCGTGGCGTTGTTTGGCGTGGGCGTGGCGTTGGGCGTGTTGTCGGCGGCGCGCTTTTACATGGTGTCGTGGCTGGGCGAGCGGGTGACGGCCGATTTGCGCTCGGCGGTGTATGCCCATGTGGTGCAGCAAAGCCCCGAGTTTTTTGAGACCACACAAACCGGCGAGGTGCTCTCGCGCCTCACCACCGACACCACGCTGGTGCAAACCGTGGTGGGCTCCTCGCTGAGCATGGGCTTGCGCAATGCGGTGATGGGCATCGGCGCCATGGGCATGCTGATTGCCACCAACCCGGTGGTGATGACGCAGGTGCTGGGCATTTTGGTGCTGGTGGTGTTGCCCAGCATGTACTTCGGCCGCCGCGTGCGCAAGCTCAGCCGCGCCAGCCAAGACCGCGTGGCCGACAGCAGCGCCATCGCCGCCGAGGTGCTCAACGCCGTGCCGGTGGTGCAGAGCTACACCCAAGAAGGCCGCGAGGCACAGCGCTTCACCGCTGCCACCGAAGACGCGTTTGAGACTGCACGCCGCCGCACCCGCGTGCGCGCTTTTTTGGTGGCCTTCATCATCAGCGCCACCTTTGGCGCGCTGCTCTGGGGCCTGTACCAAGGCACCCAAGCGGTGATCCGCGGTGACATCACGGCCGGCCACCTGGGGCAGACGGTGGTGTTCGTGGTGATCTTGGTGGGCTCGGTGGCGGTGCTGTCTGAGGTGTGGGGCGATTTGCTGCGCGCCGCCGGCGCCACCGAGCGGTTGATGGAGCTGCTGCACGCGCAGTCGCCCGTGGCCGAGCCGGCCTCGCCGCGCGCGCTGCCGGTGCAAACGGGCGGCTCGTCGGTCGACCTGAGCCACGTCACCTTCCACTACCCCTCGCGCCCTGGCACCGCTGCGCTGAGCGACCTGACCCTGCACATCCGCCCCGGCGAAACCGTGGCCCTGGTGGGCCCGAGCGGCGCTGGCAAGAGCACGGTGCTGCAACTGCTGCTGCGCTACTACGACGCGCAATCGGGCGAGGTGCAGCTCGACGGCGTGCCGGTGCCCGAGCTCAGCCTGCATGCGCTGCGCGGGCGCATCGGCATCGTGCCGCAAGACAGCGTGATCTTCAGCGCCAACGCGATGGACAACATCCGCTACGGCCGCCCCGACGCCAGCGACGCCGAGGTGATGGCCGCCGCCCAAGCGGCGTTTGCGCACGATTTCATCAGCGCTTTGCCTGAGGGCTACAACACCTTCTTGGGCGAGCGCGGTGTGCGGCTCTCGGGCGGGCAGCGCCAGCGCATCAGCATCGCCCGCGCGATGTTGAAAAACCCGCCCTTGCTGCTGCTCGATGAAGCCACCAGCGCGCTCGATGCCGAGAGCGAACACATGGTGCAAGCCGCGCTGGAGGCCGCCATGAAGGACCGCACCACGCTGGTGATTGCCCACCGCCTGGCCACCGTGCAACAGGCCGACCGCATCGTGGTGCTGGAGGACGGCCGCATCAACGACCAAGGCACCCACGCCGAACTGGTGGCCCGCGGCGGCTTGTATGCGCGGCTGGCGGCGATGCAGTTTGGCTTGGGCGAGGGGCATCGCGCATAATTAATGCGCACACGCGATGGAGGTTTTTCATGATGCTCAAAGACGATGTCACCAAGCGCCCCATCAACCTGAGCTTGAACGCCAAGGTGCTGGACCGTGCCCGTGAACTGGGCATGAACCTCTCCGCCACCGTGGACACCTTGCTGGCCGAAGAAGTGAAGCGCCGGCACTGGGCGCGCTGGAACGAGGACAACAAAGAAGCCATCGCGCACTACAACGCCCGCATTGCCCGCGAAGGCCTGCCGCTGGCGAAGTACCGCACCTTTTTGAAGGGCGAGCGCGGCGATGGCTCGGTTTGATGTCTACGCCAACCCCGATCTGACGGAGCGCGAACACACACCCTACTTGTTGGATGTGCAAAACGACTTCATCGACGGCATTGACACCCGTGTGGTCATCCCGCTGCGGTGGGTCGAGGCGTTTGGTCCGCGTGCCCGGGACCTGAACCCGCTGCTGCGGGTGATTGACAACGACGTGGTGCTCGACACCGCCACCATCGGCGCCGTGCCACTGTCTGCGTTGACGCGCCCCGTGCAGAATTTGAACCTGGGCCGCGAGGCCGTGTTCGCCGCCCTCGACACCTTGTTCGGCGCCTACTGACGCGCTTAGCCACGCGCTCAGCCACGCGCTTACTCACGCGCTCAATCACGCGTTTGCTCACGCCCCCACTGAATCTGCTCGCCACACCCATGACCACCCGCCCCATCCGCTCCCAGTACGAAGACTTCATGCGCCATGTGGCCACCCAGGGTGTGGCCAAGGGCGACCGCACGGGCACGGGCACGACCAGCGTGTTCGGGCACCAGATGCGGTTTGATCTGAACGAAGGTTTTCCGCTGGTGACCACCAAGAAGGTGTTCCTGAAGGCGGTGATCTTGGAGCTGCTGTGGTTTCTGCGTGGCGACTCGAACGTGCAGTGGCTGCAAGAGCGCGGCTGCACCATTTGGGACGAATGGGCGCGCGAAGACGGCAGCCTGGGCCCGGTCTACGGCGTGCAATGGCGCGCCTGGCCCACGCCGGACGGCGGCCACATCGACCAGATCAGCGAGGTGGTGAAGCAGCTCACCACCAACCCCGACAGCCGCCGCATCATCGTCAGCGCCTGGAACGTGGCCGAGCTGAGCCAGATGGCGCTGATGCCCTGCCACGCCTTCTTCCAGTTTTACGTGGCCCCCGCCACCGAGCCCGGTGGGCGCGGCAAGCTCAGCTGCCAGCTCTACCAGCGCAGCGCCGACATCTTCTTGGGCGTGCCCTTCAACATCGCCAGCTACGCGCTGCTGACCCACATGCTGGCCCAGCAGTGCGACCTGGACGTGGGCGACTTCATCTGGACCGGCGGCGACTGCCACCTCTACAGCAACCACAGCGAGCAAGTGGCGCTGCAGCTGAGCCGCACGCCGCTGCCCTACCCGGTGCTGCACATCAAGCGCCGCCCGGCGTCGATCTTCGATTACGCGCTGGATGACTTTGAGGTGCTCGACTACCAGCACCACCCGGCCATCAAAGCGCCGGTGGCGGTCTGAACACGCCGGGTCACCCGGCCGAGCCGTCTCGGCCGGTGCATGCGCCTTCACGCCCTGCTGACGCCAAGCCCGCGGCGGCGGCGCGAGACGCTGGTGGGCGTGGCGCGTATCCTGCGGGCATGTACGCGCAGCACTTCGGCTTTTTGCGCCCCCCGTTTTCCATCGCGCCCGACCCGCGTTCGCTTTACATGAGCGAGAGTCACCGCGAGGCGCTGGCGCACCTGCTGTTTGGCCTGGGCGGCGGCGGCGGGTTTGTGCTGCTCACCGGCGAGATCGGCGCGGGCAAGACCACGGTCTGCCGCGCCTTCATCGAGCAAATCCCCAAGCGCTGCAACGTCGCCTACATCTTCAACCCCAAGCTCAGTGCCATCGAGCTGCTGCAAACGGTGTGCGAGGAGCTGCGCATTCCGCTGCCCGGGGGCGTGTCGGGTGAAGCCATCAAGCCGCTGGTCGATGGCATCAACGAGTTTTTGCTGCGCACCCACGCGGTGGGCCAAAACACCGTGCTCATCATCGACGAGGCGCAAAACCTGGCCCCCGAGGTGCTGGAGCAACTGCGCCTGCTGACCAACCTGGAAACCAGCGAGCGCAAGCTGCTGCAGATCATCCTGATCGGCCAGCCCGAGCTGCGCACCATGCTGGCCCGGCCCGAGCTGGAGCAGCTCGCGCAGCGCGTGATTGCGCGCTACCACCTGGGCCCCTTGTCGGCCGATGACACGCAGCGCTACATCCGCCACCGCCAGGCCGTGGCGGGGCTGAGCCGGCCCAATGTGTTCGCCCGTGCAGCCATGAAGCGCGTCCACGCGCTCACCGGCGGCGTGCCGCGGCGCATCAACCTGCTGTGCGACCGCGCGCTGCTGGGTGCCTACACGCTCAATGCGGCGCGCGTCGAGGTCGACACCGTGAACCGCGCTGCGGCCGAGGTGTTTGACGTGCGCAGCCCGTGGCAGCGCCTGCGCGCGTTGTGCCTGGGCCGGCGCGAGCGGGCCGTGCTGGCGGCGGTGGTGGGCGCGGTGCTGCTGCTGGCGGCGGGCGCCATGCTCTGGCAAAACAGGGCCGTGGCGCGCACAGCGGCGACCCGCCAGAGCCCCACGCCCCTGCCCCACGCGTCGCTCAGTGCATCGCCCACCTCGCCAACCACCGCCAGCGCGCCCGCGCTGTCCGCCAGCCGCCCGCAAGGCGCCTACGCCACGGTGCCGCCCGACCACTGGCCAGCGGTGGATGGGCCAGCAAGTGGCGGCAGCGATTGGCCGCTGCTGCTCCAGCACTGGCGCCCCAGCCCGCGCCAGGCGTCCGCCCCCGCCACCCCAGGCGCGGCCACCCGTGGTGGCGCCCCTTGCGAAGCCGCTTGGCTCGACCGGCTGGCCTGCCTGGAAGGCCGCGCCACCCTCGAGGAACTGCGTGCCATGAACCGCCCCACGCTGCTGACGCTGCGCGACCTGGAGGGCAACGGCCAAGGCAGCGCCGTGCTGACCGGCCTCTCGGCCGACATGGCGCAGTTGCACGCCGCAGGCATCGACTACCGCTTGCCGGTGCTGACCGTGGCCCGACTGTGGACCGGCCAGTTCCGCACCGCTTGGCGCATGGATTTTGACGCCGGCCCGCGCCCCAGCACCCATCCCCCAGCCCGCAAGGCCTGGCTGCAAACCCGCCTGGCACTGCTGCAGCAGCAAGGCGCGCTGCCCGACGGTGGCAGCAGCAGCGTCACTGCGCAGCTGATCGCGTTTCAAAACACCCAGGGCCTGCCCGCCGATGGCAAACCCACACCCGCCACCCTGATGCGGCTGAACCGCGCCGTGGGCGTGGCGGAACCCGTGCTGTTGCCCCTCTGAGCCCATCCCGCCATGTCGTTCATCCTCGATGCCCTCAAGCGCGCTGAAGCCGAACGCGAACAAGGCCGCGTGCCCGGCCTGATGGCGCAGCACGGCAATGCCGGCGCACACGATGGCACGCGTGGCGATGGGGCAGCCACCGGCTCGGCCCTGCGCTGGGCGCTGCTGGGCGTGGGCCTGCTGATTGCGGCGCTGCTGCTGTGGCTCACCTTCAAGCCCGATGCGCGCGGGTTGCCGCCGCAGGCCTCCCATGTGCCGGACATGCCCGCCCCGACCCAGCCGGCGCCCACGTTGCCATCGGCCCCTGCCCTGCCACCCGCCTTGCCCAGCCCAATAGCTGCCGCGCCTGCGCAGCCGCCTGACCAGCGCACGATGCAGAGCGCCGAGCCAGCGGCCCGAGCGCAAACCACAGCACAACCGGCAGAGCCGCAGCGCGCTGCCGCCGTCCCGGCCACCACCGCACCCACCCCGGCGGAGACCAGCGCTGCTGCCACGGCCCAAGCCGAGCGCGCCCGCGCGGCGGCCACCCGGGCCGAGGCCGCCGCGAGCGCAGCCGCCGCCAAACTGGCCGTGGCCCAGGCGCGCGCTGCGTCTGCGGCAGAGGCCAAAGCGGCCAAGGCCGCCGCACTGGCCGCCGCCAACGCGCCCGCCGAAAAGCTCCCCTCGCTGGCCGACCTGCCCCCCGACCTGCGCGCCGGCCTGCCTGCCCTGGCCGTCAGCGGCGCCATCCACTCGCAAAACCGCGCCGACCGCCTGCTGATCGTCAACGGCGTGCTGCTGCACGAAGGTGAGAGCATTGCGCCCGGTTTGGTGCTGGAGCAGATCCGCCTGAAGTCGGCCGTGCTGCGCTTCAAGAATCAGCGGTTTGAGCTGGCTTACTGACGCGGCTTGGCGTTCAACACGCACAAGTTCTCAGGGGACTGAGGGTCAGGGTTAAGGCACGCTGGTGCGCTTGACCTGAGGCCGTATCCCGACCCTGGGCTTCCCATCCGACGGTCGGCGCGAGGGCGGCGATGGGCCGGGCCGATGTGCTCCGTGTCCTCCTGGGCCGCCCTTCGGTCGGCCCATTCCCCCTTGACCTGCGCACATCGGCCCGGCCCACCACCGCCCCTGCATACACCGCGGCATGCGTCCACGCCACATGCCGCCAGTGGTTCAGGGAGCGCAGTGCCGCATTCGCTTTGCGCAGGTCAAGGGGGAGCCGGCCGCAGGCCGGCGGAGGACACGGAGCAAAGCGAATGCGGCACTGCGCTCCGAGCACCAGCCTCGGCGTGAAGTGAACCGCAGCGCCAAACACAGTGATGAAGTCCGACTGCACGTTCGCCACCTCCGAACGCAAAGGCGCCCCAACCACCGGGCACCATGAAAAACGCCGCCCAAAAGGCGGCGTTGTCACGGTAAGCAGAACCAGCTCAACCCAGCGCCGCCACCACCTCAGGCGGTGCCTGCACCAGCTCGATCAACACGCCCTCGCCGCCCACCGGAAATTCGTCGTTGCCCTTGGGATGGATGAAGGTGATGTCGTAGCCCGCTGCGCCTTTGCGGATGCCGCCGGGCGCAAAACGAACGCCGTTGGCCGTCATCCATGCCACCGCCTTGGGCAGATCGTCCACCCACAGCCCCACGTGGTTGAGCGGCGTGGTGTGCACGGCCGGCTTTTTGTCCAGATCGAGCGGTTGCATCAAATCGACCTCAACCGCGGTGGGGCCGCTGCCGAGGGCGCAGATGTCTTCGTCGACGTTTTCACGCTCACTGACAAAGGTGCTTTTCACCGTCAGCCCCAGCATGTCCACCCACAGCGACTTGAGCTTGTCTTTGCTCGTGCCGCCGATGGCGATTTGCTGGATGCCGAGGATCTTGAAGGGTTTGGCGCTCATGGCAGGAGTTACTCGAAGGAAAGAATCGCCTGATCGACGCTCAGGCTCTCGCCTTTTTGCGCGCGGATCTCCTTGACCACGCAGTCCTGCGTGGCCACCAAGATGTTCTCCATCTTCATCGCCTCGATCACCGCCAGCTTCTCGCCGGCCAGCACCTTTTGGCCCACGCTCACCGGCACATCGGCCAGCAGACCCGGCATCGGCGAGAGCAAGAACTTGCTCAGGTCGGGTGGGGCCTTGTAGGGCATGAGCTTGAGCAGCTCGGCGGCGCGCGGGGGCAGCACCATGGCGTCAATGGCCGTGCCGTTGTGCGACACACGCAGCGCCAGCGGCTGCTTGGCTGAGCTGCGCTCCACCTGCGCGGCAAACGGTTGGCCGTTGACCTTGCCTACCATCAGCACGTCACCCAACTTGGTGTGGCTTTGGATGGTGTAGGTCTTGCTGCCATCCACCGTCACATCCACCGTGCCGAGCGAGGGGTTGAAGTAGCCCAGCGTGACCGGGTGGTGCACGTGCTGACCCCTTTCGCCGAGTTGCACCACCACCATCTCGTTCTGATGCCCCACCTCGTGACCGGGCAACTGGCCGCTGATGCCGGCCGCGCGCTCGCGCGCTTTGCGGCGCACAAAGGCGGCAAGGGCCACCAGAAACAGCGGGTCGTCGTGCGGCACGTCTTCGGCGCGGAAGCCCTGGCCGTAGTGCTCAGCGATGAAGCCGGTGTTGAAGTCGCCGGTGACGAACTTGGGGTGGGCCAGCAGCGCGGCCTGGAAGGGGATGTTGCTGCTGATACCGCGGATCACGAAGGCGTTGAGCGCGGCGCGCATCTTGGCAATCGCATCGTTGCGGTCTTTGCCGTGCACGATCAGCTTGGCGATCATCGAGTCGTAAAACATCGGGATCTCGCCCCCCTCGTAGACGCCCGTGTCCACGCGCACGCCACCAAACTTGCCGTCGCTGTAGGCGGGGCCTTGCAGGGTCTCAATGGACTGCTCCAGCTGCTGCGCAGGCGGTTGGTAGCGCACCAGGCGGCCGGTGGAGGGCAGGAAGTTGCGGAACGGGTCTTCCGCGTTGATGCGGCACTCGATCGACCAGCCCTCTTTCTTCACCTCGTCTTGCGTGAAGGTGAGTTTTTCGCCCGCGGCCACGCGGATCATCTGCTCCACCAGGTCGAGGCCAGTGATGTTCTCCGTCACCGGGTGCTCCACCTGCAGGCGGGTGTTCATCTCCAGGAAGTAGAAGTCCTGGTCCTTGCCCACCACAAACTCCACCGTGCCGGCGCTCTGGTACTTCACGGCCTTGGCCAGCGCCACGGCTTGTTCGCCCATGGCTTTGCGGGTCGCGTCGGTGATGAAGGGCGACGGCGCCTCTTCGATCACCTTCTGGTGGCGGCGCTGGATGGAGCACTCGCGCTCGTTGAGGTACAGCACATTGCCGTGGCTGTCGCCCAGCACCTGGATCTCGATGTGGCGCGGCTCGAGCACGTATTTTTCAATGAACACGCGGTCGTCGCCAAAGCTGTTGCGCGCTTCGTTGCGGCAGGAGCTGAAGCCCTCGAAGGCCTCTTTGTCGTTGAAGGCCACGCGCAGGCCCTTGCCACCGCCGCCGGCGCTGGCCTTGATCATCACCGGGTAGCCAATGCCCTTGGCAATCTCAACCGCCTGCTCGGGCGTGTCGATGGCATTGTTGTAGCCGGGGATGGTGTTGACCTGGGCTTCCAGCGCCAGCTTCTTGGACGCGATCTTGTCGCCCATGGCCGCAATGGAATAGTGCTTGGGGCCGATGAAGACGATGCCCTCTTCTTCGCAGCGGCGGGCAAAGGCTTCGTTCTCCGACAAGAAGCCATAGCCCGGGTGCACGGCTTCAGCGCCCGTGGCCTTGCAGGCGGCAATGATCTTGTCGGCCACGAGGTACGACTCGCGCGACGGCGCCGGGCCCAGCAGCACGGCCTCGTCGGCCAGCTCCACATGGCGCGCATCCTTGTCGGCCTCCGAGTACACGGCCACGGTTTGGATGCCCATCTTTTGGGCCGTCTTGATGACGCGGCAGGCGATTTCCCCGCGATTGGCAATCAGAATTTTCTTGAACATGCGCAATCCTTAGATTTTGAGTCTCTTCACGGCGGCCCGGGTTTCCAGCTTGAAGTTCAGGCTGTGATTCACCAAGCACGTTGCCACTTTTTGGGCGCTGTCCAACTCGCCCATCAATCGCTGCTTTTCAGGCCCGTCCGCTGCCTCCGCAGTCCATTGCTCTAGCTCGCGGACATACACCTGCCACTCGATCAATTGCTCGACGGGCGAAGGAGATGGGGCTGGAGAGGTCATGCTGCTCACAGCGGAATGTTGCCGTGCTTGCGCCACGGGTTCTCAAGCTTCTTGTCCTTGAGCATCATCAGCGAGCGGCAGATGCGCTTGCGGGTTTCGTGGGGCTGGATCACGTCGTCGATGAAGCCGCGGGCGCCGGCCACAAAGGGGTTGGCGAAGCGGGCTTTGTATTCGGCCTCTTTGGCGGCCAGCTTCTCGGGGTCGCCCTTGTCCTCGCGGAAGATGATTTCCACCGCGCCCTTGGCGCCCATCACCGCGATTTCGGCGTTGGGCCACGCAAAGTTGACATCGCCGCGCAGGTGCTTGGAGCTCATCACGTCGTACGCGCCGCCATAGGCCTTGCGCGTGATCACGGTGATCTTGGGCACCGTGCATTCGGCATACGCATAGAGCAGCTTGGCGCCGTGCTTGATGATGCCGCCGTACTCCTGGCTGGTGCCGGGCATGAAGCCAGGCACGTCAACAAACGTGATCACCGGGATGTTGAACGCATCGCAAAAGCGCACAAAGCGCGCGGCCTTGATGCTCGATTTGATGTCGAGGCAACCGGCCAACACCAGCGGGTTGTTGGCGACGATGCCGACCGTCTGGCCTGCCATGCGCGCCATGCCGATGACGATGTTGGCGGCGTAGTCGGGCTGCAGCTCGAAGAAGTCGCCGTCGTCCACCACCTTGACGATCAATTCCTTGATGTCGTAGGCCTTGTTGGGGTTGTCGGGCACCAGGGTGTCGAGCGAGTGGTCGAGGCGGTTGGCCGCATCACCACTGGGGCGCACGGGCGGCTTGTCGCGGTTGTTGAGCGGCAGGTAGTTGTAGAAGCGGCGCAGCATCAGCAGCGCTTCCACATCGTTGTCAAAGGCCAGGTCGGCCACACCGCTCTTGGTGGTGTGCGTAGAAGCACCGCCCAGCTCTTCGGCCGTCACGTCTTCGTGCGTCACGGTCTTCACCACCTCGGGGCCGGTGACGAACATGTAGCTGCTGTCCTTGACCATGAAGATGAAGTCGGTCATCGACGGCGAGTACACCGCGCCGCCCGCGCACGGGCCCATGATCATGCTGATCTGCGGCACCACGCCGCTGGCCATCACATTGCGCTGGAACACATCGGCATAACCGCCCAGCGACGCCACGCCTTCTTGAATGCGCGCGCCGCCCGAATCGTTGATGCCAATCACCGGGGCACCGACCTTCATGGCCTGGTCCATCACCTTGCAGATTTTTTCGGCATGCGTCTCAGAGAGCGCGCCGCCGAACACGGTGAAGTCCTGGCTGAACACGAACACCAAGCGGCCGTTGATCATGCCGTAGCCCGTCACCACGCCGTCGCCGGGGATCTTGGTGTCTTCCATGCCGAAGTCGACGCAGCGGTGCTCGACGAACATGTCCCACTCTTCGAACGTGCCTTCATCGAGCAGCAACTCGATGCGCTCGCGCGCGGTGAGCTTGCCTTTTTTGTGCTGCGCGGCGATGCGCTTTTCGCCGCCGCCCAGGCGGGCTGCGGCGCGCTTTTCTTCCAGCTGCTGGATGATGTCGTGCATGGTGGTCAGGCTCCTTCTTGTGGGTCTGCGCCGCGCTCAGCCTTGGGCCGGCGGCGGTGTCTCGGGATCAATGGATGAGCCACTCGCTGGCGAGGGCCGGAACAGGTTCAACAAACTGCGGGCAGCGGCCGAGGGCGCCACACGCGCTTGGCACACATCGGCGAGTGCCGCGGGCAAGGCCTCGCGCACGGCCGGGTGTTGGCGAAAATCCTTCAGCAACCGCGCATGGATCAAATCCCACATCCACGCCAGCGACTGCTGCTGGCGGCGCGCGGCGTGCACGCCTGCGGCTTGGCGCTCGGCCAGCTCTTGCTGCACGCGCTGCCAAAAGGCGACCACGCCGGTGTTCTTGAGCGCGCTGATCTGCAGCACGCGCGAGCGCACGGCGGCGTGCGGATCGCCCCGGCCATGGAAGGCAAACACGCGCAGCGCGCTGGTGATTTGCGCCTCGGCGCGCATGGCGGCGGTGGGGTCGAGGTCGGCCTTGTTGATCACCACCAAATCGGCCAGCTCCATCACGCCTTTCTTGATGGCCTGCAGGTCGTCGCCGGCGTTGGGCAGTTGCAGCAGCACGAACAGATCGGTCATGCTGGCCACGGCGGTTTCGCTCTGGCCCACGCCCACGGTCTCAACGATCACCACGTCAAAACCCGCGGCCTCGCAGATCAGCATGGCCTCGCGGGTTTTCTCGGCCACGCCGCCCAGCGTGCCGCTGGCCGGGCTGGGGCGGATGAAGGCCTGGGCCTGCACGCTGAGCTGCTCCATGCGGGTTTTGTCGCCCAAGATGGAGCCACCGTTGACGCTGGACGACGGGTCGATCGCCAGCACCGCCACCTTGTGGCCTTGCGCAATCAACTGCAGGCCGAGGGTTTCGATGAAGGTCGATTTGCCCACGCCCGGCACACCCGAGATGCCCAAGCGCAGCGCTTGGCCGGTGTGCGGCAGGGCGGCGTTGAGCAGCGCATCGGCGCGCAGCCGGTGGTCGGGCCGGGTCGATTCGAGCAGCGTGATGGCCTTGGCCAGCGCACGGCGCTCACCGCGGCGCACGGCGTCGAGCAAAGCGAGGTCGGTGGGGTTCAAGATCGGCGCGGAAACAGGTTCAGGGTGCAGCGGCGGGCGTGGCGATAGCAGCGTCAGGTCGACTTGGCGAGGTTCTGGCGGATCTGCTCCAACACGTCCTTGGCGCTGGCCGGGATGGGCGTGCCGGGGCCGTAGATGCCCTTCACGCCGGCCTCGTAGAGCGCCTCGTAATCCTGGCGCGGGATCACACCACCGACGAACACGATGATGTCGTCGGCACCCTGGTCTTTGAGCGCCTGGATGATGGCGGGCACCAAGGTTTTGTGGCCGGCCGCCAGCGTGCTCACACCCACGGCGTGCACGTCGTTTTCGATGGCTTGGCGGGCGCATTCTTCGGCGGTCTGGAACAGCGGGCCCATGTCCACGTCGTAACCCAAATCGGCAAAGGCCGTGGCCACCACCTTGGCGCCACGGTCGTGGCCGTCTTGGCCGAGCTTGGCAATCATCACGCGCGGGCGGCGGCCTTCGTCGGCGGCAAATTGTTCGATCTCGGCCTTGAGCTTGTCCCAGCCTTCGGCACTGTCGTAAGCGGCTGCGTACACCCCGGTCACCTTTTGTGTGTCGGCGCGGTGGCGCCCCCAAACCTTCTCGAGTGCATCACTCACCTCGCCCACCGTGGCGCGCAGGCGTACGGCTTGGATGCTCAGGTCGAGCAGGTTGCCCTGGCCCGATTCTGCACAGGCGGTGAGCGCGTCCAGCGCGGCTTGCACGCGGGCGTTGTCGCGCGCGGCGCGCACGGCTTTGAGGCGCGCCACCTGGTTGTCGCGCACCGCCACGTTGTCCACCTCCAGCGTGTCGATCGCGTCCTCTTTGGGCAGCTTGTATTTGTTGACGCCGACGATCACATCAGAGCCCGAGTCAATGCGCGCTTGTTTTTGTGCCGCGCTGGCTTCAATCTTGAGCTTGGCCCAGCCGCTGTCCACGGCCTTCACCATGCCACCCATCGCATCCACCTCTTCGATGATGGCCCAGGCCGCGTCGGCCATCTGCTGGGTCAGCGTCTCCATCATGTAGCTGCCGGCCCAGGGGTCGACCACGTTGGTGATGTGGGTCTCTTCTTGAATGATGAGTTGGGTGTTGCGGGCGATGCGGGCGCTGAACTCGGTGGGCAGCGCAATGGCTTCGTCGAGCGCGTTGGTGTGCAGGCTTTGCGTGCCGCCAAACACCGCGGCCATGGCCTCGATGGTGGTGCGCACGACGTTGTTGTACGGGTCTTGCTCGGTGAGGCTCCAGCCGCTGGTTTGGCAGTGGGTGCGCAGCATCAGGCTCTTGGGGTTTTGCGGCTTGAACTCGCTCATGATGCGGTGCCACAGCGAGCGCGCCGCGCGCATCTTGGCCACTTCCAAATAGAAGTTCATGCCGATGGCCCAGAAGAAACTCAGGCGGCCGGCGAACTCGTCCACGTTGAGGCCCTTGGCGAGCGCGGTTTTCACATACTCGCGGCCATCGGCCAGCGTGAAGGCCAGCTCCAGCGCCTGGTTGGCGCCGGCCTCTTGCATGTGATAACCCGAGATCGAGATCGAGTTGAACTTCGGCATGTTTTTGGCCGTGTACTCGATGATGTCGCCGATGGCGCGCATGCTCGGCTCGGGCGGAAAGATGTAGGTGTTGCGCACCATGAACTCTTTCAGAATGTCGTTCTGAATCGTTCCGCTCAACTGGTCTTGCGACACGCCCTGCTCTTCGGCCGCCACCACATAGCCCGCCAGCACCGGCAGCACCGCGCCGTTCATCGTCATCGAGACGCTCACCTTGTCGAGCGGGATGCCGTTGAACAGGATCTTCATGTCCTCCACGCTGTCGATGGCCACACCGGCCTTGCCGACGTCGCCCGTCACACGCGGGTGGTCGCTGTCGTAGCCGCGGTGGGTGGCCAGGTCAAACGCCACGCTCACACCTTGGGCGCCTGCTGCCAGCGCCTTTTTGTAGAAGTCGTTGGAGGCTTCAGCGGTAGAGAAGCCCGCGTATTGGCGAATGGTCCAGGGGCGCACCGCATACATCGTGGCCTGCGGGCCGCGCAGAAACGGGGCAAAACCGGGCAGCGTGTCGATCAGCGGCAGCGTGGCGGTGTCGGCCGCGGTGTAGAGCGGCTTGACCACCAGGCCCTCAGGCGTCACCCAGTTGAGTGCCTCCACCTGACCGCCGGGAGCGGATTTGGCGGCGGCTTTTTGCCAGGCGGCGAGGTCCGCCGAGTTCTTGAATGTTGCGTCCGACATCTGACTCATCTCCATGGCTTGCCCGGTTCGCACCTGGAGGGCAGCACGCGTGTCGCGCCGCAGCCCAGGTTGTCGGGCCTGTTGCCAGTGTGCGC
>JBEAOO010000112.1:0-5507 GCA_041164825.1 Pseudomonadota bacterium | reverse complement strand
CCGAGACCGAGATCGACGAGGTGCGCCGCATGATGCTCGGCCGCCACGCGCGCTACATGCCGGTGATGAGCCAGCGCACCCTGATGGGCGTGATCTCGTTCTACGACGTCGCCAAGGCCGTGGTCGACGGGCAGGACTTCGAGAACCGCATGCTCAAGGCCTACATCCGCGACTGGCCGGTCGAGGAGCCGCGCGACGAGCAAACGTCCTGACCTCGCCGATTTAGAATCGAGATCCGTGCAAACACCGCCTCCGGGCGGTGTTTGCCTTTGAGGCTTCACAGGATCTGAATCCACGATGTCCGGCAGCACCCTCGGCGAACTCTTCCGCGTCACCAACTTCGGCGAGAGCCACGGCCCGGCCATCGGCTGCGTGATCGACGGCTGCCCGCCCGGCATGCGCTTGAGCGAGGCCGACATCCAGCCCGAGCTGGACCGGCGCCGCCCCGGCACCTCGCGCCATGTCACCCAGCGCAGCGAGCCCGACGCTGTCGAGATCCTCAGCGGCATCTACGAAGGCAAGACCACCGGTGCGCCCATCGCTCTGCTGATCCGCAACACCGACCAGCGCAGCAAGGACTACGGCAACATCCTGCAGACCTTCCGCCCCGGCCACGCCGACTACACCTACTGGCACAAATACGGCATCCGCGACCCGCGCGGTGGTGGCCGCTCATCGGCCCGCATGACCGCGCCCATGGTGGCTGCGGGCGCGGTGGCCAAGAAGTGGCTCCAACAAACCCACGGCACCACCTTCGTCGGCTACATGACCCAAATCGGCGACGTGGCGATTCCGTTCGAGTCGCTCGACCACATCCCCAACAACCCCTTCTTCGCGGCCAACGTCAGCGACATCCAGCGCCTGGAAGACCACATGGACGCGCTGCGCAAAGACGGCGACAGCTGCGGCGCCAAGCTGCATGTGGAGGCCCGCAACGTGCCCGTGGGCCTGGGCGCGCCGCTGTTCGACAAGCTCGACGCCGACATCGCCTACGCCATGATGGGCATCAACGCCGTCAAGGGCGTGGAAATTGGCGCCGGCTTCGAGAGCGTGACCCAGCGCGGCACGCAGCACGGTGATGAGCTGACCCCCGAGGGCTTTCGCAGCAACCACAGCGGCGGCGTGCTCGGCGGCATCTCCACCGGCCAAGACATCACGGTCAACATCGCCATCAAGCCCACCAGCTCGATCCGCACCGCCCGCCAATCCATCGACACCGCCGGCCAGCCCGCCACGGTCGAAACCTTTGGTCGCCACGACCCCTGCGTCGGCATCCGCGCCACGCCGATCGCCGAGGCGATGCTGGCCCTGGTGTTGATGGACCACGCCTTGCTGCACCGCGCGCAGTGTGGTGATGTGAACGTGGCGCCGGGGCCGATCCCGGGCAGCATCTGACGCGCTGAGGGCAGCGGTGCGACGCAACACGGCCTGGCAGCGATGCCAGGCCGTTGTTGTTTCAGCCACCCATGTGCCTTCGTCTTCAACGGCGTCCAAAACGCAGCGGGTGCGAAGAGCCGCTGTCGGCGGGCCGCTTTGCTTGGCATGAGGCCGGTTTCCGGCCGAAGGCTTTCCGTTCGGAGATCGGCGCGAGGGCGGCGATGGGCCGGGCCGAGTTGCTCCGTGTCCCCCGGGCCCGCTGACGCGGCCCCTCCTCCTTTACCTGCGCAACTCGGCCCGGCCCATCACCGCCCCAGAAACACCGCGGTTTGCCGCCAGGTGGCGTGCCACTTCCGGTTCAGGGAGCGCTGTGCCGCATTCGCGTTGCGCAGGGAAAGGGGGAGCCGGCCGCAGGCCGGCGGAGGACACGGAGCAAAGCGAATGCGGCACAGCGCTCCTCGCGCCAGACGTGGGATGAAGTTCGTCTCAGTACCCAGCATCGAACTTCTCGGCCATGGCGAACTTGCTCGTTCGACGCAATCTCGCATCAAAGCCACCCAGCCACCCAGCCACCCAGCCACTCAGCCCGGTGGCATATCGTTGAAGCGCGCGAACCACTCGGTCCAGTAGGTCAGGCAGGCGCGTATTTTGGGCAGACGCTGGCGGTTGCTGGCCGTCACCGCAACGATGGGAATCGGCTGTGCGTCCACCCAATCGGCCAACACCGGCAGCAAGCGGCCTTGCAGCACCAGTGGCTCGGCCACGATCACCGCCAGCCGGCCGATGCCCAACCCTTCCAGCACCATGCTTGCGGTGAGGCCGCTGTCGTTGGCGCGCCAGTGGCCGTCGATGGCCAGTTTCCAGGCTTGGTCGTCGCGCGCAAACGGCCAATGGTTCAGGTGCGGCGCGGCGCTGTTGGCAATCAGCGTGTGCTGGCGCAACTCGTCCGGATGTTGCGGTGTGCCGGCCTGTGCCAGGTAGCTCGGCGCGGCGTAGAGCGCGCGGCCCAGGCGGCCGATCTGGCGGGCGATCATGGTCTCGGGCACGTCGCTGGCGCTGCGGATGGCGATGTCGATGCCGTCGCGCGCCATGTCGGCCTGGCGGTCGGCCACCTCCAGGTCCACGCGCAATTCGGGGTGCAGCGCGTGCAAACCGGCCAGGCTGGGCAGCAGTTGGTAGCGCGCGAGCACCGTGCTGGCGGCCACCCGCACGCGCCCACGCACCACCTCGCTGCGCGCGCTGAAGTCGCCTTCCAGTTCGTCGAGCGTGCCGATCAGTCGCTCGCAGTAGCCCAAAAATGTGCCGCCCTCGGGCGTGAGCGCCAGGCCGTGGGTGGAGCGGTGCATCAGCCGCGCGCCGCAGCGTTGCTCGATGCGCGCCAGCGCCCGCGACACCTGGCTCACCGGCACATCGCGCTCGCGCGCCACGGCTGAGAGGCTGCCGAGTGCAGCCACGCGGGCGAACAAGCGCAGGTCATCAAAGGCCAAGGTGTGCATGGCGCCATCGTAGAGCGCGCCGTGTGGCGCCGGCCTTGCGCGCGCTGCAAAACGCTTTTGAGGCGCAGGGTGTTTCCCAGGGTGGGGCGGATTTTTACAGTGCAGGCACCGCGGCATCGGCACATCAGCGCCACCACCACCACGCGAACCCCCTCAGCCCCCGGAGCACCCCATGTTCAAGCCCGCGTCCGACAAGCCGCATTCAGTTGCCCCAGCCCCAACCCGCGATCTCGAAGCTCTTGCCGCCCTGCACGCCGAGGCTCGGCGCCGTGCCGTGCAGTTGCGCCGTGAGGCTGTTGACGCCGCTTGGCGCGCCACCGGCCAGGCCCTGCGGCGCAGCGCCGTGGTGTTGCTCGACTGTGCCCGCCAGTGGGGCGCGTCAGCCCAGGGTTGGCTGTCGACCCGTGACCCGACCCGTGACCCTACACCTGATCCGACACCTGATCCGACACCTGATCCGACCCGCACGCCGACCCGCTGCCCACACCACACCCCTTGACTGAGCCCCGCACCATGCCCACCCTCGTCTTGCGCCACCGTGGCGCGCCCACCCCGGCCGACTTTGCCGCACTGGCGCAACAACTCACCGAGATCACTGTGCGCACGCTCGCCAAGCGCGGCGAGGTCACCGCGGTGCTGATCGACGCCGCGCCCACGCCGCACTGGTTCATCGGCGGCGAGGTGCCCGTGCAGCCCACGGCCTGGTTGGAGATCAGCGTCACCACCGGCACCAACACGGCGGCGCAGAAGCGGGCCTTCATCGCCGAGGCGCATGCGGCGCTCGTGGCGCATCTGGGCAGCGGTGCGGCACTGGCCGAGGCCAGCTATGTGATCGTGCGCGAGTTGCCGGCGAGCGATTGGGGCTACGACGGGCGCACGCAGGCCGCCCGTCAATCCGCGCGGCAGTCCACCCAAGCAGTGAGCGCTGCGCTTGCGCAGCAGATGGGCTGACGGCCGCGTACCGTCCGGTGGCTCACAGCGTGAGCCGCCACCCCTGCACCAGCGCACCCGGTGTCGTCACCGAGCCCAGCGCACGCTGCCCATAGCTGCTGTTGTCGGGCACCAGCACCGCGTGCTCGTCCAGCGCCAGCAGGCCGTCGACGCCGAAGAGGCGGGTGAAGGCATCGTCAAAGCGCATCACCGGCAGCGGCGCCACCAGCTCGCCACCTTGCACGCGGAAGCAGGCAAAGCGGGTCATGCCCGTCATGCGGCAGGCGCTGCGGTCGGAGTAGTTGAGGTACCAGAGGTTGCTCACATAGAGGCCGTCGCCGATCGCGCCCAGCACGTCGGCTTCGCGCAGCGTGCCGGGGGCCAGGCTCAAGGATTCGGGGGTTTCGCTGCTGTTGGCGCCGTTGGCCGCCAGGCCGTATTCGCGGGCGGAGCGCGGTGAGTTCATGGTGTCTCGCAGGTGGCCATCGCTCAACAAGGCCACACTGGCCGGCTTCACAAAACCGTCGGGTGTGAAGGCGGGGGCAAGTCCGGCGGCGGTGTCTTCGTTCAACACCACACTCGGGTGCAGGCGCTCGCCCAGGCCGCTGGCGAGTTGCGAGAGGCTGGAGGTGTGGGTGCGCCGCGAGCGCGCAGAAAAGCCGCTCCAGCCCAAGGTGCTCAGCAGTTCCGCCACGGCCGCAGGCGCCAAGTAGGCGCGCCATTCGCCGGGTGCGACGGCCGCAGCAGGCCGCGCCAAGAGCTGCAATTGCAGCGCACTCTGCGCCACCAACTTTTGAAACTCGGCCGGAATCCAGTGCGCGCCCGCGTGGCTGGCCTTCACCGCCTGGTCGGCGCGCAGGTACAAGCACCACTCGATGTGGAAGCTCTCCACATGGTGCCAATGGCGTTGTCCGGTGCTGTCGGCCAAGGCGCGCACCACCGGCCCGGCGGCGCAGAAGCCCACAAAGTCCAGGCCCCGTGCGGCCTCGGCCACCTGCTGCACCACGTCATCGGCGCGGGGCAGTGTGCCGTGCTCGTGGCGGTGGCTGTGCGTGACCGCATCGGGCAGCAGCAGGTAGGGGTCGTCGGGCACATCGGGCAGCAGGCTGCGCAGTGTGGCGAGTTCATCGGTGAGGCGCCGCAGGTCGGTGTGCGCCACGCCGGTGAGCGTCAGCGTGGCGGCGATGCGCCGCGCGCCGCTCACCAGCGTCAGCGTGGCACTGCCTTGCTGCACCTGTGTGGCCTGCCGCACGGCGCTGCGGTTGAAGCGGATGAAGGTGCTTTGTTCGGCCTGCAGGTAGAGCGATACGCGCTCGCCTGCGTGGCCCTCACCGAGCGCGCACACGCGGTCGGCCAGGGTGTGGAAGTAGGGCGCTTGGGTGAGCGTGAAGGCTGCGTTTGTCATCAGGCGGCTCCACCAAACACCGCCACGCGGCTGAAGTGGCAGGCCGGCGAGGCGTGGCCGACGCGGATGACTTGCGAGGGCTCGCCCTTGCCACAAAACGGCGTGCCCATCACCTCGAAGGTGCTGGCGTCGCCCACCCGCGCGAGCGCGCGCCAGAAGGTGGCGCTGATGCCGCGGTAGTTGGGGTTGCGCACGACCTCGGCCAGCCGCCCGCCGCGCACCATGCGCGCGTACTCGCAGCCGAACTGGAACTTGTTGCGCGAGTCGTCGATGCTCCACGAGCAGTTGGTGCTCATCAC